>NZ_JBLWTA010000002.1:0-417951 GCF_048270365.1 Celeribacter sp.
GACGGCACACCCAGCCGCCTCACGTAACCGAGCCGATGCACAGGCTGGACGCGAGCGGGCGTAGCTCAGGGGTAGAGCATAACCTTGCCAAGGTTAGGGTCGGGCGTTCGAATCGCCTCGCCCGCTCCAATTTCTCTTCAAAGCTGCAGATTGCGAAACGCCATTCCTTAAGGAATGGGGTCACCGCTTTTTGCCGCCGGTCAGGTGCCTCTGCGACCGTGCCCCTCCCCGGCTACAAAACCGGCCGCGCCCGGCAAACCTGCCATTTTACTCATATTTTTCTGCCTAAATCTGACCACACGCTTGACCCGTGGGAAGCCATAAAGAAAACTGCGCTGTGTGAAGATGCCTCGCATTTTGCACGCCAACAGTTTCAGCGCTCGAAAGAACAGGGTTCCCCCGAATGGCCATCAAAACCGTCATGTCGCCGAAAGCGGCACAGCTCTATCCCATTCGCGTCAAGGAGGTGCTGACCACGATCGGCGCGATGGTCGAGGCGGAGACACGGGTGATCGTCGCGGAAACGGCCACGGGCAAGCGCATCGGCATCAAGGCGGGAGAAACCGGTCGCGTGATCCAGATCCCGCCGGTCGATGCCATTCTCGACCGGCGGCAGATGCTTTTGGTAATCGAGACCTTCGAGGAAGCTGCGGCAGGTGCTGCGGGCGCCGCCTCAGGGGCCGCCACGGGGTCCACCTCTGGGTCCGCAACAGGCGCGGCAGCCCGCGAAGGCACCTCGAAGCCGAAAGAGACGACAAAATCGACGACAGAAGCGGAGCCCGCCGCACAAAAAAAGCCAGAGCCTAAAAGCGAACCGAAGACCGACCCCAAGCCGAAGCGGAAACGCACAAAACCCGCAAAAAGCGCAGACAAGGACAAACCCTCAAACGCCTCTGGCTGGACCATGAAGGACCGCTTCCTCGCGCTGAGCATGATCGGCATGATCGCCACCGCTGCCTATGTCTGGATCGCGGATGTCGACACGAAAAGCCGCAACTTCCCCTCCTCCTCCGATCTGGCCTGGCTTAACACGCCCGAGCGGCGCGCCGAAAAATCCATCACCTTCACCCCCTTCGAGGGCGTCCGCTTTACAAGCCTCGACACCTCCGGGCAGGGCAAAGTTCTTTTCGCGGGGATCGACGGTGAGGACCACGGTTTCGTCACCCGTTTTGATACCACCGCCAACAGCTACACCACCCCTGCGCGTACGGTGACCAAGGTCAAAACTGCCCATGTGCTGATGGACGCGAGAGGACGAGGAATATCTTTCGCCGCCTTCGCCGCCTATGACGACGAGGCGGTTTGGCCCTTTGTCTACCTCCTCGAGAAGGACGGTCAGCTGGGCAACCGTGTCGACATCAACGAGGACCGCTTCATCCTCGCCACGGCCCGCTCAGGCGCTGCCGTCGCATGGCTCGCGTCGGGCGAAATGACATATTTTGGCACCACGGAAGAGAAAGAAGTCGTGATGTTCGACGGACTTTCCGGGGATTGGAGTGGCTACACGTTTGACGACACCCCCGAGGGCCAGCCGAGGCGCGAGCTTTCGACCCTCTCGCTGCGCCTCGACCGCGACTCGAGCCTAACCATGATGGCCGGAGGAATGCAGAATGGCGGCGGCCCGGTCACCGACCGCGTCAGCTACTGGGTCAAAGAGACCTATGATCGCGTGGACGGCGGCTATGACTACCGTGAGGGCTGGACCGAATGGCGTGACGCGCTGTCGCTCATGGATGACGCCTCGGCGGGCGACTACGACCAAGCAGACAGTGAGAAACGCGGCATGGTCACCACCGCTTTCGCGCTTGGCGAGGGTGAGACCCACCTGGTGGCGGGCGCTCTGGCGGGCCTCAAGGGCCAACGCCAGAGCGACGGCAGCTACTCCGGCGACGCTTTCTATACTTGGACCCGAGGCAGGGCAGACGACAGTCAGCAACGCGAACGCACGGTCTTTCTGGCGCGTGACGATTTCAACGCCTCCGATGGCGCCCAAATCACGGAGGCGGTCCTGACCACAGGCGACCGCTTTGCGCTTTTGATCCGGAACTGGGGCAACAACAGCCGCTATAGCGCCATCGCCTTTGTCGATTCGGAAGGGCTGCCCTACGCCCATGCCACCTTCGACGATGTGGAGATCAGCGACATCGTTTTTGCCGACGACGAAAAGCTCCATGTGGCCGGCACGAAACGCGACGCATCGGGCACGCTCTATCCCGTCTATTACAATTTCCTGCCGTGAGGCTGCGCAATATGGGGGCAACACAGGACGCGCGCGACTGCTTTCTCGACAAATCCCCGCCCCCGCGCCTATAAGGGCGCAGCACCCAGAACCAAGAGGCCTCCATGCGTAAGGCGAGCATCACCCGCAAGACCGCGGAAACCGAGATCACAGTCGAGATCAACCTCGACGGGACCGGCATTTACGACAACCAGACGGGCGTGGGCTTTTTCGACCACATGCTCGACCAGCTGTCGCGCCACTCCCTCATCGACATGACGATCCGCGCCAAGGGTGACACGCATATCGACGATCACCACACCGTCGAGGACACCGGCATCGCCATCGGTCAGGCTCTGGTCAAAGCGGTGGGCGACAAAAAGGGCATCTACCGCTACGGCCACTTTGCGCTCGCCATGGACGACACGCAGGTCGCCTGCGCGCTCGACCTCTCGGCGCGACCGTTTCTGGTGTGGAATCTCGACTTCCCGACCGACAAGATCGGCACGTTTGACACCGAGTTGGTGCGCGAGTTCTTTCAGGCGCTTTCGACCCACGGCGGCATCACGCTGCACATCGACAAGCTGCATGGCATCAATTCGCACCACATCGCAGAGGCGGCGTTCAAATCGGTCGCCCGTGCGCTGCGCATGGCGCTTGAGATCGACCCGCGCATGGCCGACAGCCTGCCGTCGACCAAGGGCGCGCTTTAAGGTTTTGAAGAGAGACTGACATGCTGACAGCACTCGTCGATTACGACAGCGGAAACCTGCATTCCGCCCATAAAGCCTTTGAGCGCATGGCGCGCGAGCGTGGCTCCGGCACCATCGTGGTGACCTCGGAACCCGACGTGGTGGCCAAGGCCGACCGCATCGTCTTGCCGGGCGACGGCGCCTTTCCGGCCTGCAAGAAACAGCTTTTCGATTACACCGGTCTGTTCGAAGCGATCTCGGAGGTGGTGACCGAAAAAGGCCGTCCCTTCATGGGAATTTGCATCGGCATGCAGATGCTCGCGACCCGTGGTCTTGAGTACGAAGAAACCAAAGGTTTCGACTGGATCGGCGGCGAGGTGGTAAAAATCACCCCCTCAGATCCGGCGCTGAAAGTGCCGCATATGGGGTGGAACGACTTGCACATATCGAACACGCACCCGGTTCTGGACGGCATTTCAGAGGGCGATCATGCCTATTTCGTACATTCCTACCATTTCAAGGTCACCAACCCGGCGCATCGTCTGGCGCATGTCGACTATGGCGAGGAGGTCACCGCCATCGTGGCGCGCGACAATATGATCGGCATGCAGTTCCACCCGGAGAAAAGCCAGCACGCGGGGCTGCGCATCGTGTCGAACTTCCTCGGCTGGGCACCGTAGGATGTGAGTATTTTTACCACGAAGAAGACATGAAAAAGGGGCCCGTTTGAGGCCCCTTTTGTTTTAGTGGAAACGGAAAGGTCTTACTGCACGCGGCTCCAGGTCTGGCCTTTGCAGATCGGACCGACGCAGCCGGAGACCTTCAGCGTATTGCCGGAGAGCGCCATTTTCGAGTTGTAGACCTTGCCCGTCGAGGGCTGCCAAATCTTGCCGTTCTTATAATCGCCACCGCCCTGTGCGACCATGTCCCAGACGATGGGCTTGCCTTTATTGGCGGAATTGTATTCGCCGCTGTTGTTGAAGGTCCGGCTGATCGTGCCGCACATCTTGTCACCGCAGGGCGCGATGGTGATATGCGCATAGGCGCCGTCATCGACTTGGGTCTGCCAGACGCCTTCGACCGGATCGGCAAAGGCGGGTGCAGCGAGACCAAGCGCGGCAATCGCCGCAAACATCACATGTTTCATTCTATATCCTCCCAAATATGCCCCTACCCTGAGCGGGTTCGGCGCTTTGAGGCAAGATTAACGCAGCGGCACATGCAACTCAAAGCGGGTTTTGCAATTCCTGCGCAATCATGCCAAAGGGAGCGCAACGATTTCACGACAGGAGCCCCGCGCCATGATCCTCTACCCCGCCATCGACCTGAAAGACGGCAATGCCGTGCGGCTTTACAAAGGCGAGATGGAGAAAGCGACCGTGTTCAACGAGAACCCGGCGGCGCAGGCGCTGGAGTTTGTCGAAGCGGGCTGTGAGTGGTTGCACCTTGTCGATCTGAACGGGGCTTTTGCCGGTGAACCGGTGAACGCGGCGCCGGTGGAAGAAATTCTCAAACAATGCAAAGTGCCCGCGCAGCTGGGCGGCGGCATCCGCGATATGGCAACGATCGAGATGTGGCTGTCCAAAGGGCTGGAGCGCGTGATTCTCGGCACCGTGGCCGTCGAAAACCCCGATCTGGTGCGCGAAGCGGCGCGGGCTTTCCCCGGTCACGTCGCGGTCGGCATCGACGCGCGCAAAGGCATGGTCGCGACCAAGGGCTGGGCCGAAGAGACCAATGTTAACGCCACGGATTTGGCCAAATCCTTTGAGGACGCAGGCGTCTCCGCGATCATCTACACCGACATCAACCGCGACGGCGCCATGCAGGGGCCGAACATTGAGGAAACCGCGGCGCTCGCCAACGCCGTGTCGATCCCGGTGATCGCAAGTGGCGGCGTGTCCTCGATTGCCGATCTGGAAAACCTCAAGGCTTGCGGTGCGCCTTTGAACGGGGCCATCTCCGGCCGCGCGCTTTACGATGGGGCGATTGATCTGGCGGAAGCGCTCAAGGTGATGAAGGCTTGAAAAAGGCACTCTACGCCCTCCTCTCCCTCGGCATCGCGCTCTGCCTTGCCCCGATCCCGGCGTTGATCTGGGTGTCGTGGTTCGCAGAGCGCCATGGCTGCCGTGTAGATGAGGCGGGCGTTTATCCTTGCGTCGTTAACGGGCATGACTGGGGCAGCACGCTTGGCGGGTTGTTCATGACAGGCTGGCTCTTGATCTTGACCTTGCCGCTCGCCACCCTTTTGGGCCTCGCACTTATGATCCTGATTGTCGTGGATCTGATCCGACGCGCCCGCCGAAAATAACCCTGCGTCAAGCTGTCCCTTTCCTTGCGCCATGGTTCGCCGTTAAGTGAACGCGATTAACATCACGCAGAGAGTTCCGATGGCACAGGTTCAACACACCTCCCTCCCCTCCACTTCGCGTCTTTGGACGAAAGTGCAAAACGGCGATTTCATCGACGGCTACGCAGTCAAAAGTGCGCTGTCCCCGCGAGAGGCAGCCAACATCGGCCTGACCATGCCCGGCTGGGCCGATGCACTCTTAAACCTGCGCAATCGGATCGTGAAGCCTCTCGGCCTGAAAACAGAGACCGCAGACAGCGGCGAGGGCGCGATTTTTCCGGTGGAATACGAGGGCACGGATGAGCTGATCATCGGCACCGACGACACCCATCTGAATTTCCGCATCTGCATCCGTCAGGACGCGGGCCGCATCCATATGGCAACTTGGGTGCATCGCAACAATGCGCTGGGGCGGGCCTATCTGATGGTGGTCAAACCGTTTCACGTGCTGATCGTGCGGGACGCCATGCGCCGGATCGCACGTGCAAATCCTGGCACCTGACATTGCATCCGACCCCCTTGCGCTTTAAAGACTCGGGCGAGAGACAAAAAGGCGCGCCCCATGCTCAAGACCCGCATCATCCCCTGCCTCGACGTGGCCGATGGCCGTGTGGTGAAAGGCGTGAACTTCGTGGACCTGATCGACGCGGGCGACCCGGTCGAGAGCGCTCGGGCCTATGACGCGGCGGGGGCGGATGAGCTGTGTTTTCTGGACATCCACGCGACCCATGAGAACCGTGGCACGATGTACGATCTCGCCACCCGCACCGCCGAACAGTGCTTTATGCCGCTGACCATCGGCGGCGGCGTGCGGACCACGGAAGACGTGCGCAACCTTTTGCTGGCGGGGGCCGACAAAGTGTCCTTTAACTCAGCCGCCGTGGCCGACCCGGACGTGATCGCCCGCGCCGCCGATCACTTCGGCAGCCAATGCATCGTCTGTGCGATTGATGCGAAAACCATCGAGTGGGACGCCGAGGGCAACCCGATCAAATGGGCCATCTTCACCCACGGCGGGCGCAAAGCCGCGCTCGATAAAGATGGCCACCCGATTGATGCCGTGGAATTTGCCAAGCTCATCGAAAGCAAGGGCGCGGGCGAGATTCTTTTGACCTCCATGGACCGCGACGGCACCCGCGCGGGGTTCAACCTCGGCATGACCCGCACCATCGCGGACGCCGTGAACATCCCGGTCATCGCCTCGGGCGGGGTCGGCAATCTTGACCACCTCGTCGAAGGCGTCACCGAAGGCCACGCCAGCGCCGTTCTGGCCGCCTCCATCTTTCACTTCGGGGATTACACGATCCAAGAGGCCAAGGAATATATGGCTTCTAAGGGCATCCCCATGCGCCTCAAGTAATACTGAATTAAGGAACTGCTCATGTCCGTTCTCAACGAACTCGAACAAGTGATCCTGTCACGCAAAGGCGCCGATCCGGAAACCTCATGGACCGCGAAACTCCTCGCCAAAGGGCCGGAGAAATGCGCCGAGAAATTCGGCGAAGAGG
Organism: Celeribacter sp.; assembly: GCF_048270365.1. Lineage (NCBI taxonomy): Bacteria > Pseudomonadati > Pseudomonadota > Alphaproteobacteria > Rhodobacterales > Roseobacteraceae > Celeribacter > Celeribacter sp. The sequence goes on from NZ_JBLWTA010000002.1 coordinate 6,766, forward strand.
CCGTAGAAGCGATCATCGCAGCGGTGAAGAACGACCGCGAAAACCTCACCTATGAGGCCGCCGATGTGCTCTATCATATGCTGGTCATGTTGGCCGCGCGCGATGTGGCTCTGGACGATGTGCTGACTGAACTGGCCCGCCGTCAGGGACTTTCGGGGATTGCGGAAAAGGCCTCGCGCTAACCCGACGGCCATATATGTTGGCCCGTATTTTAGAGTGTCGCCCCAGCATTCAGCGCCTCAAGCGCATCCGAAGCACAGCGAGAAAATTCGGACAATCCTGCCCCCTCCCCGCTCTCGAAATATGCCTTTAAGTTCTCTCCCGACCAAAAAACGATCTGAGCACCGTCCGACATCTTACCAGCACCGCGGCCTGTGCCAGATTTCAGGTCGAAATAGTCGAACACTGCGCTCCCCGTGCGGCCATCAGAGCATTCGGTTTCGACCACTGCAGTTCCCTCCTGCGTTCTCTCGAACGCCCCCCGACACTGCGCGCCCTTCGTCGTGATCACTCCAAAATCTCCATCTGAGACTCCATAAACCTCACCGAAAAACATTTCGTTTGGCGCTCCAAGAACACAGCCAACGACCTCCGTACACTGGCTGTTTCTATCGTTGCAGTCCGAAGCCTCCGCTGCGAATGCAAATAGAGCAGCAACGTATAGGGCCGAAAAAAAACGCATGGTGCCGACACCCCCCAGACGCAGCGCGTTAAATACGACAAAGCTCATGGGATCAAAGACCCAGCCGTGGGATCTCAATCGCCGGACAGCGATCCATCACCACCTCGGCGCCCTGCGCGCGCGCAAGGGCTGCGGCTTTCTCGTTGACGATGTCGAGCTGCATCCAGATGTATTTCAAACCTTGAAGCGCATGAAGCGCGTCATCGACCACATGTTCGACCTCTTCGGACCTGCGGAAAATATCGACCATATCGACCGGTTCGGTGATGTCTGAAAGCGCCGCGACACAGGTCTGGCCGAACAGCTCCTTGCCCGCCTGTCCCGGATTGACCGGGATCACCTTATAGCCACGCGCGGCCAGAAATGTGCCGACCCTGTGAGACGGGCGGTCCGGTTTCGGGGAGGCCCCCACGAGGGCGATCACTTTCGTGTCGCCAAGGATGCGGGCGATGTCGGCGTCGGTCAGTTGGTCAACATATGTCATGAGCATGAAGGTAGCGCATTTTCAAAAAGAAAAAAGCCCGGGCTCTGACGAACAGAAGGCCCGGGCGAAGGTATGGAACGAGGGACAGTGAGAGCTACGCGCGTGTTCCAGCTTGCGCGTCTCACCTGAAGAGATAGGGAGAGACTCTCGATATGGAAGAGTTTGTAAGAAAAACGTGAACGCATCGTGAATCGGACGCGCCTGCCCCCGCGCTTTCAGCGTTGAGAAGCGGCGTAAAGCCCGACAGCGGCGGCGTTCGAGACATTGAGCGAGCCAAAGCCGCGCGCGAAGGGGATTTTCACCAATTTATCGACGGTTTCCTTGGTCTTTTCCCGCAAGCCCGGCCCTTCGGCCCCCATCACCAAAGCGACGGGACGATCCGACAACGACGCAAGGGCTTCGTCGATGGTCTCGTCCGCCTCGCCATCGAGGCCCAGACAGGTGAACCCCAGTTCTTGCAGCTTCACGATGGTCTCCGACAGGTTGCGCACCCGCAGATACGGCTGACGCTCCAGCGCACCTGAGGCAGTTTTCGCCAAGGCGCCGGTCTCAGGCGCGGCATGACGCGCGGTCGCGATGACGGCTTCGGCACCAAACACCTCGGCCGAGCGCAGAATCGCACCGACGTTGTGCGGATCGGTCACCTGATCGAGCAGCACGACCAAAGGCAGGCCTTCGCCTTTCGCCAGACAGACCTCTTCGACCGAACCCCAGCTCAGGGGTTTGACCTCCAAAAGCGCGCCTTGGTGCACGGAGGTCGGGTCCACAGGAATGTCGAACTTGCGCGGGTCGTGGAATTTGCGCGGGTCGATTTCCTCGACCTCAATCCCGCAGGCGGCAATCTCCACCTCAAGTTTCGCCATCGCGTTTTTCGTCACCAAAAGCCGCAATTTCTCTCGCGCCGGATTCGCCAGCGCATCGCGCACCGCGTGCAAACCAAACAGCCAGACGGTTTCCTGCGCAGACTTGCGCTTTGCTTGCTCTTTTTCGACGACCCATTTGGGTTTTTTCATGGCTTTGGTGTCCCGTTTCTGGTGGCTGGCCCTTCTTGGCGCAGGCAATCTCGAAGAACAAGTAATTTTCCTGTTGACGCCCCTCGCGCCCATAGGTATCCACCGCCCACACGAACGCAAACGGTCGGTGAGAGATCACAGATCAGCGTGAAAGTGGGCGACGGGCTGCAAGGTGCGGCAGCGGACTGTAACTCCGCCGAGGAGACTCATGCCTGGTTCGATTCCAGGGTCGCCCACCACTTCTCCCCCTCTGACAATCTAGTGTTGGTTCGCTGGCGTTTGGTCATCGATCTCCCTTCCCCTCTTGCAACTCCCGTCCGATCCGCCACATTTGAGGCGATCGTAAAAGGAGAGCGACATGGCCCTGCAATGCATTGAGATCACTTACGGCGGCCCCGAGATTGGCGGGCCCTTCATCGGCGCGCTCCATTGGGATGACGCCCTCACTGGTCCGCGCCCCGGCGTCATGGTCGCCCCTGCGTTTCGGGGTCGCTCAGAGTTCGAAGAAGCCCGTGCGCAGGAGTTGGCGGCTTTGGGCTATGTCGGTTTCGCCATCGACTATTACGGACAGGGCTGGACCACCACAGATGCCGCTGAGGCCCATGCCGCCAAGGATAAACTTGACGCCGACCGCGCCACATTGGCCGCGCGCATGGTGGCCGCGTTGGAGGCGTTGAAATCGCATGAGCTCGTGGACGCGGAACGCACCGCCGCGATGGGTTATTGCTTTGGCGGCAAGGCGGTGCTCGATCTGGTGCGCGAGGGTGTCGAGATCGGCGGCGTCGCGAGTTTTCACGGCATTCTCGACCGGGCAACAACAGCGCCCGACATGAAAATCGTCTCTGAGGTTTTGGTGATGCACGGCTGGGACGACCCGCTCGCGCGTCCCGACAGCGTGCTGGCCTTTGGTCAGGAAATGACGGAGCGCGGCGCAAAATGGCAGCTCCACGCCTATGGCAACACCGGTCACGCCTTTACCAACCCCGCCGCCAAACCGGGCGCGCAGCCCGGGTTCGGATTCAATGTCAAAGCCACCGCGCGAAGCTGGCGCGCGCTGGTGGATTTTCTGGCGGAAGTGTTGCGCTAGCGCTCACTGAATCTCCACGGCCTTGCGCTCGTAATGCGCCTGTTCCGCCGTGCCGTCATCAAAAGTCACGTTGAGATCGATGGTCTCGATGGTCCCCGGCGGAAAACTGACGAGGATCGCGTCCAAGCTTTCGGCCTTGAGCGCATTGGGTTGCGCCGTGTCGAGGTAGCAGGGCTCCATCACGAAAGGCACCATCTCGCCCCCGTTCACGCCGTAGAAAACCTCGGTCAACCCACAGCGCCAGCTCAGAAGATTGGTGAAATACAACAGGTCCTGCCCGTCATAATTGCGCACCGCGATCCATTGCGGCTTGGTCGCTTGCAAGATGGGTTTGACCTCTGCGGCGGTGGTGAAATTCTCTGCCGCGACGCCCGTCGCCATGAGGCAGAAAAGCGTCGTCAGACCTGCGCGTGTCGTTCCGGATACCATGGAAACAATCCTTTTAACTACAGGGGAATTAACGGCTTTTGATAAACGATGATCCGTCCTATAGTCGGTTCGAACCACCCTGAGGTCTCCCGCCTCCCCCGATTTCCATTCGAGTTGCCCTTTAGAGTTCACATGTCCAGTAAGCCTCAAAACCAAACCCCGTTCAACATTGTCGTCATCGGACAGGACGGGCGGCTGATGTATGAGGCGCTGTTGTTCGCGGCCTCGTTGCGCGCGATGGACCCGGATTTCAAAGGCCGTCTGTTCATCGCAGAACCGCAACCGGGCGAGACATGGCACAACGATCCGCGGATGAAACAGGCCGATGTACTGAGCGCCTTCAAACGGCTGGGGGCGGAGATTCTGCCCTTTGAAAGCCGTCATTTCGGCCAGAGCTATCCCTACGGCAATAAAATCGAGGCGCTTTTGGCGCTACCTGAGGGCGAGCCTTTCGTGTTTTTCGACAGCGATACGCTGATCACCGGGCCTGTGTCCTCCGTGCCCTTCGATTTCACGCGCCCCTGTGCCTCGCAAAAAGTCGAGGGCACATGGCCGCAGATTGAGCTGTACGGACCGGGCTACACCGAGATTTGGAAATCGCTCTACGATCGCTTCGGGTTAGAGTTCGAAAGCACGCTCGATCTCGACCAGCCGGACGAATATTGGAAGCGCTATCTCTATTTCAACGCGGGTTTCTTTTTCTATGAGTGCCCACGCAAATTCGGCGAACGCTTCCTCGAATACGCCCTCGAAATCCGCGACAATCCGCCCGAGGCGGCGAGCCTTCAAGTCTTTGATCCATGGCTCGACCAAGTCGCTCTGCCGCTGGTGATCCACTCTTTCGGCGGCGCGCGGCAAACCCTCCCCGAGGACACGCTCGATGGCGCGATCTCCTGTCATTACCGCACCTTCCCGCTGTTGTTTGCGCGGGAAAACGATCATGTGGTCGACGTGCTGCGCGAAGTTGCGGCGCCCAATTGGATCAAGAAGGCGCTGAAGGAGTATGAGCCGATCAAACGCCTCGTTTATCAGCCGAAGGGCGACAAAATCCGGGCGATGTTCGACCGTGATCACCTGCCTCGACGCGAAAAGATGATCCGCAATCAGATCAAGAAGGCCGGATTGTGGATGCGGTGACACAAGGTCACGCCACATCTCACCGAGCAACACCCCCAAACTGGCCCGCCCGGCAAGGTTCCGCCATCGCCGCTCACATCTGTGGCAAGGCGCTCGGGTTTCCCTTGGCCCGCTCCCAAAGCTGCGTTAGGGTGCCACGACATTCAGAATTCAGACCCAATAATCGAGCCAGCCTGCGGAAATGAAACCGAATTTTGCCCTCAACCTGAGCCATGACGGCATCGTTTTATTGCACCGCGCCTCGAGCGGCTGGCATCAGATGGGCGAGGTCGCCCTGGACGCGCCCGATATGGCCGCGGAACTCTCTGAGCTGCGCAAGCTCGCCACCTCTGTCTCGACCTCGGGGCTTGCCACCAAACTGGTGATTCCGAACAGCCAAATTCTCTATCGCAGCCTTCCCGATCTGGGCGAAGCCAGCCGCGATGCCGCGATCCGCGCCGCCCTCGATGGCGCGACACCCTATGCTGTGGACGATCTGGTCTGGGACAGCACGGTCACGAACGGCCAGGTGCAAGTCGCGGTGATCGCCCGTGAAACCCTTGAAGAGGCGGAAAGTTTCGCCACGGAGCATCGCTTCAACCCGGTCTCTTTCGTGGCCCTGCCCGAGGCTGAAACCTACGCGGGCGAGCCGTTTTTCGGTCGCGCCAAAGCCGCCGATGCGCTGATCGGTGCGGGCACAAAGGTCGAGCCGGACGAAAGCGCCATACACATCCTGCCCAAACGCAAACTGCCGCCTCCGCCGGTCGGTCCGGTGGTGCCCGTTGCGGAGCCGCTCGAGACGCTGGTCGAACCGCCTGCCGAGACACCGGTCCAAGAGGCCCCCCTCGAAGTTCGCTCGAACGTGCCTGAGGACTTGCCTGCGGACTTGCCTGAAGACTTTCCTGCGGACAAACCAGAGGACGCCCCGCAAGAGGAACTTCTTCTGGAGCAGGGCACCCAAGAGGACGGGGGGACGGCGCAAGACTTGCCGGACCGCAAGGAGGCGGAGCTTGGAGAAGATGCGACCGCCGAACCACTTGGTGAGGCACCGGACGAACCACTGAGCGAAACGCAGGACGAGAAACAGGACGAAATCCCGGCTGAGCCGCAGGCCGACACCGCGAAAGACGCAGAGATTACGGAAGCGGAGGTCACCAAAGCCGAGATCGCGCCGACAGAGGACACGCCGCCCGAAGCGCCCACGCCCTCCGCATTCCAAAGCCGCCGCTTGACGGCCACCGAGGCAGCTGCCGAAGCCGATACAGCTGCCGCACCGCGCCTGTCTGCGCGCCCGGCCCGGTTCTCTGCCGTCTCCGAAGACGACACGTCCGCGCATAAGCCGCTTGGCCCTGCCGCCCCCGCACCCACGTCGGGCGACACGCAAGACACATCTGCTGAGGGCCCTCAGTCGGTCCAGAAGCCTGTCCAAGAGCACCCGCATGTGGCGGTGACCTCTGGCGATCTGCCGGTGGAGGAACTGGACGAGGCCCCTAAACCCAAGGCGCCGCGTCCGGGCAAATCCGCACCCTTGCCGGAACCGCCGCCCATGCCCGCAAGCCCGCTTGTCCCCGAGCCGCGCGCTCTGAATGGCGCCGACAAGAAAGCGCCCAAGGCGGCGGCCAAACAGGCCGCCAAGGGGGCGCTGAAATCTCTGTCGGGGCTCTCGACCGCGGCCAAGACGCGCATGGACAAGGCCAAGGACGACAGGACCAAAAAGGAAGAGGCGAAAAAAGAAGCGGCGGACAAGGCCGCGACGCTGAGCCTGCAAAACGCGACAAATACCGGGATCGCGTCCGACATGACGCCCATGTCCGACCGGGCCGCCGGTCTCGACCGTGTGGAAAACACGCTCGACGAGGCCGAGGCGTTGACCGTCTTTGGCGCCCGCCGCAGCAGCCGGACGGAGCGCAGATCGCCGCGCATGGGGCTGATCCTGACCGGCATTCTTGTGGTGGCGCTTTTGCTCATCGGGCTGGTCGTTGGGATGCTTCCCGAGGACAATGCACAACCGGAGAGCGCACAGACCAGCGTAGAAACCAGCGCGCTGGAACAGTCCGATGAAACCTCCGGTGATTTGGTGGATTTGGCGGATGAAACCGTCGTGATCCCGGACACCACCCTTGCCGATGGCTCTGAGGCCGCGACAGATGAGGCCGCCCTCGAGGACGAACCGGAGCTGACGCCCGAGCTTTTGGAACAGGCCGCTCTGCCTGAGCCGCCGGGCGTACAAAATGAGCTTCCGGAACCGGATCTCGAGGCGTTGAATGCGCAATATGCGGCGACCGGCATCTGGCCGCTGGCACCGGACAATGGCACGGGGGAGACCGGTGAGGACGATCTCAACGCGGTCTACACAGCCTCCATCGACCCGCGGATTTCCTCGCAGGACGCGGGCGCCCTGCCCGATCCGGCGCGCCACATCGGCGAGCCTGCGCCGCGCGCCGCCCTGCAACCTGCGCCTCCGGGCACGCGCTATGACTATGACGAAGACGGGTTCATTCGCGCCACGCCCGAGGGCACGGTCACACCGGACGGCACCGTCGTTTATGCCGGTCGCCCGGACATCGTCTCTAAACCCCGCCCCGGCAGTGCGGTGGAGGAGGCTGTCGAGGCGGCTCTGGCCCCTGCGCAGGTTGATGAAAACGATCCCGTGCGTCTGGCGCTTGCCGCTTTCCAGCCGAAACTGCGGCCCGAAAGCCTTGTCGAGAACACTGAAAAGGCCAATCTGGGCGGCATAACGCGGGCCGAGCTTGGCGGATTTGCCCCGACGCTGCGCCCGGCCTCGGCGCAGGAGCTGGCCGAAGAGGATGCCCGCACAGAAACCCCGGACGCGCAACCGCGCACGGCGCCGGTGGTCGCGGTGTCTTTGGTCCCGAAAGCCCGTCCGCAGGATTTCGAGAAACTCGCCGCCGCCGCGCGCGCCGCCGAAGCCGCCGCTGCGGCCGCCGCAGAGGCTGGCACCACCCAGACCTCCGCCGCCACACAGGTCACCGCCCGCGTGCCGGATTCGCCCTTGCCGAAATCCGACCCGGCCAATGTGGCCCGCGCCGCGACCGTCAAAAATGCGATCTCTCTGCGCAAACTGAACCTGATGGGCGTCTACGGCTCAAGCTCTGATCGCCGCGCGCTTGTGCGCCTGCCGTCGGGCCGGTTCGCAAAAGTGAAAATCGGCGACAAGCTGGATGGTGGACGAGTGCAATCCATCGGCTCCGACAGCCTCGTTTATGTCAAAAACGGGCGTTCTGTGACGCTTGAAATCCAAGGGTAACACAGCCCCGCCGGGATGCAGCGGACCAAGCGCCGTTGCATCCCGGAGACCTCATTCTTTTTGAGGCAATCGTCCGAGAAAAATCACACATCCCTCTTGCCATGCTCCTGTCGGGAACGGCGGGGCTTTACCTCTCTGTAATGAGGCGTGAATATAGGTTTCACGACATCACCCGCCCCATCTCATCCCGATCCAGCACATCCCGATAAGGACCACGCCCATGCAAGGCCTTCTGGCCCAAGCCGTCATCTACCTCGCCGCCATGGTCATCGCCGTGCCTCTGGCGCGCCGCTTGGGGCTTGGCTCCGTCTTGGGCTATCTCTTGGCCGGGATGATTGTCGGCCCGATTTTGGGGCTGGTACAGCACAACGAGAGCGAAGATTTGCTGCATTACGCCGAATTTGGCGTGGTAATGATGCTGTTTCTCATCGGGCTCGAGTTGGACCCGCGCGGCCTTTGGGAAATGCGCAACAAGCTTTTGGGCATGGGCGGATTGCAGATCGTTTTGACCGGGGCCGCCATCATGGGTGCCGCGATCTGGGCCGGGCAGACATGGCAGACGGGGCTGGCGCTTGGCATGATCCTGTCGCTGTCGTCGACGGCGGTGGTGCTTCAGACGCTGTCGGAAAAGAACCTGATGCACACGGGCGGCGGGCGCGCGGCGTTTTCCGTTTTGCTGACGCAGGACATCGCGGTGATCCCGATGCTGGCGCTGATGCCGCTTTTGGCCGTGGGGTCGGCCCTGTCGATCAACCCCGACGGCTCGATCAGCCGCGCTGTCGATCTCGAAAACGCCGCTGGGCACAGTGCCACTCTGGTCGAGGGGCTGCCCGGCTGGGGCGTCACTTTGGTGACGCTGGGCGCCGTCGCGGCGATCATTCTGGCGGGGGTGTTCCTGACCCGCCCGCTGTTTCGCTACATCCATTCCGCCAACCTGCGCGAGATTTACACCGCCGTCGCTTTGTTGATCGTGATCGGCATTGCCTGGCTGATGACCGCTGTGGGGCTGTCTCCAGCTTTGGGCACCTTCCTCGCCGGTGTGGTTTTGGCGAACTCCGAGTTCCGCCACGAGCTTGAAAGCTCCATCGAGCCCTTCAAGGGGCTGTTGTTGGGGCTGTTTTTCATCGCGGTCGGCGCAGGCATCAATTTCACCATTTTGTTCCACGATCCGATCACCTTGATCGGGCTGACCTTTGCGCTGATGGTCACCAAAGGGCTGATCCTCTACGTCATCGGGCGAATTTTCAAACTGCGCCAACGCGGGCAATGGTTGTTCACATTGTCGCTGGCGCAGGCCGGGGAATTCGGCATGGTGCTGACGACCTTCTCGCTGCAACAGGGGGTTCTGTCGTCCTTCATGGGCGAGCGGGTGCTGTTGATCATCGCTTTGTCGCTCTTGTTCACGCCGCTGTTCTTCATGCTACAGGACTATCTGCGGATGAGGCTCGCGGACCGGGCCGAGGACACCCCGGCCGATGAGATCGACGATCAACAAAAGATCATCATCGCGGGGATCGGACGATTTGGGCAGGTCGTGAACCGGCTGGTGCAGGCCTCTGGCTTTCAGACCACCGTACTGGATCACGATCTGAAAACCATTCAGCTGATGCGTAAATTCGGCTTCAAGGGCTTCTTTGGCGACCCCACCCGCCCCGAACTTTTGCATGCCGCAGGCATCGACACGGCGCGTATTTTGGTGATCACATTGGATGACCCGAAGGCCGCGACGCAGCTTGTGAAATATGCCCGGAACCTGCGGCCCGATCTGTTTATCATCGTGCGCGCGCGCGACCGCATCCACGTCTATGAGCTTTATAAGGCGGGCGCCGATAAGATCGTGCGCGAGATGTTCGACAGCTCGCTGCGCGCTGGCCGCTATGTGTTGGAAGAAATGGGCTTTTCCGAATATGACGCCGCCGTCACGGAAAAGGCCTATTACCAACACGACCGCGAAGCGATGCGGGCGTTGGCCGAGCTTTGGGACCCGAGCAAACCGGTGTCGGAAAATACCGCCTATGTCGCGCGGTCTCAGGCGCTCGACAAGGAATTCGAGGCGGCTTTGGTCACGGAATTGGAACGCAAACGCGAGAAAGGCGATGCGGCCTGAACAGCATCGCCCCCTCGTTTCTCTGTCAGCCTATTTGTCCGACACACCGGCCTCGGCGAAGGTCGCCATGCCCGACAGGCATTCGACCGCGCCCTTCACCAGCGGGATCACAAGCCCCGCGCCCGAGCCCTCGCCCAAACGCAAGCCCAGAGCGACCAGAGGCTCTTTGCCCAAAGCGCTGAGCACCGCCGGATGCGCGGCCTCATCCGACACATGGCCTGCGATGCAGTGATCCAAAGCGCCCGGCACGGCGCGCTCCAAAGTGGCCGCCGCCGCACAACAGATGAAGCCATCGAGCACGACAGGGATGCGCAGGTGCCGCGCGCGGGCAATCGCGCCCGCCATCGCCGCCACTTCGCGCCCGCCCAAAGCGGCCAAAATTTCCAGAGGCGTTTTGCCTGCGTGGCGCGCCACACCGGCGGCGCAAACCTCTTCCTTGATCTTGAGCCCTGCGTCATCGATGCCCGTGCCACGCCCGACCCAATCGGCCGCCGCGCCGCCAAACAGGGCGTTGGCAATGGCCGCAGCCGAAGTGGTGTTGCCGATGCCCATTTCGCCGACGACCAGCAAATCCGACTGCGGGTTGACCGCGTTCCAGCCGATCAAAAGCGCCTCGACACAGTCCTCTTCAGACATCGCAACGGTTTCGGTGAAATCCCCGGTCGGGCGGTCCAAAGCGATCGGATGCACCGACATCGACGCGCCCGCGTTGCGCGCCAACTGGTTGATCGCCGCGCCGCCGTGTTGGAAATTCGCCACCATCTGCACGGTCACTTCCACCGGAAAGGCCGAGACGCCCTGCGCCGTTACGCCGTGGTTGCCGGCAAAGATCGCGACCTGCGGCTGGGTGATCCTGGGCCGCCCTTCGCCGCGCCAGCTGGCGTACCAGATGCCGATCTCTTCGAGCCGCCCCAAGGAGCCCGCCGGTTTCGTGAGCTGCGCATTGCGCGTTTCCGCCGCCTCTTTTGCCGCCAAATCCGGGCCGGGGGCCTGTTTCAACAGATGTTCAAAGCCAGCGAGATCGGAAAAAGCACCGGTGAAAACCATGGGTCGTCCTCATTGTATTTGTCGTGCCGGGGTTTTATCCCGAGAGCACCCACAAGGACAGGAGCGATTTCACATGATCCCCCGTTTCAAGCCGCGTTTCCAACCTGTGCCCGGCGATGTCGTCACAGCACTTGCCCTTTTGACCCGCATTCCGGTCCGGGCCGGGTTCTCGCGCACGGCGGAGGCGACATGGGCCTTTCCGCTCGCGGGGCTGGCCGTGGGGCTGATCGCGGGGGCCGTGGCCACGATTGCGGGCTGGCTCACACTTGGGGCCGGGCTGATCGCCGGGTTCACCTTGGCGGCTTTGGTGATCGTCACGGGGGCGATGCACGAAGACGGTTTGGCCGATTGTGCCGATGGCTTTTGGGGCGGGTTCGCGCGTGCACGGCGCCTTGAGATCATGCGCGACAGTCGCATTGGGGCTTACGGCGTTCTGGCGTTGATCCTGTCTCTTCTGCTGCGCTTCACGGCGCTCTCGACGCTGGCGCATGGGGATGTGATCGTCACCACGGTGATCGCCAGCGCCATGCTGTCGCGCGCGCCCCTGCCCTATCTCATGGCCCTGATGCCGCCCGCGCGCGGGGACGGCCTTTCGGTCCAAACCGGTCGCCCGCCACGCGATGCCGCAAGCCTTGGTGCGGTCGTGGCATTCATAATGTCCTGGATCGTGGTCGGCTTTGTGCCCGCCGTGCTCGCCGCCTCTGCCGTCACCGTGACCGCCTTTGTCACCGCCCGGATCGCCAAGCAGAAGATCGGCGGCCAGACCGGCGATGTGCTGGGCGCGACGCAAAATGTGGCGGAGATCATGGCCTTGACGGTCTTCGCGACACTCGCCTGAAACATGTGCAGTCGTCTATTTTGCACAGCATTCAGGCAGGATTCGTCACGAAAGGTCCGGTTCCCCCTACCATTTCAGGGGGAAAAATCATCCGCTTTTCCCATGCAGCCAGAAAAGCCTTTGTCCAACACCATCCACAAGCGATCCTGAGGGCAGATCTCCACTCCTAGCCCTCGGCTCGCAATGAACCAGACCCGCATCTCCCCGCCGGACGATATCCTGTCCGCAATCTATGACGTCGCCCTCGCGCCCGAATGCCCGAAATGCTATGCGCGTCTCCTGCCGCATATGGATCGCGAAACGGTACCCGCCGGTCTGTCGGAGCATGCTTTGCTCAAACATTTCCATCGCGCCGAAGAAATCCTCGCCCGCAGCACGGCACAGCCGCAAGGCGATGAGGTCGCGGCCCTCATGGCGCGGTTTTCGCAATCCACCGCCATTCTGGTCGACGCCCGCCTCTCCGTTCTGGCCGCCAACGGCCCCGCAGCATCGTTGTTCGGAGTTGAGACCGGAGCGCCGCTCGGCTCTGCCGCCCTCCCCGAGGACACACGTGCGACCCTGCTGGCTCTGGTCAAGAAACATCTGAACCCGCGCGGTGCGGGCAAGGATGCTGCCGATACGCTTTTGGAATTGCACAGGGACGACCACTCCCGCCCGACGCTTTTGAAACTGCACGCAGAGGTCTTGCCGAAGGCCGGGCCGGTGGTTCTGATCCTCTCCTCCGAGCTGATCTGGCCGGAGGGCTTCGATGCGGTTCTAGCCGCCGCCTTTGCTTTGACCCCCGCCGAGATCGCCGTCATTCAACGCCTGATCAAATCCGAAAACATCCAGGAAATCGCCACCGCGCGCGGACGCTCCGTCGATACGATCCGCACCCAGGTGAAAACCATCCTGAGCAAGACCGACACCCGCTCGCAGGCCGAATTGATCCGCATCGTCTTAATGATGATGCACATGGCGACCGCGCCGGGTGGATCACAGACGCAGCCCGGTGAGGATGCAGTCAGACCCGCGGTTCCGTGGCAAAGCATAGAACTGAGCGACGGACGCCGGTTGGACTACCGCGAATTTGGAGCGCCTACGGGCAAACCCGTTCTGGTCTGGCCGATGGATTACGGCTTCACCCATTGGCCACAGGCGGCGGAGGCACAGGCCCGCGCTTTGGGGCTTCGCGTGATCCTGCCTCTGCGCGGTGGCTACGGCCCCTCGGACACGCCCCCCGCAACAGGCAGCCTGTCGGAGCATTACGCCCGCGACATCGCCGAGCTGGTGGCGCATCTAGACCTCTGCCCCTGCCCGCATCTGGCGCTTGGCGTCGATGTGATGTTCGTCGCGAAATTCGCAGCACTCTTTCCGCATCTCATCACCGGCGTCGTCGGCTGTGGCGCGGTCTTTCCGGTGACCGAACCCAACCAGATCGCCTGCATGGACAAATGGCACCGGATGATTCTCGCCACCGCCCGCCACACGCCGCGACTTTTGCCGTTTTTGATCAAGGCCGGGTTCGCGTTGGCGCAGAAGGCCGGCAAGGACGCGTTCATTCGCAACATTTTCGCCGATGCGCCGGGCGATCTGGCCTTGCTGGACGATCCGGACATGCGCGAGGCCCTGTTCAACGGAAGCCACTTTACCCTGTCGAAGGACTATAACGCCGCGGATATTTTCACCCGGACCACGATTGAACAGATGACGATGGATTGGTCGCAGGATCTGCGTGCCATGGCGCAAAGCCTTCCGGTGCAGTTCCTGCAAGGTGCCGAAGACACGGAAATCCCGCCAGACATGCTGGCCCAACATGCCGCGCGCTACCCGGAGATCGACATCGAGACCGTCGAGAACGCGGGCCGCTTCGTGTTCTTCCGCGCCTGGGACAAAGCACTGGCGCATTTGACCCGAATGGCGTGAAAATTTCCACACTCATACCGCTTTTTTGATGCGCTTACCCCATCTGGGGAATGTGGAAATCCCTGACTTTTTGTAGAAAAACAGGTCGATTGCACGGTGCAAGAGGGTGCGGGGGATGGGTCATGAGTATGTTCGAGTTGAATGTCACCGTCCTGTGCCGTGCCATCGGCGTCACGGCCAAGCCTCATTGGAGTGACGACAGAAGCGTGCCTTGATGCGCTTCACACCGCAGGCTCTTCGAACAGTGGCCCTGACCGTTCGAGGAGCCTGCGCCATAATCGCAAAAGAAAACCGCCGGTGAGGTCTCCCTCCCGGCGGTTTCCTTTGTGCTTGAAATACTCAGAAATCAGGCGGCGCGGCTCACGAGCACGTCGCTGACTTTCTTCTGCGCATCCGCCTCGTCAGAGCCGGAGACGGCGGCCACTTCACGGGTCAGGCGATCGAGTGCCGCTTCGTAAAGCTGACGCTCGGAGTAGCTCTGCTCGCGCTGGTCGTCGGTGCGGTGCAGGTCGCGCACCACTTCGGCGATGGCGATCAGGTCGCCGGAGTTGATCTTTTGCTCATACTCCTGCGCGCGGCGGGACCACATGGCGCGTTTGACCTTGGCCTTGCCTTTCAGGGTCTTCATCGCGTCCTGAATCAGTTCCGGCGAGGACAGCGACCGCAGGCCGGATTCGACGGCTTTGTTGGTCGGAACGCGCAGCGTCATCTTGTCTTTTTCAAAGGCGATGACGAAAAGTTCAAGGGACATGCCCGCGATTTCCTGTTCTTCGATCGACATGATCTGACCGACACCATGGGCCGGATAAACAACATAATCGTTGGGGCGAAATTCGGATTTCTTGGTCTTGCTCATTTGCAGGTTTTTTCCTCAGACGGGACCGTTGGCACCACCTTACCGGCCGCATCGCCCTTTCGCGCCGCCCCGGATCGCATCAGGTCCGAGCACACACAAAAGCCCGAAACCAATCTGCAATATCCCCTGCCGCTTTGGCGTCAGAGCCCGGATTTAGGCGCGAAAAACTCAATCCCCGTAAAAGCGTTGCTCAGGGGGTTGAGGTCGATATGTCCTAACGTGGTTGAATGATCATAGCACAAAAAACGCCCCGAAGAAAGCACAGTGCAATTAACGGGCCGTAAGAGCCCCCCGTTTTCAGGGGGTTACCCGTGAATCAAGGACTTATAGAGCGCGCTGCATATAAAAAGGGCCCTTAATAGCGGGGCCCTTTGAGACGCGAATCATACACTTGATTCGAGGAGATTCGCCGACTCAGGAGCCCTCGCCCGGCGCCTCGGAGAAGTATTTCTCCAACTTGCCGTCTTCGCCGTCCTTGTCCTCATAGCCCGGCATCGGGTCTTTTTTCTCAAGGATGACCGGCCAGGCTTCGGCATATTTGCGGTTCAGCTCGACCCATTTCTCCATGTCCGGCTCAGTGTCCGGGCGGATCGCGTCGGCCGGGCATTCCGGTTCACAGACGCCACAGTCGATACATTCGTCAGGATGGATCACCAGCATGTTCTCGCCCTCGTAGAAACAATCCACGGGGCAAACTTCGACACAGTCGGTGTATTTACAGGCGATGCAGTTATCAATCACGACGTAGGTCATTGCGGCTCATCCAAATCTGATCATTTGCGCCTTTGCTAGCCCCAAGTGCGCGATCAATCAAGCATGTCAGGGCGCGAAAGGTCCGTCATGCGACGATCTTTCTTTGTCGGACGACCTTTTCCCTCGAACCGTGGCACAGACGGAACAGGGTCCTTCGAGACCACGGGCGGGCTGAGGTCTTCATAGAGGGTTTGTGCCTCAGGCGCCGGGCCGCGCCGCGTGCCGCAGGCGGCGATTTTGATCACCCGGATGTGGCGTGCCTGCGGAAAGGTCAAAACGTCACCCTCGCCCACAGAGGTCGAGGCTTTGGAAACTTTCGAAGAGTTGACCCGCACGTGCCCGCCGGTGACGGTCTTGGCCGCCAGCCCGCGGGTTTTGAAAAAGCGGGCATACCACAGCCACTTGTCGAGACGAATGGTCTCCCGCTTTTCCATTTACTTCTTGTCCTTGAGCCCCATGAGCGCAGCTGCGAAGGGGTTGTCAGGGTCGATCTGCTTTTCCTTGCGCGGCGGCTTGGAAGAGAAGGTCTGCGGCTGGTTGCCGCCCTTGCCGCCATCACGACCACCGTCACGGCGCGGTTTCCCGCCTTTTTTACCCTGCGGTTTGCCGCCACCCTTCTTACCCTGCGGACGATCCCCGCCTTCACGACGCGGGCCACGGCCAGCGTTGCGGTTGCCGCCCCGGTTGCCACCCCAGGTGAAGGTGTAGAACACTTCCTTCTCCTCTTCCGGCAGACCGGCGTCAGCCGCCACGCCTTCGGGCACTTCGGTCTCGGCAAACTCTGCGGCCTCATCCTCGACGGGCGCAGGTTCGGCGATCTCGGCAGAAGGTGCTTCGCCCTCGTCGGGGATCTCGGCGGCCACACCGGACAGATCGGCAGGCGCCTCATCGGCATTTTCAGCCGGTGCAGATTCGGCCTCGATCACCTGATCGACGGCTTTCACCTTCACGCGCTCGCCCTGCTCGGCCTTGTAACCCATGCCGCCCATCAGGTCGGCGAATTGCTCCAAGGTCATGCCGGTGATCGACAGCATATCCGGGTTGGCTTCGAACCCGCCACGGCTGTCCTGGCTGCGCAGCAGATCTGCGAGGCGTTCCAGCATATCAATGCGGATCGCGCGCTGACCGGAGAGGCGATAACCGGACATGGCGTAGTAGCCCTCAGGCGCCTCCACCACGGCAGGGATGGTCACCAGACCCGGCGGCGGGCTGTCGGGGAAGACGTCGAATTTCGCATTGAGCGCCCACAACAAAAGACGCAGACGCGTCGGTGCCGGTTTCAGCAAAAGCGGCATGAAGATCGTGTACTGACCGAAGCGCACGCCATGTTTGCGCAGCGCACCACGGGCATCCTGATCCAGCTCTTTGACCTCTTGCGCGATCTGCTCGCGCGGGATCACACCGAGGTTTTCCACCAGACGGAAGGCAAAGCCGCGCGCCAGACCGGTGAGGGCCTCGTCGCGGGACATGTTCAACAGCGGCTCGAAAAGGGTCGCGATCTTGCGGTCGATGAAATGCTGCAACCGGCGCTGGACTTTCTCCACCACGTCTTGCGCGACACCGTCGTCGACAAAGGCCACAGCGCGCGGTTTGAGAGCATCGTCACCGGGCACCAGTTTGCCCACAGCGTGCTCGCCCCACATCAGGCCACCCTGTTCGGTGAAATCCATTTCCGTGTCGGGCGCGTTGTAGAACCGGTCAGCGCGCAGGCTGAACTCCGGCGCCAATGCCGCCATCGCGGCCTGGGCCAGCGTCTTGGCTTCATCGGGCGTTGCCGCCTTGTCCTGCTGAAAGCGGAACCCTTCCAGACGGCCGACGAATTCGCCTTCAACCGTCACTTCACCTTTATCGTTCACGTCGGCCACAAGGCCCTCCTTTTGCTTGAGCCGCCGAAGGAGCACGCTCGTCCGCCGGTCCACAAATCTTTGCGTCAGTGCACCATGTAATGCATCCGACAATCGGTCTTCTACAGCGCGGGTCGCGCCGCGCCAATGGCTTTCGTCATCGACCCAGTTTTCACGCTGGGCAACATAGGTCCAAGTGCGAATATAGGCGAGTCTTTTAGACAGAGTGTCGATATTGCCCTCGGTGCGGTCAATGCGTTTGATCTGGCTGGCCATCCAATCGTCGGGAACCCGCCCATATTCATGCAAAAACTCGAAAATCCGCTCCAAAAGCGAGGTGTGTTCGCCGTGACTGATTCCCCGGAAATCGGGAATGCGACACACATCCCACAGGAGCCGCACGTCTTTTGAGCCGCGCAGACGCGGGCGCACGGATTTCAGATCCGACAGGGTTTTCAGCGCCTGCAAATCATCCGCCTCGCGCGCCTTCACCAAAGACGGGTCCTCTGGCGGCATCTCCAAAGAGCCGATCAGCCGATCCACCGTGCCGAATTCCAGTCGGGAGTTGCGCCAGTTGAGTTTCTTTTGCGGGGTAAACCGATGCTCCTCGATGGCCTCGATCACCTCTTCGTCGAACGGCTCCGCCTCGCCCGTCACCCCGAACGTCCCGTCGGTCTGATAGCGCCCGGCGCGCCCCGCGATCTGCGCCAGCTCGTTGGGCATCAGGGGCCGCATCCGCCGCCCGTCGAATTTCACGGTCGAGGAAAAGGCCACATGGGTCACATCGAGATTGAGGCCCATGCCGATGGCATCCGTGGCGACGAGATAATCGACATCGCCGTTCTGATACATCTCGACCTGCGCATTGCGGGTGCGGGGGCTAAGCGCGCCCATGACGACCGCCGCGCCGCCCTTTTGCCGACGCAGAAGCTCCGCGATGGCGTAAACATCATCCACAGAAAACCCGACAATCGCGGCCCTTGGCGGCATGCGGCTTATCTTTTTCGACCCTGCGTAGGTCAGGCGGGAAAACCGGTCGCGGTGCATGAATTGTGCCTTGGGCACCAGTTGCGCAATCACGGAGCGCATCGAATCCGAGCCCAGAAACAGCGTCTCATGGGTGCCGCGGGCGTTCAAAAGCCGGTCGGTGAAGACATGGCCCCGCTCGGGATCGGCACAAAGCTGAATCTCATCAATGGCGAGAAAATCCGACCCCATGCCGGTGGGCATCGCCTCGACCGTACAGACCCAATATTGCGTGCGGGGTGGCACGATGCGCTCTTCGCCGGTCACAAGCGCCACAACCGACGGCCCGCGCGCGGCGACGATGCGGTCGTAGACCTCGCGCGCCAAAAGCCGCAGAGGCAGGCCTATGACGCCCGTGCGATAGGACAGCATGCGCTCGATGGCGTAATGGGTTTTGCCTGTGTTCGTGGGGCCGAGCACTGCCGTGATCCGACCGGTCATGCCTGTCATTGGCCCGCCATGTCCTTCGTTTTCTTGTTCTTGCCAGATTCTTGTTCTTGCCAGAGAGATTCTAGAGCGCCGTGCCCTGAAGGACCAGTTCCAGACGCGCAATCCGATCCGACAGCCCCTGCATTTGCGGGTGAATCTTCTGGACTTGCAAGAGGACTTCCATCGCGCGCGGGTTATCCCCGATCTCTTCCAAGATCAGCGCCAGCCCCGACAGCGCCCCAAAATGACGCGGCTCGCGGTCAAGAACCTGACCGATGTCGGCAATCGCGGGGCCATAAAGCCCGGCCATGAAATAGGCCGTCGCGCGGGCGTTATAGCCTTCGGTGAACTCGGGCGCGTGATCCACCAAAGCGGTCAAATGGCCAATCGCGCCTTGGACATCGCCGACCTCCATCGCCGCGCGACCCCGCTCCAACAGCAAATCCATCGCGTCAGAGCCAGAGCGCGACAGCTCCATGGCAATTTCCTGTTCGATCTGACCGGCACCGTAGGGATCGGCCTCGGACAATTCGGCAAAAAGCGTATCAAGCCGCGCCTGATCCGCCGCAAACCCCGGCTGTCCGGCAAAAAATAGACAGAACAGGGCCGGAAACGTAACGGCACATTTGAGAAATTGTCGCAATGCTTTCATAACACTTTCGATAGTAGCTTTCTGAGGCGGATGTTCAAAGTCACAAATGAGTGCCTATATGCTCCGCAAAGACCAACCAAAGGAAAACCCATGAGCGATCTCATCACCAAAGCCGTCGCAGCCCTGAACGAAAAGATGGATGGCGGTTTTGACGCCGGTGTCGCAAAATTCGTGATCGAAGGCGAAGGCGCCATTCTGGTCGATGGTGACGGCGCGCGCGCCTCTGACGACGAGGCCGATGTGACCCTGACCGCCGATGTTGAGACCTTTCAAGGCATCATCGAGGGCGATGTGAACCCGACCGCCGCCTTTATGCAGGGCAAACTGTCGGTCGATGGCGACATGGGCCTTGCGATGCAACTGGGCTCTGTTCTGGCCTGATCGCAGATGACCGAAACCGCACCCTATTTTGCCGATCTGGCCCAAGGGCCGGAGGGCGGCACGGCCTATTGGCTGACCACCTCGGACGGGGTGCGGATCAGGGTCGGACTTTGGCCCTTGCAGGATACTCGAGAGGGCGCGAAAGGCACGGTGTTCATCCTGCCCGGGCGCACCGAATGCATTGAGAAATACGGTCGCGGGGCGGCGGATTTGGCCGCCCGTGGCTTTGCCTCTTTGGCGATCGACTGGCGCGGGCAAGGCATTGCGGAGCGTCTGTTGAAAGACCGGCGCATCGGCCATGTTGAGGATTTTCAGGACTACCAAAAGGACCTCGATGCGGTGATGGCGCTCGTCGAAAATCTGGCCGAAGAACACGCCATGCCAAAGCCGTGGTTCCTGATCGGCCACTCTATGGGTGGCGCGATTGGCATCCGGGCGCTCATTGAGGGCAAACCCTTTCAGGCCGCCGGATTTTCCGCGCCGATGTGGGGGATTGGCCTGACGCCCGTTCAGAAACTTTTGGTGCGGTTTGCCTCTCCGGTGCTGCACGCGCTGGGGCTTCAGAACCTGCGCGCACCGGGCACAAAACCCGAGACCTACATGATCTGGCACGGGTTCAAGGACAATCTTTTGACCTCGGATCGCGAGATGTTCGATTACATGACCGATCAGGTCGTGGCCCAGCCCGATCTGGGGCTTGGCGGGCCGTCTTCGCATTGGGTCACGGAGGCGATCCGGGAAAACGACTGGGCGTTCGAGCATGATTTGCCGGATGTGCCGGTCTTGTGTTTTCTCGGTGGCGACGAGAAGATCGTGAACACCCAAGCGGTCAAGGATTTGGCGACGCGTTGGCCGTCCTGCGAATTGGTGATTGTGCCGGGCGCACGCCACGAGGTGCCGATGGAGACGCCCGCCACGCGCAAGCTGTTCTACGACCGGCTCGCCGCGCTTTTTGAGCAAAGCAACGGCTAAACCGCCCTCCCCCCTTTGCATCCCCCGCGCAGAGCGCCTATCTCTTGTGTCAAAGACATAAGGAGTGATGCGATGCGGTTCACCATGACGCAGCGAGAGCGGCAAGACAGAGTTTTCGATGCAAGTGCCGAGGGCGGCGCGAAGAAGTTCGGAGACCTGCCGGATTGGGACCTGACGGACCTCTACCCCGCCACCGACGCCCCCGAGGTGAAACGCGATCTCGACTGGCTCGAGGAACATTGCGCCAGCTTTGCCGAGGATTACGAGGGCAAGCTCGCCGATCTCGATGGCGAGGGCATGTATGAATGCATCCTGCGCGACGAACGGATTTCACAGGTCGCCGGGCGTCTGGGCTCTTTCGCGGGGCTCCTCTATTACCAGAACACGGTCGATGGTGAGCGCGCCAAATTCTTTTCCGATATTCAGGACAAGATCACGACTTACACCGCGCCGCTGGTGTTTTTCTCCCTCGAAGTGAACCGCATTCCCGAGGAGACGCTTGAAGAGATGCTCAAGCATGACGGGTTGTCACGCTACCGGCCGATCTTTGAGCGGATGCGCAAAATGCGGCCCTATCAGCTCTCTGACGAATTGGAACGCTACGAACACGATATGTCCGTCGTGGGCGCGTCGGCGTGGAACAAACTCTTCGATGAAACCGTCGCCGATCTCAAATTCGAGGTGAATGGTGAGACGCTGGGCCTTGAGGCGACGACGACGCTCATGTCCGACCCCGACCGCACCGTGCGCGAGGCGGCGGCCAAGGAAGTCGCTAAGGTTCTTGGCAGCAACATCAAGATTTTCACCCGTGTTCACAACACTTTGGCCAAGATGGGCGACATCGAGGACAAATGGCGCGGCATGCCGACGCCGCAGACAGGCCGCCACCTGTCGAATGACGTCGAACCCGAGGTGGTCGAGGCGCTGCGCGACGCCGTGGTTGCGGCCTATCCGAAACTGTCGCATCGCTATTACGAGCTGAAACGTGGCTGGTTGGGCCTTGATAAGCTGCAGGTCTGGGACCGCAACGCGCCGCTTCCGCTGGAAGAAACCCGCACCATCGGTTGGGACGAGGCGCAGAACACGGTGATGGAGGCCTACGCGGGCTTTGCGCCGAAAATGGCCGAGATCGCCAAGCCGTTCTTCACCGATGGCTGGATCGACGCGGGCGTAAAACCGGGTAAAGCGCCGGGCGCTTTTGCACATCCGACCGTCACCGACGCGCACCCCTATGTGATGCTGAACTATCTGGGCAAACAGCGCGATGTCATGACCCTCGCCCACGAATTGGGCCACGGCGTGCATCAGGTTCTGGCCGCGGGTCAGGGCGAGTTGTTGGCCAACACGCCGCTGACCTTGGCGGAAACGGCGTCGGTCTTTGGCGAAATGCTGACCTTCCAAAAGCTGTTGAAAGACGCGAAAACGCCCGCCGAGCGCAAGGTTTTGCTCGCCGGCAAGGTCGAGGACATGCTCAACACGGTCGTGCGCCAGATCGCGTTTTACGACTTCGAATGCAAACTCCACAAC
Organism: Celeribacter sp.; assembly: GCF_048270365.1. Lineage (NCBI taxonomy): Bacteria > Pseudomonadati > Pseudomonadota > Alphaproteobacteria > Rhodobacterales > Roseobacteraceae > Celeribacter > Celeribacter sp. The sequence goes on from NZ_JBLWTA010000002.1 coordinate 29,182, forward strand.
GCGCGCAAGGGCGGCGAGCTGACCTCTGACGAGATCAACAAGCTCTGGATGTCGGTGCAGGGCGAAAGCCTCGGCCCGGCGTTTGAATTCATGGACGGCTACGAGGTCTATTGGTCCTACGTGCCGCATTTCGTGCATTCGCCCTTCTACGTCTACGCCTATGCCTTTGGCGACGGCTTGGTAAACGCGCTCTATGCGGCCTATCAGGAACAGCCCGACGGCTTTCAGGACAAGTATTTCGACATGCTCAAAGCGGGCGGCTCGAAACACCACAAGGAGCTTTTGGAACCCTTCGGTCTCGACGCGTCCGATCCGAAATTCTGGGACAAGGGCCTCAGCATGATCTCTGGCTTTATTGATGAGTTGGAAGCGATGGAGTGAGCTCCGGCCTCACAATAAATCCCCTGCCCCGCAGCGCGTTGCACCGTGTTGCGGGGTTTTCCTTGCCGCCGGAGCAGGCGCAGTTTTCCGGGATGCCTGCCGAGACCATGGGCAGCGCGCCCGAGGATCGTGACGGTCATGTGATCGAGGAAGGTGGCAAGCCCGTCGGCTTTTTCGCCATTGATCGAAGCTATGCCGAGAGCCACGAGTTCGCAGAGCCGGGCGCGCTTGGGCTTCGGATGTTTCTGATTGATCACAAGGCGCAGGGACGCGGGATTGCATCAAAGGCCTGCGCGACGCTCAAGACCTATCTGGCGGAGACTTACCCGGAGCGTAGCCTCTGCTACCTCACGGTGAATTGCCGCAACCCCCATGCTCGCAAAGCCTATCTGAACGGCGGCTTTACCGACACCGGCGCGCTCTATCATGGCGGCGGCTTCGGGCCGCAGCACATCCTACGGCTTGATCTCAGGTGATCACTTCAACTGGCTGTCTTTCGACCCACGCCGGTTGATGCCGCCGCGCGCCTTATAGGCGCCATCACGCTCCTGCTGACAGTCGATGCAGAGCTTCACGCCCGGAATGGCCTTGCGCCGCGCCTCTGGGATGTCCTCGCCGCATTCGGCGCATTCCGTGAAACTTTCGCCCACCGGCGCGCGATGGTGTTTCATCCGCGCCAATTCGTCGGAGATCGAGGCCTCGATCTGTTCGCTCACCGCGCCATCTTTTGCCCAGCCGCCTGCCATCTTAGTCGAGCTCCGTCCAAGGCCAGGGCTTCACCTCGCTGTCGCCGGTGATGTAGCGCGTCGCCTTGGCGAACCAGATGCCGATATCCGTGCCCGCATCCGCCACCCGGTCGTTGGGCTTTTTGCCATTCATCAACATGATGATCGCCTGCAACACCGCCAACACGCCGATTATGGTCGAGGCAAAGCTCATCATCACCCAGATGATGATCGAATAGAGGATACGCGCGCCGATGTTCTCGGAAATTTCCTCGGGCCGCGCCGGTTTCTTGCCGCCCATTTCGGGCATCACGTGATCGAATTCATGCGGGTCGGCCATGGATGATTCCTTTTTTATGTGTCAGCAGTTTAACGCGAAGACCGCGCGACCAAAATCATCATGATCGTGTGAGATGACGCGAGGTTTCATTTGGGCGTTTTTGCGACTGCGCCTAGGCTCACGTCAAAACGGGAGGATTTTCAATGATCAAATGGATTGGCCGCGGCCTTGGCGTCATCATCGTCGCGGGAGCGGCGTTTTTCTTCGGCGTTTTGCCGGGGATCGTCGAGAAGGGCCAGAACGGCATGGTCGAACACGCGCCCTACCCCGTCACAGAGGCGGCGCAGGCGCTGCATGATCGGATCGTGATCGGTGATTTGCATGCCGACAGCCTTTTGTGGAACCGCAACCTGTTGAAACGCGGCAATCGCGGCCACGTCGATTTCCCGCGCCTGCGCGAAGGCAATGTCGCGGTCCAGGTCTTCACCGCCGTCACCAAAAGCCCCGCCGGGCAAAATTACGACCACAATTCCACGGAGGCGCGCGACAACATCACGCTTTTGGCCATCGGGGAACTTTGGCCCGTGAAAAGCTGGGGCAATCTGACCGAGCGCGGGCTTTACATGGCGAAACGGATGCAGGGCTATGAGGAGAAGGCCCCGGATCAGGTGCGGATCATTCGCACCAAATCCGACCTCGACGCGGTTCTGGCCGCGCGCGCCGAAGGCCTGCCCCTGACCGGTGCGCTTTTGGGCGCGGAAGGCGGGCATATTTTGGAGGGAGACCTCGCCAACCTGGACCGGATTTATGACGCGGGCTACCGGCTCATGGGGCTCACGCATTTCTTCGACAACGCGCTTGGCGGTTCTCTGCATGGTGAGGAAAACACTGGCCTGACCGAGTTTGGCCGCGCCGTAGTGAATGAGATGATCGCCAAGCGGATGGTGATTGATCTGGCCCATGCCTCGCCGCTGATGGCGCGCGAGGTGATCGAGATGACCGACCAGCCGCTGGTGCTGTCGCACACCGGCATCCATTCGCATTGCCCGGTGAAGCGCAATTTCGAAGACGGTTTGATGCAACAGATCGCGGCCACCGGCGGCGTCATTGGCATCGGCTATTGGGCGGATGTGACCTGTGACGCCTCGCCCGCAGGGGTCGCCAAAACGATCAAGGCGGCGGTCGATTTGGTCGGTGCCGATCATGTTGCGCTTGGGTCGGATTACGACGGCTCGGTCACGGTGGAATTCGACACTTCGGAACTTGCGGCGCTGACCCAGGCGCTCATGGATCAGGGCCTCACCGAAGATCAGATCGCCGGCGTCATGGGCGGCAATATGATGCGGGTTCTGGGCGCGGTTTTGCCCGATTAAACCTATTCAAGCGTTTTTCGTTTAATCTGTTTCAGATTGAGCGGAAAACGTTGCCACACTGAATTGATATTGCTGCGTTTCTCAAAAATTGAGTGCCTCAAGGTTTTTGAGAAACGCTTTCGACGCCCAAGTCCCACAACTCGCTGAGCGCGTCCCCCGCGCTCAGTTCCGGCTCAAACGCGCCCGTGTTCAGAAAGCTTAAGCTCTGAACGATGACGCGCGGGTTCTGCATCATGAAGGTATGCGTCACCGGTAGGGTCAGATGTGCCGTCATGCCTTCGACCTTGGTGCTTTCAACGGAGACTTTGCCATCGTCCTCGCCTTCAATGACGGCTGAGAGGATCGGGTTCAGAGACTGGCTCCCGGCGATCACCCCGGTCTCAAAGGGCACGGGCGGCAGACTATCCGGCAGACTTTCTGTGCCAAGCTGTAATCCCGCCGGGCCATTGGCCGTCTCAAAAGCCGCGTAGTCGCCAAAGGTGTCTATGATCTCGGAGCCATGATTGGGCGGGCCCAGCATGACCACGCGGCCCCAGTCCAGCTCCGGGTGATCGGCGGCAAAACTGCGCAAGAGGATCGCGCCCATGGAGTGGGTTACCACATCGGGAGAGATGTCCTCATCACACCCCGCTCGCGCCGCGCGCAGAGCCGGATCGGCCAGGAGCGCCACGGGCGCCTCGCGCGACGGATACCCGTGATTGACGACCCGGTAGCCCGCCGCCTGCAAAGCGTGTTCCATCACCAACATCGACGCATCGGTGCGCGCGAGACCATGCAGCAAGATCACGCAGCGGGTCTCTGGATCGGCGGATGGTTCAGCCGCCAAGGGCAGAGACAAGCCACTGAAAGCTAAGGCGTAAAACAAACTCTTCATGGGCGGTCATATGGCCGAAGGTTCATGACAAAACAAGGGTGCACAAAACGCAAAGGGCGCCCACTGGGCGCCCATCCATTTTTCTCCCTGAGGATACCACAGCCAAACAGCTGTCACCGCTTACCGATCCATTCGGCAGGTTCGTCATCACAGGCGTCGGCCCTTTGAGCGAGGGGGCACATGCTCCTCCGTCTCGCTTCATCCGGGGTCACAAGCCTCAATCGGCGGCACCCGTGATCGAACCCTCCAAATCCCTGCTCCTGCCCTGCGGTCCAACATCCCTCCACGGGTTCGAAACACTTGAGCCGGAAGCACCGGTTATTGCGGCGGATCCTCCATGTTGTTCTGGCCAGTCATGCGGGACATTCTCATGTCATCCTCCTTTGCCGTTCCAACATCTATAGAATAGCGCGAGTCGCGGGGCTTAGCCTTGATCCGCGTCAAATACGCTGTCGATCATCGCCTGCGTGCCGCGCGCGTTTTCCAAGCTCCACGGATAGTCCGCCCCGTCGCGCACCGTGCGGACAAAGGTTTCGACCTGACAGACGTATTGGCGCACGCGGGGGAAACGTTCGAGTTTCAGCCCGCCTTGGGTGTCACGAATTTCGATCTCGGCCAGCCCCGCCGTGCCCGCATTGAAGGGGGTTTTGAGGATGATCAGACCCTTGCAACCATGAAACCGCACCTCCTGGAAGGGTGCCATGCGCATGGAGACATAGGCGTGATAGGCAAAGCTCGGGAAGCGCGCGGAAAATTCGGCGCTGACATCGACGCCATTCTCGCGGGTGATCTCGGCATGGGTGATCTCAACCGGCTCCTCCCCGGTCGCAAACCGCGTCGACCCCATGGCATAGACCCCGATGTCGCCCAAGGCCCCGCCGCCGGTTTCAGGCCGGTTTCGGATATTGTTCATGTCCGGGTTGTCAAAGGAAAACCCGACCTCGACCCGCATGAGATCGCCGATCTCGCCCGCCGCCAAAAGGTCCCGCACGCGCGCCCATTGCGGGTGATGCACGATCATGAAGGCCTCGGCACAGATCAGCCCCGTCTCGTCACGTTTGACGATCAGCGCGTCGATCTCCTCCGCCTTCATCGCGATCGGTTTCTCGCAAAGCACATGTTTCCCGGCCGCGAGGGCCTTGAGGCTCCAGTCGATATGCAGGTGGTTGGGCAGCGGAATATAGACCGCGTCGATCTCGTCCGAGGCCAGCATGGCGTCGTAATCGGTGAAGACCTTGAGATCGGGAGCAAAGGCCTGAAACGGTGCGGCTTTGTCCTCGGATGAGGTGGCCAGCGCCGCCAAAGTGGCGCCTTCCGCCTCATGGATCGCGCGGGCCATATGTTCGCGGGCAAAATTTGCAGCGCCCAAAACGCCAAAGCGGACAGGGGTCATGTGCCGTTCTCCTTTTATCATGTTACCGCCATCATGCGTCATAGCGGCGCAAAGAAAAAGGGGCAGCCGCATAGCCACCCCTTTGAAATTCTCATTTGCCGATCAGATCAAGCGCTTTCCAGAATGCCCTGTTCCTTCGCCAGCTCCTGCATGCGTTTTTGCAGTTTCTCAAAAGCGCGCACCTCGATCTGGCGGATGCGTTCGCGGGAGACCTCATATTGGCTCGACAGCTCTTCGAGCGTCACCGGCTGATCCTTGAGACGGCGCTGCATCAGGATGTCTTTTTCGCGCTCATTGAGCACATCCATCGCCTGCACCAAAAGCTGACGGCGGGTGTCCATCTCATCTTTGGCCTCGTAATCGGCCGCCTGATTGGCACTCTCGTCCTCAAGCCAGTCCTGCCATTGCGCAGAACCTTCTTCGTCATTGCCGACGGTGGCATTGAGGGAGGCGTCCCCGCCCGACATCCGCCGGTTCATCGAAATGACCTCATCCTCGGTCACGCCCAGATCGGTGGCGATCTGTTTGACGTTATCGGGATGTAAATCACCGTCCTCAAAGGCGCCGATGCGGGCCTTGGCCTTGCGCAGATTGAAAAAGAGTTTCTTTTGCGCCGACGTCGTCCCGAGTTTCACCAGCGACCAAGAGCGCAGGATATATTCCTGAATGCTCGCACGAATCCACCACATCGCATAGGTCGAGAGGCGAAAGCCCTTTTCCGGATCAAAGCGTTTCACCGCCTGCATCAGGCCCACATTGGCCTCCGACACAACTTCGGCCTGCGGCAAGCCGTAGCCGCGATAGCCCATGGCGATTTTCGCCGCCAAACGCAGGTGCGAGGTCACAAGCTTATGCGCCGCAGTGGCGTCCTCATGATCCACCCAGCGTTTCGCCAGCATGTATTCTTCCTCGGGTTCCAGCATCGGGAACTTGCGGATTTCCTGCAAATAGCGGTTCAGGCCCTGTTCGGGGCTCGGAGCCGGCAAATTGGCGTAATTACTCATCTCTCACATCTCTCCCGCGTCACGCCTATGTTATAAGGCTTAACATGCCATTTGGGAAGGCCTGTTAGCGCTTTCAAGGGGCGGCACGCATATTCCTATGTCCAAGGTCTGAACAAACCATGACCCAAGCCAAAAAGTTCCCCAAGCAAAACCGTCAAGATTTCACCCGGCTCACAACGATGTGGCCGCATGTTACAAAGACCGGGCGCTTAGAGCGTATCCAGAAGCCCCTGCATATCCTCCGGCAAAGGCGCCTCGAACCGCATGTCTTCGCGTGTCACCGGATGGATAAAGCCCAAAACAGCGGCGTGAAGCGCCTGACGCGGGAAGGCATCCACCGCATCGCGCGCCGCCTCGGAGAGCGCCTTGTGATTGAGTTTGCGCCGCCCGCCATAGGTCTGATCGCCAACCAACCCGTGCCCGGCATGCGCCATATGCACGCGGATTTGGTGGGTGCGCCCGGTTTCTAGCCAGCACTCCACCAGCGCCAATTGTGCCGGCGTGCCGTATAGCTCCAGCACGCGCGCGCGGGTGATCGCATGGCGGCCCTCTGTGAAGGACACCGCCTGCTTTTGCCGATCCGTCTTGTGACGGCCCAGCATTGTGGTGATGCGCAGAATGTTCGAGCCTTCGAAACTCACGCCTTTGACGCCGCGCAGCCGCGGGTCCATCGGGTCCGGCGCGCCATAGACCAGCGCGAAATATTTGCGCTCGACCGTGTGTTTTTCGAATTGTTTCGCAAGGCCTTGGTGCGCCTTGTCGGATTTCGCGACAACCAGAATGCCCGAGGTGTCCTTGTCGATCCGATGCACGATGCCAGGGCGTTTTTCGCCGCCGATCCCCGACAGGCTGTCGCCGCAATGATGCATCAAGGCGTTGACCAAAGTGCCCGACGGGCTGCCCGGCGCCGGATGGACGACCATGCCGACGGGTTTGTTCACCACGATCAGGTCGTCATCCTCGTAGATCACGTCGAGCGGGATGTTTTCGGCCTTCAATTCGACCTCGGTCGCTTCCTCGACCGTGATCTCGACCAGATCGCCCTCTTCAACCTTGCCCTTTTGATCTGTGACGACCGCGCCGTTCACCTTTACGGCGCCTTCGGCCAGAAGTTTCACAAGCCGCGAGCGCGACAGCGTGGCTTCTTCTGGCACATCGCGAGCAATCGCCTTATCAAGACGTTTGGGCGGGTGTTCCCCGATGGTAAAAGAAACGGTGACAGTCATGGATGATCCGGTAGGTAAGGACTTCGAATTGAACCCGAAAGACGCGGCGGGGCTGACGCTGTTGCGTCGGCTGGTCACCGGGCTTTTGGGGGTGATGATTGTCGGGTTTCTAGTGCTGATTGGCTTCCTTGTCACGCGCTTCCCGGATTTTGAGAATACAGGACCTGCGCTGAGCTGGCCCGAGGCGCTCGATCTGCCCGAAGGTGTCACGCCGGAGGCGGTGACGCGCGGCTCCGATTGGGTCGCGGTGGTGGCCGGGGACGAGATTTTGATTTTCGATGCCGCGACCGGCGCGCTGCGCCAGAGAGTTGCGGTGGAGACTGGTGCGAATTAACCCGCCCCTTTAAAAATCCCGCCTCTGAAACAGAGAACGCGGCGCCCTCCCCTGCGCCGCGTTCCTCCCCCCGAACATGAGGCCCATGACAGGCCAACAGTCGGGAGTGTTCTTTTAAGGTCAGACTGCTCCGTCGTCTGTTCGACCTTTGCAGCATTCACAGGCTGCATAAGCGAACAATGCGACCGGAAGCAGGACCAGGGCCGAATAGGCCAATCCTACGACATAAAGGTGCATCATGTCCTCCCTAATTGGAAGACTAACATGCAATTCCACAAATTGCTACATTTTGTCGCAGCCCAATGCAACCCGGAAATTTTGCCTTGAAGTTCAGGACTTAGGCGAATGAATCGCTCCATGTTGTCGCGCATCGCCCTGGTCCATGCGCGGCGCAAACGTCCCGTCGGCTGGGCCACGTGAATCTCGCGTGTCAGACCGCGCCAGACCGCGCCATCCCAGCCGAAATACCCCCCGCCATCGCCAGACAAGGGTGACGGCCGAAAGCGTCAGAAGACGGATCACTCGGATCTGCTGATGGGGGGGGATATGGCGATGCGGAACGGCGCGCGGGCCGAAGCCATCTGCGGCGTACCATAACATGTCGTGTATATGTGTGTGGGGGGGGAGTGGTACCACCTCCCCGGCTCGAACGGGGGACCTCCTGATCCACAATCAGGCGCTCTAACCTACTGAGCTAAGGCGGCACTGTCGGGGGATGTACTGTCCTGTGATGATGAATGCAAGAGGCAGTTTGGACAAAACCACGCTTTGGCAGGCAGATTTTTCGCAAAACACTTCTCTGTGCAAAGGGCGAGACCGCGCGCGCCCAGAGCCGGCTTGCCTCATCTGCCTCAAACGCGTAAACGCCTTTCTCATCCACAAAGGAGCCATCATGGGTATCAATTCGGAAAAAGACATCGAAGCCAATCTTCAGATCGGGCCGACCACACTTGGCATGGTGCGCATGTTCATTGAGGCGACGGGTGGCATCGAGATTCCGATGGATTTCGAACCGGAAGAGGCCGAAGAGATCGCCGAAGAGCTGCGCGCAGCGGCGGCACAGGCGCGCAAGTTGGCGAAGTAAGCTCACGCCTGAGAGGTTGTTTGCCTCTGGCGGGAGTATTTTTCCCACGAAGAAGACTATTTTTCTTTGAACATTCCGGCGACGCCCGGATCGCGGTAGCTCTGGAGCCGCGCGGCGGCGGTGCGGGCAAAGATCATGTGGATTTTCTTACGCCGAGCGGCGGGCAGTTTGTCCTCATCGGGCATCCGCACGATCTCGGCGCCGTAGCCATCCGCCAAAATGAGGCCCGCGTCTTCGGGCAGGATCTCGACCGGAAACTCGGCATCGACCGCGAAGAAATAGCGGTCGCACCATTCCAGATAGCCCTGCCATTTGCTGTCCGACATGAAATCCGCGCGGCTGGATTTGCATTCGATCACCCAGACCTCGCCTTTTGGCCCCAGCGCCATGACATCGACGCGCAGACCGCGCGCAGGGACGAGTTCCTCGACGCAGGTGAAATCATGGCTGCGCATGTGGCGCGAGACGCCGCGGGCCAGAAGTTGGCCGGGTTGATAGGTGGTGATGTCTGTTGGATCGGGCATGGGGAATTATCTGGCGCAAGTGGGGGAGAATTTCAACGCCCTGCCCCTTGTCCTTTGCCGTGGTTCGCCCTATCTCGGGCTGAGGCGGGATCTGCTCGTTTCGTACACATGGGCGCAAGTCTCCGGAGGCCTTACGCAACCGAATGGGAGCTGGCTCTGTCAAGACCCTGGTTTTGTTACCTGGCGCCCACCTGATATATCAGGCATCGGGAGCAAAGCGTCGCTACGGATGCTGTGGTCCCCCGCCGCCTTACAAAGAACGCGCCTCTCGGGGCGCGTTTTTTATTGGAAAGTCTATAAGTTAGCGGCGCCGGGACTGCGCCTCAACGGGGATCGGCTCAAGAGCGGTGAGCGGAATATCATCGCGCTTGCCGCCCTGATCACCATCCTCGCTTTCGGCCATGCGCATGATCGAAATGGCAAATTGCACGCCGGAGAAGACAATGCCATTGGCGAACCACAAGACTATCACAGCGATGATGCCGACGTCATTGTGCGTCACCAGATGCCAGAGGTTGGCGACGTTGAAATAGAGAAGCGTCGCGACAAAAGCGGCGGCGATGGCAAAGCCGATCAGCACCTGAGTGATGTAGAGTTTGACCAGTTTGGGCATGGCAGATTGTGGCATGGCAGCGCTCCCGACATGAGACTCTGAGTTCTATAGCACAGAATCTATATCAAATCCTGCATATGACAACAGGTGACAGGATGTAGCGGCTGGTCTCTCGCGATGCCGCGCATCGAAAGACCCCGATCCAGCCTCAAAATCTCCATGATTGGCCTGTTATCTGGTCAAAAGCGGCACGCCACACGCCCCAAAACTGGCCGAAGATGAGGACCCCATGACGCTCCATGCCATCACCCATTTCCGCGCGCTGGCGATTGTCTTTGTCGTGGCCTCCCACTGCATCCTGCTTGCGCATTACGACAGCCCGACGCTGGCGCAGGGCACTTTCATCAACCTGCTGACCGGCGCGACCGTGTTCTTTGTGCTGATCTCCGGCATTCTGTTCCAACATGTCTTTGTGCCGCGCTACACGTTTCGGCGTTTCATGCGTTCAAAGCTCCGCAATGTCGCCCTGCCCTATCTCGTTCTGGCGCTGCCTCTGACCGTGTTCGTCGTGCTGCGCGAGGCCTCCCTCGGGCGAGATCGGCGCGCGGGTTCTTTATGGCGCGCATCTTTTGCTCAGCGGCAATACGGTGATCGCCTATTGGTATGTGCCCGCCATTCTGGTGATATTCCTGATGTCGCCTCTGCACATGGCCTATCAACGCCTGTCTCTGAACCATCAGCTCAGCCTCTTGGCGGTGCTTTACCTTCTGTCCAACATTGTGCAGCGCTCGGTCGAGGATATGGTGATCCCGCAATCGGTGATCTATTTCACGCCCGTCTATCTCACCGGCATGACCTATATGCAGCACCGGGCGGCGGCCCTCCCTCTCCTGAAACGGCTGACCTTTCCACTCCTGCTGAGCGCCATTCTTTTGGCGATGCTGGCCGCGCAGATGGGGCATTACGGCAATTATCACACAGGATTTAGCCTGCGTTGGAGCGAGATCGACCTGATGATGCCGCAAAAGCTGGCGCTGTCTTTTGCGATTCTGGGCCTGTTGGAGCGCTATGCAGACCGGCCCCTTGGGTGGAGCCAGTCCCTTGCGGAAGCGAGTTTCGGGGTGTTTTTCCTCCACGCGCCGATGATTTACCTGCTGCTTGAGGTAGGTTACCGACCTCTCTTCACTGCGCCACTGGCGAATATCGCGGTCATGACCGGGGTGCTCTTTGCCCTCTGCCTGGGCTCCATTGCGCTCTTGCGCCGGGCCTTTCCCAATCACAGCCGTCAGCTTGTGGGCGCGTAAAGGAAAACCGGACGCTTTTGAGAGCGCCCGGTTTAAAAATGTCAGAACTGCTTGGCTCCAGATATGGCCTTAAAAAGCCTCCGGTCGAGCCTCACATGCTTGATTTGCTCGTTCTCCCTACGGCCTTAAAAGGCCTCCGGTCGAGCCTCGCGGGCCATATGATCCAGCACCGCATTGACGAATTTCGGCTCACGACCATCGGGGTAAAACGCCTTGGCGACGTCCACGAATTCCACAATCACCACCTTGGGCGGTGTGCGACCGGACAAAAGCTCGGCGCCTGCGGCACGGAACAGAGCACGAAGCGTCGAGTCGATCCGCGCGATCGGCCATTTCGCCACCAAAGCCCGGTTGGTCATCTGGTCGATCTTCGCCTGATCGTTGACCGCGATCTCGGTGATCTCGTGAAACAGGTCGCTGTCGCCATCAATAAACGTGCCCTCTTCCTCGGTCACCAGACCGAAGAAATGGTCGTAGAACTGGCGGCGCACCTTGTCGACGGTCATATCCGCCGCCTCCATTTGAAACAGCGCCTGCACGGAGTACAGCCGCGCGGCGGATTTCATCTCGCGCTTGGTGGGCGGTTTCAGATGGGTGTTCTCTTCGGTCATTCTTTTGCGTCCATCATGCTGGCTTGGTGTCACCGGCAAGCTTGATCGCGTCCGCGTGGAATCCCACGCCCTTGCTCGGAGCGGCCCATTTGCGCGAAAGCGCAATGAGATGCAAGGCTGCAGCCGCTGCCCCGCCGCCTTTATTTTGACCTTTGCTCTCGGCACGCACCACGGCCTGGTCGCGGTTTTCCACGGTCAGGATGCCATTGCCGATGCAAAGCCCCTGAAGGCCCATCAACTGAATCGCGCGCGAGCTGTCGTTGCAGACCGTCTCGTAATGCGTGGTTTCGCCCCGGATCACACAGCCCAGCGCCACATAGCCGTCGAAGTTCGACAGCTTGTCGGCGATGGAGATCGCGGTGGGAACCTCCAAAGCGCCCGGCACTTCGACCAGATCCCAGGTGCCGCCGGCTTGCTCGACGGTGGATTTGGCGCCCGCGACCAGCTCGTCGGCGATGTCCTTATAATAAGGTGCCACGACGATCAGGATTTTCACCGGCTCTTCGAAGGACGGCAGATCGAGAATGTGATGTTGTTCAGCAGCGGCCATGGTTCATGCCCCTTCGGTGATTTTTCGTGTGCCGGTGATTTCGAGACCAAAGGCCTCAAGCCCCGGCACTTTCGGTTTCGGGCTATCCGTCACGAGGATCAACTCATGCAGTCCGAGTGCGGCGAGAATTTCGGCACCAAGACCGTAGCGGCGCAGAGTTTGTGGCGAGGCTTCGTCCTCATCGGCGAGCTTCATCCGCGTGTCGCGCAGCAGGACGACCACACCGCGACCCTCCTCGGCGATCAGTTCCATCGCGCCTTCCATCTCGCGCGAGGTCTTGCAAATGCCCAAGACGTCTTCGAGCGGGTTGAGGTTGTGCACGCGCACGAGCACCGGCTTGCCATCGGAGACATCGCCCTTGGTCAGCACGATATGTTCCGCGCCGTGCAGATCGTCGGTGTAGACCTGCATGTTCCAGTCGCCACCGAATTCGGAGCGGACCTCACGTTCCGTCACCTTGGTCACGAGGTTGTCGTGACGACGACGATAGGCGATCAGATCGGAAATCGTCCCGATCTTGAGATTGTGAAGCTGTGCAAAGCCCACCAGATCCGGCAGGCGCGACATGGTGCCGTCTTCGTTCATGATCTCGCAGATCACCGAGCTGGGCATCAGCCCGGCAAGACGCGCGACATCGACACCAGCCTCGGTATGACCGGCGCGGACAAGCACACCGCCATCACGGGCGCGCAGCGGGAAAATATGGCCAGGTGTGGCAATATCGGCGGAGGTTTTCGACGGGTCGATGGCCACGGCGACGGTGCGCGCGCGGTCGTGCGCAGAAATACCGGTGGACACACCCTCTTTCGCCTCGATGGAGACGGTAAAGGCGGTTTCGTGGCGCGACGAATTGCTCGAGGCCATCATCGGCAGGCCCAGCGCGTCGATCCGTTCGCCGGTGAGCGTCACACAGATCAGCCCGCGCCCATAGGTGGCCATGAAATTGATCGCCTCAGGCGTCGCCATCTGCGACGGGATCACCAGATCGCCTTCGTTCTCGCGATCCTCATGGTCCACGAGGATGAACATCCGGCCATTGCGGGCGTCTTCGATGATTTCCTCGATGGGGGAAATGGCGGCGTGATAGGTATCGCTATCGGTCTTGAGTGTCTCAGTCATGTGCATTTCCGGCATGGTCGTTTCGGCGGCTTTCTGGGGCTTCAGTCGCCTTTGCGTACAGGTTTGCGCGCCCAAACGCCAGCCTCATCACACGCACAGGCGCCGGTCGCTTCACGCACCCTGTCTGAAAAGACAGGCATCTCCTTGAAAACCCCTCTCGAAAGTCTCAGGCCCCAAAGAAAACCGGTGCCTCGATCTGGCCGCCGAGCTTGCCCGCCATCAGCCAATCCGCCTCAAAGGGCGCATCGGCAATCAACACAACGCCCGCGCGCGGCAGTTTCGGCCCCAAAAGTGCGGACAGGCGGGCGCGCTGCGTGCTCCACGGCGCATAGGGCGCGGGGGCTGCGGTGGCTTTGTCGATGCTCTCCATGGCCTCGATCAACTCCGGTACAAGCGGATGATGCGCGGCGACCAGCCGTGTGGCCTTCACCTGCGCCAGTTTGTCGGCATAGGCCGGGGGCATTTGATCGCCCTGACGAATGAGCCGCAAGGCATTGGACGAAAACAGAAACCCGATCACATCGCGGCCGGTGCAAGCGCGGATGGAAGCGTAGGATTTATAGGGCAGACCCAGCTCTTCGGCGCGGCGCACCCGACGGCGAATGACCTCGATGGGCAGGGTCTCCCCCATCAACCCCTTGCGCGCATTCTTCCAAAGATAGCGACGATAGCTCACTCCGCCCTCAAAAGCCGGGCCGCCATTGTGGCCGACGCCGTGGAGAGGCGTCATGCCTGCCACTCTTGGAGACGGGCCACGTAGCGCGCCAGCGTGTCGATCTCGAGGTTGACCTTATCGCCCACTTTCACGCGGCCCCAGGTCGTCACCTCTTGAGTGTGCGGGATGACGTTGATGCCAAAACTGGTGCCTTCGACCTCGTTCACCGTCAAAGACGTGCCGTTCAAGGCCACCGAGCCTTTCGGCGCGATGAATTTCGCCAGGGCCTCCGGCGCGTCAAACTTGATCCGCGTGCTGTCGCCCTCGTCCACCATGGCGATGATCTCGGCCACGCCATCGACATGGCCCGACACGATATGGCCGCCCAATTCGTCCCCGAGTTTCAAGGCGCGCTCAAGATTGAGTTTTTTGCCCAAGTCCCACGCCGAAATATTGGTCTTCGACACGCTCTCGGCAGAGATTTCCACGTCGAACCAGTTTTGCGGATCGGTTCCGAGCGCAATCACGGTGAGGCACACGCCGTCACAGGCAATCGACGCCCCGATCTCGATCCCATCCACATCATACGCGCAGCCGATCCGCGCCCGCAAATCACCGCGCTTTTCCAGTTCCAGAACGGTGCCGATGTCCGTGACGATCCCTGTGAACATGTCTTCTCCTGTCGGGCTCAAGTGCTTTGCGTCCAGAGGTAGCGCTCCCGGCGTTCTGCTGCAAGCGATGCTGTCGCGAGACCGCTCAGCGAATCTTCACCTTTTTCGGAAATGGTGTCCTATAGATCTGCCGTCGACCTGTTTTCTCTGCGGTCCACTCTGCGACCGAGCGGCCACAAATCCGCCCGATTTTTTAGGCAAGCAACACTTTAACCATGACAAGACAGCCCGAGAGGCTCAAAGACGACGCCATGAAACACCCAGAGGTCCAAACCACCGCGAAAACGCGCGTGTTCCTGATGTTGCAGGGACCGCATGGGCCGTTTTTCTGGTCTTTGGGCAAAATGCTGCGCGCCGCTGGCGCCACAGTCTGGCGTGTCGGCTTCAACGCCGGTGACCGGGCGTTCTGGTTCTCGACCAAAAGCTTCCTGCCCTACACCCAGCCCGCCGATGACTGGCCCGCCCGCTTTGCTGAGATTGTGCGCGAGAAATCCGTCACCGACATTGTCCTCTATGGCGACACCCGCCCCGTCCATGCGCTGGCGATCGAGAAAGCCCGCGAGATGGGGCTGACCGTTCATGTATTCGAAGAGGGCTATATCCGTCCCTATTGGGTCACCTATGAGCGCGACGGCTCGAACGGCAATTCGACCCTCATGTCGCTGACTGTGGCGGAGATGCGCGCCGCCCTGGACAAGATCGACCACGACAATATCGAGCCGCCCGCGCTTTGGGGCGATATGCGCCAACACATCTTTTACGGCGCGCTCTATCATTGGTTCGTGATGTTCCGAAACTCCGCCTTTAGACATTATCGCGGCCATCGCGAATTGCCGGTCACCAAAGAATTTCTATTGTATTTCAAACGCCTGACGATGATGCCGCAACATTGGCTGTCGCGAGCGTGGCACACGCGCTCGATCCTTACCGACGGGCATCCGTTCCATATCGCGCTGTTGCAGCTCGAACATGACACCAGCTTTCAGGTCCACAGCCCCTATTCCACCATGCCCGAATTCATCGCCGATGTGATCGAGGGATTTGCGCGCGGCGCGCCGCCGCATCATCATCTGGTGTTCAAGGCGCATCCTCTGGAAAACGACCGCCGCAACCTGCGTCACGAAATTCGCCGCATCTCTGCGGAATTCGGGGTAGAACACCGTGTGCATCACGTTCGGGGCGGCAAGTTGCAGCGGCTTTTGCACAGCGCACGCTCCGCCGTCACAGTGAACTCCACCGCCGGGCAGCAGGTGCTGTCTCTGGGCATCCCTTTGCGCATTCTGGGTCGCGCCGTTTACGACAAACCGGAGTTCGTGTCGCATCAAGCCCTTGAGGCGTTTTTCGCCCAGCCCGACCGCCCCGACACCCGCGCCTATCGCGATTACCGACAGTTCCTGCTGGAAACCTCGCAAGTGCCCGGCGGGTTCTATTCCAAACGCGGACGGCGCCAGTTGATGCGTCAGGTCGTCGATCTGATGTTGTCTCAGGACGCCCCTGATGTGGCGCTTCTGTCCGGCACCGCGCCGCCACGCCAACCGCTGCGCCTTGTAAAGTAAATCCGTGAAGTGAAGCGCTGAGCAGAGCGATCCACGGCGATTAAGGCCACAAAACGACATCCAAGACGCGGATTTTGCCCCTAGATCATGAGGCATAACCTCTCTCGACCACACTCCCTATGGGACCAGCGACCTTCCCGCAACACCCCTTTGGGGACCGCATCGCGTCCGGTCGCCACGGTGGATTTTTGACTCGCTATTCATTAATCTTCTGATTAAACCCGATAAAAATATGGGGCAGAGGAGTTCGACCAGTGCAGATCCTGACATCGCGCATCACCCGCGCCATCACGCTTGTGGCCGTGGCTGCAAGCCTGTCCGCGTGTGCTTTGCCGCGTTCTGGTCCGAACAAGAAAGAGATCTTTGCTGGCTCCGTTCTGGAAAAAGGTGATTCTTTCGTCGTGACCGTCAATGACCGCGTCAACGCCGCCACCGCCATCAATCAAGAGCTCGGCTTTTCCTCCGCGTTCCAAAACGCGGGCGTGATCGGGTCTGACACGATTGCGCCGGGTGATGTGCTGTCGCTCACCATCTGGGAAAACGTCGATGATGGCCTTCTGGCGGGCCAAGGCGCAAATGCGACCGTCCTCTCCGAGGTTCAGGTAGATGGCGGCGGCTTCATCTTTGTGCCTTATGCGGGCCGCGTCAAAGCCGCGGGCAACAGCCCCGAGGCCATCCGCCGCATCATCACCGAAAAACTCGACACCCAGACCCCTGACCCGCAGGTTATGGTCGCCCGCGCCGCCGGCGATGGCGCCACCGTGACCATCACGGGTCAAATCGCCGGTCAGGGCGTCTACCCGATCGAGCGCCCGACCCGTCGCCTCACCGCCATGCTGGCCAAAGCGGGCGGCGTCTCCGTCGAACCCGATGTGGCGCAGGTCAAGGTTATTCGCGGCAGCTCAATCGGCACCGTCTGGTTCGCCGATCTCTACGAGAACCCGAAATACGACATCCCTCTGCGCGATGGCGACCGCATTCTCGTAGAAGCCGATCCCCGGTCCTTCACCGCGATGGGGGCAACCGGCGGTCAAAGCGTGATCTCGTTTGAGACCCGCAACCTCTCCGCGCTGGAAGCCATCGCCCAAGTCGGCGGGTTGCAGACCAATGCCGCCGATCCGACCGGCGTCTTCGTGTTCCGCAACGAACCCGAAGAAATCGCCAAACAGGTTATGGGCCGTGACGATCTGGTCGGCACGCAACGCATGATCTATGTGCTGGACCTGACCCAGCCGAACGGGCTGTTCCTCGCACGCGACTTCCTGATCCGTGACGAAGACACGCTTTACGTCACCGAGGCGCCGTTCGTCCAATGGCAGAAAACTCTGGGCGCGATCACTGGCACCGCGACCTCGGCCAATTCGCTCAGCAACCTCGCCAATTAAGGCCCATGGTCGATCCCGACCGCATCGCATCCAAAGCCGCCCCGACAGTGTCCGGGCGGCTTTCCTTTGCGCCGCCCCTGTTGTTCCAACGGGTTCTCGCAGAGCCTGATCTTGCCTGCGTCACACGGCAGGACTGGGACGCTCTTCTGGCCGAGAGCGGGCTGGACGACAGCGCGAAACTCGCGCGGGCCCGCGATGCAATCGAGTGGCTGGTTTCATTGGAAGTGTCTAAGTTTTCGGCGCATACGTCCGAAAAGACGCTTCCGAATGTTCCATATGTGCTCGTTTTGGATCAGCCCCGCGCCTCGCAAGCGGCCCCGACTGAGGCCGATATGGCCGAAATGCTGGTCTTTGCGCAGACAGAATTGCTCAATGCGCAGGTCGCAATCCTGACCTGCGAAGATGGTTTTTTCGTAAATCACAACGACCCGCGCGTGACGCTTTTGCACGCTGATGCACCGCTCTACCCGCTTTTGGAAAATGCCACGTCGGTCTATACTCATAGTGCAGGTGCCGGGTTTGACGCCATTCTGGTGGGGCATCGCCCACGGGTCTTTGGGCGTCCTTGGTACGGCAGCCTCGATCTCACACAGGACGAGAATCCTAATCCTCACAGCACCCGCCGCCTCACCCGCGCGCAGCTTTTCTGCGGTGCTATGATGATGTCGACGGCATGGCGGAGCGGGGACACCGAACTTGAGATCGAAGACATCCTGAGCCGCCTGGAGGCCCGAATTCGGGCCGAAAGCGACGACAGAGCGGGCTATGTCGCCTCAAATATTTTGCCTTGGAAGCGCCCTTTCTTGCGGCAGTATCTGGGACAGAGCCGAATCGTGTTTTCCGACAATGCAGAAGAGATTGCCCGGCATAAGAGCGAAGGCGCGCGCCACCTTGCATGGGGGCAGAGCGCGGAGTCTGACCTGCGCCTTGAGGACGGCTTTCTACGCTCGCGTGGTCTCGGTGCAGCCCTCGTCCGCCCGCTGTCTCTGGTGCTCGACGATCTGGGAATTTACTTCGATCCGACCCGCCCTTCGCGGCTCGAAACCTTGATCAGCGCGCGGGTGGACCTCAACGACCGGCAACGCAAGCGTGCCGAGACATTCGTGCGCCGCCTGACGGAGCTGCGCCTGAGCAAATACAATGTCGGAGAGGGCCAACCTGCGTTGCCGGAGGGGCACCGGCTTCTGGTCGCCGGACAAGTAGAGGATGACGCCTCGATCCGTCTCGGTGCCGGGGAGATTGCGACCAACCTTGCGCTGTTGCAGGCCGCCCGCGCCGCCCATCCCGAGGCGGTGATTGTCTACAAACCACACCCGGATGTCGAAGCGGGCCTGCGCCGCGGCAAACTCTCAGAGGCGGCTCAAATTGCCGATGTGATCGCTCACAAAGCCGATCCGCTGGCCCTCATAGAGGCCTGCGACGAGGTCTGGACCATGACCTCTCTAATTGGCTTCGAGGCGCTCCTGCGCGGCACGCCCGTGACCTGCACCGGCGCGCCGTTTTATGCCGGATGGGGGCTGACCACTGACCTCGGTTCCACGCCCGCCCGGCGCGCGGCACGGCCCGATGTGATGGGCCTCGCCCATGCGGTTCTCATTGATTATCCACGTTATTTTGACCCGAAAACCGGCGCGCCTTTGTCGCCTGAAGAGGCGTTGGAGCTTTTGGCATCGACACCAAACGGGCGCAGCCGCGCCGCACAGTTTGCGCTTGCGAAACTGCGCCAACTGCGCGCCGCTCTTTTAGGTCTCCGGTAAGCTCCAAAGGCTCAGCGCGTCTGGTCCGATCCGCTCAAAGCTTTCCAACCGATAGCGCGGCGCCGCCGCCAGACGGTCCAATCCCAGCGCACCCAGACCCGGCATGCCTTCGGCGCCGATCGCCAGACCTGCGGTGAAAAGAGCGACGCGATCGACCAGTTCCGCCGACAAAAGCGAGGCCGCCAAGGCCCCGCCCCCTTCGCAAAACACCCGCGTCAGACCACGCGCGCCGAGCGCTTGGAAAGCCGCCTGCGGGTCGAGATGTCCGGCCAGAACGCCAACTTCGATCAGCTCCGCGCCGAGGCCTGTCCAGGCCGATTTCAACTCTGCGCTGACGTCCGGACCATGAAGAATCCAGACCGGCACCTCCTGCGCCGTGCGCGCCAGTTGGCCGTTAAGAGGCAGGTCGAGACGACGCGACATCACCACCCGCACCGGTTGATGCGAGACGCCCAGACCGCGCACGGTCAGGCCCGGATCATCGGCCCGCGCGGTGCCGCCGCCCACCAGAACCGCGTCGTGATTGGCGCGCATGGCATGCACCCGACGCCGCGCTTGTGGGCCGGTGATCCATTGGCTCTCACCAGTTGCGGTGGCGATCCGCCCGTCCCAAGAGAGCGCCAATTTCAGCGTCAGCATCGGGCGGCCTTTGGTGACCTTGAAGAGAAAGCCCTGTTGTTGGCGGCGTGCCTCTGCTTCAAGCACACCCGAGGTGACGGAGAGACCTGCGCTTTGCAAAATCGCAAAGCCCTTGCCGTTCACCCGCGGGTCCGGGTCACCCAAGGCGACGACGACATGCGACACGCCCGCCTTGATCAGAGCTTCGGAACAGGGGGGCGTTTTGCCGTGGTGGGAACAGGGCTCCAGCGTCACATAGGCCGTGCCGCCGCGCGCCAGATCGCCCGCTTGAGCGAGTGCCATGGCCTCTGCGTGAGGTCGCCCGCCAGGCTGGGTCCAGCCACGTCCAACGACGCGACCGTCTTTGAGGATCACACAACCGACGGCGGGATTTGGCCACGTCCGCCCAAGCCCACGCGCCGCCAAGGACAGCGCGTGACGCATGTGGCGTTCATCAAAAGTTTGGCTCATTCGTCAGACTTGGGATCCGGGCGCAACTCACTGACAAATTTGTCGAAATCGTCGGCGGCCTGGAAGTTTTTATAGACCGAGGCAAAGCGCACATAGGCGACGGTGTCGATCCGCGCAAGGCTTTCCATTACGATCTCGCCGATGGTTTTCGACGGGATATCCGTCTCGCCCATGCTCTCAAGACGGCGCACGATGCCAGAGATCATCTGATCCAGACGCTCCGGTTCGATCGGGCGTTTCTGGGCCGCGATGCGGATGGAACGCTCTAGTTTGTCGCGGTCGAAATCCTCGCGCCGGCCATTGGTTTTGACCACAACGAGATCGCGCAGTTGCACGCGCTCGTATGTGGTAAAGCGTCCGCCACAGGCCGAACAGAACCGTCGCCGACGGATCGCAACATGATCTTCAGCCGGACGGCTGTCTTTCACCTGGGTATCGACATTTCCGCAAAATGGACAACGCATCTGCGCCCCCTTATCTCATCACTGCCTCAGTCATCTGGGGTCTTTGCCCCAGTTATCCACAGGCACTATAGGGGGAAGCCCAGAATTTGGGTAGTGATAATTTGCATCGCTAGATGTTGTGGGGACACTCTTTTCAGACGGTCATCGCAAGAGCGCCATGACCCGACGCGTGTGCGGACGGCTGCGATGTTCGAAAAGGTAAACACCTTGCCATGTTCCAAGCGTCATTCGGCCATTTAGAACAGGAATTGTGAGTGTTGTGGGCAAAATCGCGGATTTGATATGCGCGGGCATATCGTCCGGCCCCTCGTAGGTATGGGTCAGATAGGCCATGGACGGATCGGTGGTCGGCGGCACCAAGCGATGGAAAAACGCGGCAAGATCGGTTTGCACCTCCGGGTCGGCGTTCTCCTGAATGACGAGAGAGGCGGAGGTGTGTTGCACCATCACGGTGAGTGCGGCCTCCATTGACCCCTCCCCCGCGACCCAACGCGCCAGATCGGCGGTGAATTCATAGAGACCGGGGCCATGCGTCGTGATCTCGAAAACGCGATGGCTCATTCGCACTGCTCCTGCCACTGGCTGTCGTCGAAACTCCAACAATACCCCGCCGCCTCATAAGCATCCGAGAAAGAAAACGGCGTGTAGGTCACAGTACCGGGCAGACACTCCAGACGCGCCAAGTCTTCTTCGCCCCGCTCAACCATAATACCGCCGGTGATCTCATGCGCTTCGGTCATGCGGTCAAAATCCCCCCAGATGCGATAGGTCACATCGGCGTTTCTGAACTCAATAACTTCCCAAATCGAACCGCCGACCCCATTCCAAGGCGTCACGCCGATCTCGTCATATTTGCGCAGCAGAAAGAGTTCAGGCTTGGCGTTCGGGCGCCCGAAAACATAGGACATGCCCTGCGCAGATGTGCGCAGCGTGACCTCTTTGCCGCTGACAAACTGGCACTGGAACAGTGGCTCGTCTTGAGCCTGTGCGAAAGATGGAAGGGCCATCACGGCGCAGCTCATGCAAATAAGGAATTGTGCTTTCATGGGTCCAGCCTATCGCGGCTCTCCCGGCCTGCATACGGGGAAACTGCTCTCCCCCGCACACATGACATTATTCCGCGACGCACCGCACGGTCGGGCCCGCCTCAGCCTCCGTCAGAGACGCGCTTTGAACGGTCGCCTGTTCAACGGGCCCCAGAAAAACCTGCTCCAATGTCGCGACACAGCGATCCAAATCTTCGGCTGGCACCTTGATCAGAACCGGCTCGGGATTGAGATGCTCGTCGCTCAAAGGCACATAGGGGGAGGCCATCGCAGCCCCCGCAAGGGCAGCACAGATCAGGGCGAGTATTTTAGTCGTCTTGGTCATGTGTTTCTCTCATCGCTGTTGCAGCTCTGATTAAGAAACGCCTGAAAGGTTAATCGAGTTTCATCTCGGCCCGAATTTCCTGTGGATAAGGCCCATGTCGCGGGGCCTTGCCCGAGATTTCAGCTCTTGTCGAACTGCGCCCTTGCGGCTTCGACTTGGGGCATCATTCTTTCGGCCCAGACGATCATATGGTGCAGCGGCTCGAGGAACGAGCGCCCCATCTCCGTGAGGCTATAGACGACCGAAGGCGGTTTCGTGTCGAAGACCTCGCGCGCGACCAACCCGTCCCGTTCGAGATCGCGCAGAGACTGCGTCAGCATGCGTTTGGAAATATCTGGCAGCGCACGGCCGAGCGCGTTGAACCGCTGCGGCCCGTTTTCCAGTTCGAGCAGAATCAGCGAGGTCCATTTCGCCGCGACGTGATCCAGCACCTGCCGCACAGGGCAGTTCTGGAAATCGAATCCCATCGCCTTCCATTCCTCAAGGCGGCTCAGCTGCATATCCCGCATGACCTAGGTTCCCTTCATGTAACCTGGGACCGAAAACCTGCCTCCTTTTCAAAGGCGATTTAGGTCTCTAAATGAGACCTATATTCGAAACGATCCCAAAAGGAAAGATCATGACAACCTATCTCGTCACCGGCGCCTCCGGCCAACTCGGTCACCTCGTCGTCGATCACCTCGCCACCCTTGTCGCCAAAGACGACATCCTCGCCCTCGTCCGCTCCGACAAAGCCGCCGACGCCTATGCCGCCAAAGGCATCGCCACCCGCCGCGGCGATTACACCGATGAAGCTGCCCTCGAAGCCGCTTTTGCCGGTGTCGACCGCCTGCTCCTGATCTCCTCCTCCGAAGTCGGCCAGCGCGCCACCCAGCACGGCAATGTCATCAAAGCCGCCAAAGCCGCAGGCGTCAAATTCATCGCCTACACCTCGATCCTGAATGCCGACACGGGCAACATGGCGCTGGCCGAAGAGCATCTCGCGACCGAAGCCGCACTCAAGGATAGCGGCATCCCCCACACCCTGTTGCGCAACGGCTGGTATTCCGAAAACATCACCATGACGTTGGGCCAAGACCTTGAACTGGGTCAGCATTTTGGCGCCGCGCAGGACGGAAAACTCGCCACCGCATCGCGCAAAGACTACGCCGAAGCCGCCGCCATTGTGCTCGCTGGCGGTCATGACGGCGAAGTTCTCGAACTCGCCGGTGACGCGGCCTACACGCTGACCGAATATGCCGCCACCGTGACCGAACTGTCCGGCAAAGAGGTCACATACACCGACATGCCCGAAGCCGCGTTCACCGAGGCGCTCGTGGGCGCTGGTCTGCCCGGCCCCTTCGCCGCGATTCTCGCGGATTCGGACGCGAAAGCCGCCAAAGGGTCGCTGTTTGACGACAGCAAAACGCTGTCCAAACTGATCGGCCACCCGACCGAGCCGATTGCCGAGACGATCAAAGCCGCGCTCGCTTAAACATCTAGGCCCAATCATTCTGGCCTAAACGTCCTCGCGGCGCGGAGCTGATTGCCAGCCGCGCCGCGAACCGCTTAAATGTCACAAAGGGAGATCACAGATGAAACAGTTTTTACTGGCGACGGCCTTGATCGCCGCCCCCATCGCGACACAAGCAGAAAGCGCGCGCGACATCGTGATCGCGGGCGTCACTGCCGTCTTCATCGAACCGGATGTGGCGGCCATCGACCGCCTGTTCCGCGAAGACTACATCCAACACAATCCGAATTTTCCGAATGGTCTCGACACCCTGCGCGGTTTCGCCAGCGCCCCTGCCGAAGGCTTTGCCTATGAGATCGGCAACGTGATCGCCGATGAAGAGGCCCAGATGGTCGCCGTGCATTTCCGCGCGACGGGCTGGGGCCCTGAGCCGATGGTGGGCGTCGACATGTTCCGCGTCGAGGACGGCAAGATCGCCGAGCATTGGGATGTGCTGCAGCCCGAAGTGCGCGACACCGCCTCTGGCAACCCGATGTGGACGCCTGCGCCGTAAACGTCAGAACGAGAGCGGCGCTACTCCAACGCGAAGGGCTCCGCGATCCAGGCGTGCTCTGGGCGCATGTCGTCCAGAAACCGCTCTCGCCACTGTTTCGAGAGGCCATCAGACTGCTTCTGCGTCCGTTCGGACGGCTGCGGTTGGGCCGTGCTTTCCGGGTCGAGAAAATCGCGGATCTCGGTCAGTTTAAACTCGGGCGCCGCGATCAAAGAGGCGTAATCTAACCGCAAAACCTCGCCCTCATGATCGGCCAGATAGGCGGCCCAGGCGAGGTTTTGTGATCGCAGGTTCTCCGCCGCCTTGACGATCTTGCCGTAGCGATAGGTTGCCTTGCCCTTGGCTGGCGCTCCGCTGATCCATTGCCCGGTCTGGTTGGCCTTCTCAAAAGAAATCGCCTGTCCCAAAAGGTCGCCCCGATAAATGTGGATCACGCGCTCAATGGTGCCGAGCGGGGCGAGCCTGTCGGTGCCGATGTGGGGGCTGAATTGGCTCCAATGCGCCTTGATCCCGAACCGCCCGTTGGGGCTTGTGCGGTGACGGATGATGTCGCACAAAAGCCCCGGCAGGCGGTGGTTGCCAAACCGGGCTTTCCAACCGCTAAAATTGCCCTTGTTGAGATATTCGAGCGGTACGCCAAAACCGCCCATCGCAGTCAGCGCATGGCCCAGATAATGGCTGCCGCAGCGAGGCGTCGAGGCGATCAGATAGGTCTTTGGCGCGCCCTCGAAGAGCGGCAAGTCCATCTCGGTCGAGAACTGGTCGGGATAGGCGAAGGCCTCGTTGACGGACGCGTTTTGAGCCGTGTCAGTCAAAGATGCGCGCCCCCATCTGGTCGATAAACATCTGCGCCTTGTGCAGGCTGGCCATCCGCGCGTCGTCTTCGCCGCCCATGGTGTCGGCGCGGATCATGTGGTGGGTCTTGGTCTCGCCGTCGATGTCCTTTTCGATCCGAGCGGCAACGCGGTAACCGTTCGCTTCCTTGATCGGCTCCGGAAAAATGCGGAACTCATCGCCGTAAAGCTCAGGCTTTGCGTCTTCTTTCGACGCGCTCTGCGCCCCGGATGAACCACCAGATTTGCCGCCGAAGAGTTTGGAGAAAATGGACATTTGGGCCTCCTGTTTGAAAAGGTATTTTGAAGCCCTTGGCGCCCAAGTGCAAGCCGCGCATCGCCTGACCGGGGGATGGCGATCAAAGGCTTGAACGGCGTGCTTTATCCCCGCCAAATCCGTCGGACTTTTGATCCAAGCGCCGCGCTCACAAAATCGCCAGACCGCCGGACGGGTCATGCCGGAGGCATGCTTTCAGCATGACCGATGCGCGGCGGCCTACGGCCTTGTTACGCGCCAATCCCAACTGCACAAGTTACCTTAAAACTTTGCTATCAACCCACTTTTCAAAATCAGGCCCGTATTCTGTAGTGTCCTTGATGATTTCCCAAGCCTGTATGAAAGCCTTTCTCTTCAAAGCAGTCTCAATCCCACCACTCCAAATTCGCCACGACTCTGCGTCGATCAATCCACGATTATGCAGATTCCACTCTTCGAAGCAGAGGTCGAAGTAAGCTCTCTGATTGCGCATGAAGTCTTCACGCTCATTGTCATTTAGAGCAGAAATTTCAAATTTTTCGTTGTCATTTATAATTTCAGGCAGCCGATAAACGACTTCAGCGTACCGACGCGTATACTCAGAATAGTTCTGGAGTTTGAGCTGCTTGCCAACAACCCCAAGCTGCCAGAGCACAGCGATCAAGCCCAAGATCGAGACGGCTAAGCCAATAATTTCAAGGTACATATCTAGCCCCAAACAAAAACGCCCCCCTTTCGGGAGGCGCCTCTAACTTTACTGATCCAAGAACGACCGCAGCTTCCGCGACCGGCTTGGGTGCTTCAGCTTCCGCAACGCCTTCGCCTCGATCTGACGGATACGTTCCCGCGTCACGGAGAACTGTTGGCCCACCTCTTCGAGCGTGTGGTCGGTGTT
The DNA here is from genome assembly GCF_048270365.1 of Celeribacter sp. Classification (NCBI taxonomy): domain Bacteria; kingdom Pseudomonadati; phylum Pseudomonadota; class Alphaproteobacteria; order Rhodobacterales; family Roseobacteraceae; genus Celeribacter; species Celeribacter sp. Next base: position 55,455 of record NZ_JBLWTA010000002.1, read on the forward strand.
CATGCCGATGCCAAACCGCATCCGCAGCACGCGCTCTTCACGCGGCGTGAGCGAGGCCAGCACGCGGGTGGTGGTCTCTTTGAGGTTCTCCTGGATGGCCGCATCGAGGGGCAGAACCGCGTTCTTGTCCTCGATGAAATCGCCCAATTGGCTGTCTTCCTCGTCGCCGATCGGCGTTTCGAGAGAGATCGGTTCCTTGGCGATTTTCATCACCTTGCGGACCTTTTCGAGCGGCATTTGAAGCTTTTCGGCCAATTCTTCCGGCGTCGGTTCGCGACCGATTTCGTGCAGCATCTGACGGCCGGTCCGCACCAGCTTGTTGATCGTCTCGATCATGTGCACAGGAATCCGAATTGTCCGGGCCTGATCCGCGATAGACCGCGTGATCGCCTGACGAATCCACCATGTGGCGTAGGTCGAGAATTTATAGCCGCGACGGTATTCGAATTTATCGACCGCCTTCATCAGACCGATGTTGCCTTCCTGAATGAGATCAAGGAATTGCAGACCGCGGTTGGTGTATTTCTTGGCAATGGAAATCACGAGACGTAAGTTGGCCTCGACCATTTCCTTCTTGGCCTGACGGGCCTCTTTTTCGCCCTTTTGCACCTGTTGCACGATGCGGCGGAATTCGGAGATGTCGACGCCGACGTACTGACCGACCATGGCCATTTCGCCACGCAGTTCTTCGACCTTGTCGGTGTGACGCTCGATGAACATCTGCCAGCCCCGGCCCGCTTTTTCGGCCATCCGATCAAGCCAGTTCGGGTCAAGCTCCGCACCACGATATTCCTCGATGAATTCGCGACGGTTGATCCGCGCCTGATCGGCGAGTTTCACCATGCTCGAGTCGATGGTCATGATGCGCTTGTTGATGCCGTAAAGCTGGTCGATCAGCGCTTCGATCCGGTTGTTGTGGAGATGCAGCGAGTTCACCAGCACCACGATCTCGGAGCGAAGCTGTTGATATTGCGCCTCTTCGTCCGCGGAGAAAGAGCCATCCTCGTTGAGCGTGGCGGACATCCGCAGATCCTGCATCTCGGAGAGATGGGCGAAATCCTCGGAAATCCGGGCGAGCGTTTCGAGAACCTGAGGCTTCAGCGCCGCTTCCATGGCCGCAAGCGACATGTTGGCCTGTTCGTCCTCATCGTCGTCGTCGTCATCCGTGGAGATCGGATTGCCGTCGGCGTCGTATTCCTGTTCTTTTTCCTTGGCCTCGGCGCCACCGCCGCCGACATTCAGGCCCTCGACGACATTCGCCTCCTCATCGCCGTCGACACCGCCGCCAAAGGTGGCCTCAAGGTCGATGACGTCGCGCAGGAGAATGTCCTCGGACAGAAGTTCGTCGTGCCAGATGGTGATCGCCTGGAAGGTCAGCGGGCTTTCGCAGAGCCCGGCGATCATCGTGTTGCGGCCGGCCTCGATGCGTTTCGCAATCGCGATCTCGCCTTCGCGCGACAGCAATTCGACAGAGCCCATCTCGCGCAGGTACATCCGCACCGGGTCGTCCGTGCGGTCGAGTTTTTCGGTCTCAGACGCGGCAACGGCCACCTCGCGCGAGGTGTTCGCGGTGACAAGTTCGCCACCCTTGGCGTTCTCGTCCTCGTCTTCGACCTCTTCGTCTTCGATGATGTTGATGCCCATCTCGGAGAGCATCGACATCACGTCTTCGATCTGTTCCGAGCTCACCTGTTCCGGGGGAAGCACCTTATTGAGCTGATCGTAAGTGATGTAGCCCTTTTCACGCGCCTCGCCGATCATCTTTTTGACCGCGGCCTGGCTCACGTCGAGCATCACGTCCTGATCCTGATCCTCGGTCTTGGCGTCGTCATTGTCCTTAGCGGCCATGCGGCTCTCCCCTCATCAATCCTGTGGTCTTTACGGGTTCCCCCCCGAAGACCAAATGGTGCGATTTTGCCCGAATCGCTGCGGACATCGTCTCTGTCCGGCTGATTTCACGAATCATGTCATGCGAATCGGCGATTCGCCACCCGAATACCCATATTTCCTTAACCAAGCTTGCACCAGTGGCCCACGCACGTTGCTTTTACGCATCGCATACTGAGCTAGTGCCGTCCCGACACAGGTCAAACCGGGCCTCTGCCCGTTTCCTGAGCGCACTTTGTCTCAGGTATTGTCCCCGGCATTGTCGCACGCGAGCTATTTCTGCCGACCGGGCGCAATCCGGTCCAACAGGGCGCGAAATGCATCGCGTTCATCACGCGACAACTCAAGGCCGTTCTCGGCTGTGTCGAATTCGGTTTTATCTTCGGCCTCCGCCTTTGTTGCCCGATTGCGGGCCTCGGCGGCCTGTCTGAGCCGCCAAGTCACTTTCTCGTCTTCTGCCGCCAAGAGATCGGCCAACCCCTCGTCCAGCTCGGTTTTATAGCCGCGCCGGGCCTTGAGTTTGGCCAGCTCTTCCGTGAGGCACATCTGCGCGATCTCGCGATCGGGCCGCCGCACAGGGGGCGTGATCTGCACATGGGGATGCGACAGCAATCGGTCAAGGGGGCCGCGACCGACATCCATCGCAACTTTCTCGCGCAACTCCGCCGCCTCTTCGACATCGGCGTGGATCAAGAGCGCATGGAGGAGTGCTGCGTGCTCTTCGGTGCGGGGCTGGAGAGATTCGAGTTGTGACAGAAATTCAAGCGCCATGCCGGGGTTGCACAGGAGCACGGCGAGCACCACAGCTTCGCGCATCAGATCGGCCTGCGCTTCGTCGCCAGAGACGATGAGCGAGGCTTTGAGACCTTCGGTCGGCACGGCGGGACCTTTGAACCGCCCTCCGAATTTGCCCTTCGCGGCGGGTGTCCAGGGCCGACGCTCGCCGCCGCCCCCGGACGGTGCGCTGTCGCGACTTTTGCCACGAAACAGCTCGAAGCGCATATCTTTGAGGATCTCGCCATAATGGCCTTTGATCGACGCATCGGCGATGGGCCGGATCGCATCGCGCAGGCTTTTGTCCAACGCGGCACGGCGTTCGGGGCTGTCGAAAACCTTGCCCTCGGTCTCGCGCCGCCACAAAAGCGCGACCATCGGCAAAGCGCCGTCGAGCACCTCTTGCATGGCCTCGCGGCCCTTGGCCTTGATCAACTCGTCGGGGTCCTGCCCCTCAGGCAGAATGGCAAAGCGCAGCCCCTTGCCGGATTGCAGCAAAGGCATCGCCAAATCAATCATCCGAAACGCGGCACGAAGCCCCGCCTTGTCGCCATCGAGCGCGATCACCGGCTCGTCGGACATCCGCCACATGAGCTGCAACTGCCGGTCGGTGATGGCGGTGCCTAGAGGCGCCACGGTGGCTTCAAAGCCTGCCTCAGCCATGGCGATCACGTCCATATAGCCCTCGGCCACCACCAGTGTCTGGCCCTGACCACAGCCCGCCCGCGCGTCCTTATGATTGTAGAGCGCAGCGCCTTTGTCGAACAAAAGCCGCTCTGGGCCATTGAGATATTTCGCCCGCGCGTTCGGGTCCATGGCACGACCGCCAAAGGAAATCAGCCGCCCGCGCGCGTCGCGGATCGGGAAGGTGATCCGGTCGCGGAAGAAATCATAAGCGTCGCGCCCGTCGTCGGGTTTGGCGACCACACCCGCCTCGATGGCCAGCTCGGTGGAAATGCCCTGCTCTTTCAGCGCACGGAGCAACGCATTGCCCGAGGGCGCAAAGCCGATCTCGAAGCGTTCACGCGTCTCTGGCCGCATGCCGCGTTTGTCGAGATAGGCCCGCGCCTGCGCGCCGCCCTGTTGCGAGAGGTTCAGCCGGAAAAACCGGTTCGCGGCCTCGTTGACCTTGGCCAGCTCCGCGCGCTTGTCGGATTTCTCCTGCGCTTTCGGATCGCCTTTTGGCACCGGCATCCCGGCCTCTTGTGCGAGAATCTCGATGGCCTCCATGAAGCCGACATTCTCGGTCTCGCGCACGAAGGTAATCGCATCGCCTTTGGCGTGGCAGCCGAAGCAATAATAATAGCCGTCCTTGTCGTTGACGTGGAAGGAGGCGGATTTTTCGTGGTGGAACGGGCACGGCGCCCACATGTCGCCCTTGCCGGGGTTCGATTTGCGCGCATCCCACATGACCTTGCGGCCGACCACATCGGTCAGCGACAGGCGGTTGCGCAGCTCATCCAAGAATCCCGGGGGTAATGACATGAGGGCAAGTATTCTCCGAAAATCGGCACAAGGTCCAGAGCCGAGACAGGGCGCACCCTCTTCAAGATGAAACGGGCACCTCGAATCGCATTGCGGCGGGATCATGGCCGAACTGCGGCGCAATAAAGGCCAATCGCGGCAAAACCAAGACGCCGTTTTCGCCTCCTGCGTCCAGCCCGATCAATCACGCCGGTTTAGGCGGGATCAAAGCCACGAATGTGACCATTTCAAGGCCAGGCGTTTCTGAACTTTACGGCTGGTAAAGAGCGGATCAAACTTAGCCCCGTGTGAGGCGTGTATGCACGGGAAAACCCGGCCACATCAAAGCACATACTGGGGAATTGGGGGCACCACTCGCATAAAGAGACGGTGTCATGTTGGGTAAGGTTGAAAGCCGCGAAGCGGGACTTCATCTGTTAAAATCGGGCCGAGGGATAACCCCCGCGTCCGAACATCTTGTAAACTCCGGGCGCCTGAAGGCGCTGGCGGACATGTGGCGTTTGCGCCGGGATTTTGCGCGCGACGAGCATGGCTCCTTCACGATTTTTGGCATGTTCACCTTTGTGATCATCCTGCTGCTGGCCGGGATCGGCATCGACATCGTGCGTCACGAAGCGTTGCGCACAGAGTTGCAGAACACCCTCGACCGCGCGGTTCTTGCCGCAACCAACCTTGAAAACACCAACGCCCCCAAAGACGTCATCATCGACTATTTCGCCAAGGCGGGCCTGAGCCAATATCTCAAAGAGGACGATATCAAGATCGTGCCTCTGGGCGACGGTCGTCAAGTCAGCGCCTCGGTGGAGGCTTCGCTGCCCACCTATTTCATGAAATTCGCCGCCATCAACGAGCTCGAACTTGCCAGCCACAGCATGGCGGAACAGGGTCTGTCGGGGCTTGAGGTGTCGATGGTGCTCGACGTCTCCGGCTCGATGAACAACTACAGCCGTCTGACCAACCTCAAATCCGCCGCGCGTGACTTTACCGACACCGTCTTTGCCAGCGCCGGCAGCGACGAAGTGTCCTTTTCCGTGGTTCCCTATGCCACGCAGGTGAATGCGGGTCAGGGCATTCTGTCCAAGCTCAACATCTCGAATCCCCATAACAAATCTCACTGCATCAACTTCGTGGAAGACGATTTTTCGATGCTGGCGCTGCAATATGCGGATGCCGAGGGCACGATCCGTTACTACGACCAGACCATGGATTTCGACGCGTTCAACAACAACTGGAACGATCTGGACATGGCCTTGCAGGACCCAACTTGTGCGTCGGCCAGCTCGCGTGAGATCCTGCCCTTTTCCAACAACCAGACCCAGATCAAGAATTACATCTCGGCGCTTTCCGCCTACGGCAACACATCGATCGATCTGGGGATGAAATGGGGCGTCGCCCTTTTGGACACTTCGGCACAATCGGTCTCGGGCTCTGAACATCCGGCCGATCCGTCCGAGGCCCAGAAATTCATCGTGGTGATGACAGACGGCTCGCACACCAGCCAATATTTCATGCCCGATCCCTACCGCGACGACGATGAACACACCGGCGTCTACAAGGACAAGAACGGCTATGTCTATGTCAGCGCAGATCGAAGATCCTGCAATTACTATAATTGCTGGAACACGACATATTATACAAAAATCCAGAACAACAGCATCTCAAGCAGCCTGCCCTACAGCTTAGGCTCCGGCAACATCTGGGAAATGACTTGGTCGGAAGTCTGGTCCAAGATGACCGTCTACAACCACGCCTACGCCCGCTACCTCGCGGCGAACAACAGCAACGTCTACTACGACTGGCGCGACGCGACGCGCAAAAGCTACGGCACCAACACCAAGGACAACCGCCTGTTGGACATTTGCTCCACCGCGAAAGAAGCCGGGATCATCATCTTTGCCATCGGGTTCGAGGCCCCGACTGCCGGACAAAACGTCATGCGCAGCTGCGCCTCTTCGGACGCACATTATTACGATGTGGAGGGGATGGAGATTGCCGAGGCCTTCTCTGCCATTGCCACGAAGATCACCGAGCTGAGGTTGGTTCAATGAGCATTCTGTCCAAGCTTCGCCGCCTCAGCCGCCGTCACGCCAAAGACGAGGACGGCGTCGCCACGGTGGAATTCGTGTTTGTGTTTCCGGCCTTCATATTCCTGATGATGGGCGGCTATGAGATCGGCTATTACTCCGTGACCGGCGCCATGCTGGACCGCGGGCTCGATCTGGCCGTACGCGATGTGCGTTTGGGCAACATGCCCACCGTGACGCTCACGCGACTCAAATCCGCGACCTGCGAATATGCCCGTTACGTGCGCAAATGCGACGAAAACATCCACATCGCGCTGGAACCCGTCGATGCCCGCAACTTTGTGCGTCCCGATGCCATCGCGGCCTGTATCGACCGCTCTCAGAACGTGACGCCGAACACCACCTTTACAGACGGCGGCGAAAACGAGCTGATGCTGGTGCGGGCCTGCGTCAATGTCGACCCGATTTTCCCGACCACCTGGCTGGGCGCCGCCATGCAGCGCACCGAAGGCTCGGGCTATGCGCTGGTCTCAACCGCCGGTTTCGTCAACGAGCCGAACAGTTAAGGGGCCGATCATGACACATATGAATCCCAGACAGCTCCTGCGCAAACTGACCAAGGCCTTTCATCGCGACGAGGCCGGCTCGATGTCCTTGGAGGCCATGTTCATGGCCCCGTTCCTGATCTTTTTGATCATGTTCATCTACACATTCTTTCTCGCCTTCGAGGCCAAGACACAGGCGAACAAGGCGAATTACACGATCTCGGATTATATATCGCGTCAGACCGATACGATTGATGCGAACTTCCTCGACGGGTTGGGAGAGCTCTACAAGTTCCTCAACAACGAGGGCGACATCTCCATGCGCGTCTCCGCCGTGCAATTCGTGATCGACGAGGATGAGAACGAATATTACGAAATGGTCTGGTCCTACGGCATCGGCGACTACAGCGCCCTGAGCGGGGAAGGCGTCAGTGTCCTTGAACCCCGCCTGCCGCTCATGGCCGACGGCGAAGAGGTCGTTGTGGTCGAAACCCTGCGCCCTTGGATGCCTTTGTTCCGGATTGGACTGACCGAGATGGAATTCGCCGATATCGTCACCACGAAACCGCGTTTCGCCTCGCAGGTGGTGTTTGATGACGGCTCGACGGAAATCAACGATACCGAACACCAGGATTCCGATGACAGCGATGTCGACGCCTCGGGCAATTCAACGGGGACAAACACCTCCGGCTGGAATTGGTGGCACTAAAGCATCCTTACCGCATCTGAAACCGCAGGAATGCCAGCCTCATAAGTACCTGTCTCTGTGTTAAGAGGGGCACCTCTTCATCCGGTCAGTCGATCCGACCGAGACCACCGATCCGGGCCGCGATCACATCGGCCATGGCCTTGCCCTGCCCCGCAGGTGTCACCCCGCCAACGCCCAGACGTTTGCCGAACCGCCACCACAGCCCCGGCGCCCAGACTCGGGCGGCGGGGGCGTTCAGCCGGATGACAAAGCCGTTCGAAGGTTTGAAGGCAAAGGTGCCCCGCTCGACCCGCGCGATCTCGTCCAACCGGCAGAGCACACGGCCCCGCGAGCCATCCGCCGCCTCTTCGACCAGCGCGTCTTCGGTCAGAACCAGCCGCAACGCCGTGGCCTGCCACAGGCGAAAGGCCACCCACAACACGCCCGCGGCCATCACCAAAAGCATTGCGAGCCAGCCTCCGCCAAGCCCCTCCGGCCCAAGAGCCACCCGCAAGAGCAACACGCCCAGCACCACCAACATGCCAACGGCGGTCACGCGCCGCATCATTGATGGCGTCACATTTAGATCGGTCGTCTTCAGATCGGTCACGGGCTCTCTCCTGGCGGTCCTCTGCTCAAAAGGCTTTAGCCCGGCTCGCGGAAAAGGGAAAGGCAAAGGCGGATTGTCCACATGCGCCGCGCGGGCTAGAACGGGGGCACTGATTTAGGAATCTCTCATGCCGCATATCCGTGCCATGCCTTCGCTGCTGACAACTGGCCTGATCGCTCTGATCCTCGGTCTGTCGGCTTGTACGGACCGCCCCGACCTGTCGGGGCGTGTGGCCCCCGTGGACCCAAATCTCGCCTGGCCCAGCCTGTTGGACACCACAGCGTTGGCACAAGGCGCGACCGATGAGACAGCGGCGGCAGACAGCCAAATGCAGGCGCAAAGCCTTGAGGCCCGCGCTGCGGCACTCAGGTCTCGTGCCCGCCGCCTGTCGCAAACGCCGGTTCTGAGCACTTCCGAGCGTAGCCTGCTTTTGACCTCCATCGCGCGTCTTGACGCCACTCAGTAATCTCCTCAGCCACTCACACGAGATCAGGCGCACAGGCCGCAACGCCCCTGTCCAACATGAGTTGCATATGCCCCCGTTCGCGGCTATCAGAACGGTCAGTTTTCTCACCCAGCCGGAGCTTCTCATGCCCAAACCTACGTCCTCCCAAGCCCCCCTGCGTCTCGGCATTGCAGGCCTTGGCACCGTTGGCGTCGGCGTGATCAAGATCGTCCAGCGCAAGGCCAATCTCTTGGCGCAACGCACCGGTCGCCCCGTGGTGATCACCGCCGTCTCTGCCCGCTCGAAAGACAAGGATCGCGGCGTCGATATTTCGTCCTACGCCTGGGAAGACGATCCCGTCGCTTTGGCGCTGCGTGACGATGTGGACCTCTTCGTCGAGCTGATGGGCGGCTCCGATGGTCCGGCCAAGGCCGCGACCGAAGCGGCTCTGGCGGTTGGCAAGGATGTCGTCACCGCCAACAAGGCGATGCTGGCTCACCACGGCCAGATGCTTGCGGAAAAGGCCGAAGCCAAGGGCGCCGTGCTGCGGTTTGAGGCCGCTGTTGCCGGCGGCATCCCGGTGATCAAATCGCTGACCGAGGGCTTGGCGGGCAACCGCATCGAGCGCATCGCGGGCGTGATGAACGGCACCTGCAACTACATCCTGACCCGGATGGAGAACGAGGGCCTGAGCTACGATGAGGTCTTTGAGGCGGCAAAGGCTCTTGGCTATCTGGAGGCCGATCCGACACTGGACGTGGGCGGCATCGACGCAGGCCATAAACTGGCGCTTCTGGCCGCCATCGGCTTTGGCACGCAGGTCGATTTTGACAATATGGTCCTCGAAGGCATCGAGCGGATCACCATCGAGGACATCCGCCACGCCGCCGATATGGGCTATCGCATCAAGCTTTTGGGTGTGGCCCAGATGACCGGTCGTGGCCTTGAACAACGCATGACGCCTTGCCTCGTGCCTGCGCTCTCTCCGCTCGGCCAGCTTGAGAACGCCACCAATATGGTCGTGCTCGAAGGCGACGAAGTGGGTCAGATCGTACTGCGTGGTGCAGGCGCGGGCGAAGGCCCCACCGCCTCCGCCGTCATGTCCGACGTCTTGGACATCGCGCGCGGCATCCGTGTGCCGACCTTTGGTGCCCCGGCGACTACACTGGACAAATCCACCCCGGCTGTCGCCGCGACGCCTGCGCCTTATTATTTGCGCATGTCGCTTTTGGACAAACCCGGCGCCTTGGCGAAGATCGCCGCCGCTTTGGGCGACGCGGGCGTTTCCATCGACCGGATGCGCCAATACGGCCAAGACGCCAACCCGGAGATCGCACCCGTGCTCATCGTCACCGATGCCACCTCGCGCAGCTCTCTCGATGCCGCTTTGGCGGGGATGAAAGCCACCTCCGTGCTGGCGACCGACCCTGTCGCGATCCGCATCGAAAACGTTTGACGTCTGGGGCCTCGGGCCCCGACCTCGCTTCTGAAACCCTCGGACTTTGGCCTATTCAATTGCCATGCAATTGAGACGCAATTGTTGTAAAAATTTCATCCAGATCAGCGTGTTGGCGCAAACATCGAAATGTTAGCGCCCAGAGGGACCCAGCGCCCTTGCTCCGATTGGGAACATGTGGTCATGAAGAAGAACAGAACTTCCTGTCCGTCTCAAAAGGACCCCTACACTATGTCGCAAGCCCCCGCTTTTTATGACCGCATGCTTTCCCTTGGCCTCGCCCGTGTGGCCGAACAGGCCGCCATCGCCTCCGCCGATTACGTCGGCCACGGTGACGAGAAAGCCGCGGACCAGGCCGCTGTGAACGCCATGCGCGAACAGCTCAACTCTCTGGACATCCAGGGCGTCGTGGTGATCGGCGAAGGCGAACGCGACGAGGCTCCGATGCTCTACATCGGCGAAAACGTCGGTACCGGCAATGGCCCGGCGGTGGACATCGCGCTCGACCCGCTCGAAGGCACCACGCTGACCGCGAAAGACATGCCGAATGCGCTGACCGTGATCGCCATGGCGCCGCGCGGCACGTTGTTGCACGCCCCCGACGTTTACATGGAAAAACTGGCGATCGGGCCGGGCTATCCGAAAGACGTCGTCTCGCTCGACATGACCCCGACCGAACGCGTCGAGGCGCTCGCGAAAGCCAAAGGTGTCACGCCGAAAGAGATCACGCTCTGTGTGCTCGAACGTCCGCGTCATGAGGACATGATCGCCGAGCTGCGCGCCACGGGTGCTGCGATCCGCTTGATCACCGATGGCGATGTCGCCGGTGTGATCCACTGCGCCGAGCCGAAAACCGGCATCGACATGTATATGGGCTCCGGCGGCGCGCCTGAGGGCGTTCTGGCGGCTTCCGCATTGAAATGCATGGGTGGTCAGATGTGGGGCAAGCTGTTGTTCCGCAACGATGACGAGCGTGGTCGCGCCGCCAAAGCGGGCATCACCGATCTCGACAAAATCTATTCCCGCGACGAGCTGGTGACCTCCGATGTGATCTTCGCCGCCACCGGCGTGACCGACGGCTCCATCGTGCCGGGGATCAAACGCGAGCCGGGCTTCCTGACCACGGAAACCATCCTGATGCGCTCGAAAACCGGCTCTGTGCGTCACATGACCTATCGCAACCCGATCAAGTAAACGCGCTTGGGACGGTCAAAGCCGTCCCAGGTCTGGACATTGTTCTCCCTTCGCTGGCAAATGGCCCGCGAAGGGATTTTTTTATGCGCGCACTCATTCTCATCGACATTCAAACCGGGTTCGACGACCCGAGCTGGGGGCGCCGCAACGCCCCTGACGCAGAGGTCAACGCCGGACGCCTTTTGACCCATGCCCGCACACAGAATTGGGAGGTGATCCACATTCGCCATGCCTCACGCGAAACGGGCTCGCCCCTGTCAGGAGAGGGTCTGACCTTCAAAGCCGAAGTGACGCCTCTTGCCGGTGAGCTCATTTTCGAAAAATCCGTCAATTCCGCCTTTATCGGCACCGGCCTTGAGGCGCATTTGCGTCAGACAGGATGCACCGATCTGGTGATCTGCGGGCTCACCACGCCGCATTGCGTCTCGACCACCGCGCGCATGGCCGCCAACCTCGAATTTGCCGTGACGCTGGCGCATGATGCCTGCGCCGCGTTTGAGAGCAACGCCGACACCTCCTGGGCCGACTTGCCCAAGATGTCCGCCGAAGAGATTCACACCTCTGCCGTCAGCCACCTGCACGGCGAATTTGCATCTGCCCGCAGCGTCAGCGATATTGTGAACCATGGCTGATTTTCTCAATGTCTCCGCCTCCCTCACAGGCCGCCGCTGGGTCGGCCCTTCGGTCGAGCGCGACCGTCAGGCCGAGGCTCTGGCGCAGCAAACCGCCCTCCCCCTGCCGCTCTGTCAAACGCTCGCCCGTCGCGGTGTGACGCCCGAAGAGGTCGCGGGATTTCTCGACCCAAAACTCAAAGAGTTGCTGCCCGATCCTTTGACGCTCAAAGACATGGGCGTGGCGGCCACGCGGTTTCTCAAAGCGGTCAAATCCAATGAGAAAGTCGCCGTTTTCGCCGATTACGATGTCGATGGCGGCACCTCGGCTGCGCTTTTGATCACATGGCTCAAGCAGTTGGGGCGCCCCGCGACGCTCTATATTCCCGACCGGATCGACGAGGGTTATGGGCCGAATGAGCCCGCGATGGAGGCGCTGGCCCGGGATCACGACCTGATCATCTGTGTCGATTGCGGCACACTCTCCCATGACGCCATCGCCGCTGCCAAAGGCGCGGATGTGGTGGTACTGGATCACCATTTGGGCGGCGAGACCCTGCCCGATTGTGTCGCCGTGGTGAACCCGAACCGCCAGGATGAGAGCGGCGATCTGGCGCATCTCTGCGCCGCCTCCGTGGTGTTTCTCATGCTCGTCGAAGCGGGGCGTCAGATGCGGGCCGAGGGCGCCAAAGGCCCTGATCTCATGGCGATGCTCGATCTCGTCGCTCTCGCCACCGTCGCCGACGTCGCGCCCCTGATCGGCGTGAACCGTGCGCTGGTGCGGCAGGGACTAAAAGTGATGGCCCGACGCGAGCGCATTGGGTTGCGCGCGCTGGCCGATGTCTCCCGCATGGATTCGGCGCCAACCTCTTATTCACTGGGCTTCATGCTCGGCCCCCGGATCAACGCCGGCGGGCGGATCGGTGCGGCCGATCTCGGCGCGCGGCTGTTGTCCACCGAAGACCCGCATGAGGCGCAGGCGCTCGCTGAACGGCTTGATGCGCTCAACACCGAACGTCGCGAGGTGGAGAACGCCGTGCGCGCCGAGGCGCTGGTGCAGGCCGAACTGCGCGGGCTGGAGGCCCCTCTCGTGTGGGCCGCTGGCGATGGTTGGCATCCGGGCGTCGTGGGCATCGTCGCCTCGCGCCTGAAAGAATCCACCAATCGCCCCGCCGTTGTGATCGGTTTCGACGAAGACGGCGTCGGCAAAGGGTCCGGGCGGTCTGTCTCAGGCGTCGATCTCGGTGCCTCGATCCAGCGGCTGGCCGCCGAGGGGCTTTTGGTCAAAGGCGGCGGGCATAAAATGGCGGCGGGTCTGACCGTGATGCGCGATCAATTAGAGCCCGCGATGGAACGGCTGGCCGAGCTATTGGGCAAACAGGGCGCGGGCGATCTCGGGCCGTCGGATTTGAAACTCGACGGGCTTTTGATGCCCGCCGCCGCCACGCCCGAGCTGATCGCACAACTGGAGGCCGCCGGCCCCTATGGCGCTTCGGCCCCTGCCCCACGCTTTGCTTTCCCCGACTGCGCCATTCACTTCGCCCGCCGCGTCGGTGAAAGCCATCTCAAAGTGACCTTTTCCGCCGGTGTCGGCCCGCGCATCGATGCGATCAGCTTTGGCGCTTTCGACGGCCCGCTCGGCCCCGCGCTCGAACGCCACGGCGGTGCGCGCTTCCATCTGGCGGGACGTCTGGAGATCAACACCTGGGGCGGGCGACAATCGGTGCAACTGCGTCTCGAGGATGCGGCCGAGGCGTAAACCTCGGCGCATTCCCAATGCGACATCGCCCACTGTCATCAGTTTTTCAAAAAACGCACGCGAAAGACAAAATACCTCTTGCGCCCCCCGCCGGGATTTCATAGATACGCGCTCACACCAAGCGCGGTCCGTTCGTCTATCGGTTAGGACGCCAGGTTTTCAACCTGGAAAGAGGGGTTCGATTCCCCTACGGACTGCCACTTTTCTCCCCGAAAATCGACGCTATGAAGGCACAGCATATGCTGCGCTTCTGCACGCAAATGCGCCCATTCGATACACAGGCTTTGAACCGCCCGTGGCGGTTCAAATGCGGAAAATCGGTTGAAGAAGCCGCGGCACGAAGGAATTGAAGCGCAAAGGCGCATCGGTGGCCGCGAGGCAGATACAGGGTGGGCCTGCATCGGCAATCGGTGTGTGCTCCAGCTCCTGATCGGCCAATTCGACATCGCCGACACCGAACCAACCGGTTTCGTCGCTGAAACTGCCTTGTAGCACCAGCGTCATTTCCAAACCGTTGTGCCCGTGATCCGGCACGGCCTGCCCCGGTGGAATATACAATAGCCGCACGGAGCCTTCGGCATTGCCCGACAGGATGCATTGGCGCACACCGAGGCCCAGCGATTTCCACTTGGGCGCACGACCTTTCAAGGCCGCCATGATCGGTCCGGGGTAAACGCCGGAACGTTTGTGAACCGGCTCATCCGCCACGGGCGCGTCCAAAAGCGCCAATACATCGGATTTCAACGCCTCGGACACAGCCGCCGCGTCAGCAGTCTCAAGCACCGCGCCACCCAGCGCCTGATGCGCCTCGTAGCTTGCGCGGCACTCCAGACACATCGACAAATGCGTCGCCACAACCAAGGCGTAGGGCTCCGGCAAGGACCCGGTCGTGTAGGCCGCCATCAAGGCGTCGGGGATATGATGCGTGATCTCAGTCATCTGTCCGCATGTCCTTCAATTCATGGCGCAATCTCTCCAACCCCAGACGAATGCGGGATTTGATTGTGCCAAGCGGCAGGCCGGTCTGCGATTTGATCTCCTGATGGGTCAATTCGCCCAGATAGGCCTTTTCTATCATCTCGCGCTGGTCCGGCTTCAACCGACCGAGCGCCTGTCGCAATTCAGTGGCTTCCTGTTCTAAGCCCACCACCTGACTGGCGTCAGGCACGCTGCCCTGATCCTCATAAAGCTCTTCGGGTACGGGGCGGTTTTCCTTTCGGATCACATCGATCTGTCGATTTCGCGCAATTTGGTAAATCCAACCGGACACCTGCGCACGGCCCGGATCGAACAGATCCGCCTTCCGCCAGACCGTCAGCATGACCTCTTGCACGACTTCCTCGGCTTGCCCGCCGCCCATGCCGGAGCGCATGATAAATCCTTTGAGCCGGGGCGCGAAATGATCGAAAAGTGCCGAAAAAGCCGCCTTGTCCCGCTGATCGCGCACGGCGAGCATCCAAAGCGTTTCCTGTGAGAACGCCGCCGTATCAGCGGTGTCGGGATCGGGCGAGGTCACATGTGTCATGGTCTTGCGCGCCCTTTCCTCGCACCCGCCCGACGTGATCGACGGAGGTGGGCGCTGGTGGCCCCTGCGAGATGTCGCGGGATAATCTGTGCTTGCAACCAACATAGTCTTTTTACGGGCGCAAAAGAAAGTCGGATCATTTTCGATCTATTTTTTGATCTATTTTTTTCGGGCGCCCGTAATCCCTTTAAAACAAGCGGCAAACCAGAGCGGAGTCCCCGATGTCATTCGATGCCCTTCCTTTCGAGCCTCAGCGTTCCGATCCAGGTGCTGCGCGTGTTGCCATCATCGGCGGCGGCATCTCGGGTCTGGCTGCGGCCTACCTTTTGGCACCGACCCATGCGGTGACGCTGTTCGAGGCCGCGCCGCGTCTGGGCGGTCATGCCCGCACCGTGATGGCCGGCCTGAACGGCGATCAGCCGGTCGACACCGGGTTTATCGTCTTCAACTACGCCAATTACCCGCATCTGACACGCATGTTCATGGACCTCGACGTGCCGGTGATCAAAAGCGATATGAGCTTTGGCGCCAGCATTGACCAAGGCCGGATCGAATATGGCCTCAATGACCTCACGGCGCTGACCGCCCAAAAGCGCAACCTCGCGCGGCCCGGCTTTGCCCGTATGATCCGCGATATTCTGCGCTTTAATGCCCGCGCGGAAGAGCTTGCCAAAGACGAGACGCTGACCATCGGCGCGTTGATGGATGAGCTGCGCTTGGGGGAATGGTTTCAACGCTTTTACCTGACGCCCTTGTCAGGTGCGATCTGGTCGACACCGCCGGATCAAATCCGCGCCTTTCCGGCCCGCGCTCTGGTGCAGTTCTTCCGCAACCATGCGCTTTTGAGCACCTCGGGCCAGCACCAATGGTGGACCGTCGAGGGCGGCAGCCAGTCCTATGTCACGCGCCTTGAGCATCACCTGCGTGGGCAGGGTGTGGCGCTTCGTCCCGGCACGCCGGTTCAGGGCGTCACCCGGTTCGGGACGCAAAGCTTGGTGCACAGTGCGGCGGGGCCTTTGGAGCCCTTCGATCATGTGATTTTCGCCTGCCATTCCGATCAGGCCCTGCGGCTTCTGGACCGTCCGACGCAGGCGGAACAAGCGACACTTTCGGCCATGCGGTTCCAAGACAATGAGGTGATCCTGCACCGTGACACCACGCAGATGCCGATGCGCAAAAAGGTCTGGTCGAGCTGGGTTTACAAGGCCGACACGACGAAAACGGAAACCGCGATCGGCGTCACCTATTGGATGAACAAGCTGCAAAATATCCCGGAGAGCGATCCGCTCTTTGTCTCTTTGAACCCCGCCCAGCCAGTGCGCGATGAGATGATTTACGACCAGACGACGTTTCGGCATCCGGTCTTCGACGGTCCGGCTTTGGCCGCGCAAAACCGCTTGGCCGAGATGCAGGGCGAGAACAACACCTGGTTTGCGGGCGCCTACACGCGGCACGGCTTTCACGAGGACGGCTTTGCCAGTGCGGTGCGGATCAAACGCCTGATGGAAAGCCGCATGAACCGCGATCTGGAGCGCTCCGTCGCATGACCACCGGGAAAAGCATACCGCATCACATCCCAGCGGTGACGATGCACAAACGCAGAGGCGCCGTGAGCCATGGGTTTCGTTACGGCGTGGATTATGTGCTGATTGAACCAGAGGTGGATCAACCGACGCCTCTTTTGTTTTCGCGCAATCGGTTCAACCTGTTTTCCGTCCATGACATCGACCACGGCGGTCCGCTCAAACAGGGGCGCGGCGCGGTCTGGGCGCGCGAAGTCATGGCCGATCATGGGCTCACCGACCCCGACCTCAAACTCTACCTTCTGACTCAGCCGCGTTTTCTTGCCTATGTGTTCAACCCGGTGAGCTTTTGGCTGATATATCGCGGCACCGGCCTGATCGCTGTGATCGCAGAGGTCTCGACGCCTTTCGGCGACCGGCACTCCTATTTTTGCAACGACGGCAATTTCGCCCCGATCACGGTGAAAACGCGTCTGGAAAAACCCAAAGCCCTACACGTTTCGCCCTTTCAAGAGATCAAGGGCGGTTACGAATTCGGTTTTGGCGTTCTGGGCGATCAAATCGCCATCCGCATTCTGCATCGCAACGGCGAGGAGGGCGTCATTGCGACACTCTCCGGCCCGCGTCAGCCGATGACCAATCTGGGCTTTGTCAAAGCTGCGCTCCGCCGCCCGCTGGGCGCGCTGCGCACGATCATTCTGATCTATTGGCAAGCCCTGCGCCTGAAACTCAAAGGGGCGACCTACCGCACCCGCCCAACACCGCCCGAACAGGAGGTCAGCTGATGTTGTTCCTTACCAACCGCGTGAAACGCGACTTCTTAGACACCTGCGCCCAGATCAATGTGGGCAGTTTGCGGCTCCATACGCCCGAGGGAGAGATTTTTGATTTTGGCCGCGGCACCCCCGCCGCCGAAATGCAAATTTACGACTGGTCGGTGGTGACCGCGATTGCCGCGCGCGGCGATATCGGTTTGGGCGAAACCTATGTTGCGGGGCTTTGGGATACGAGTTCGGTGCAGGATCTGACCGAAATCGCGCTTCGCAACCTCTACCAGTTTCGCGGTTATGCCTATGCAGGCTTTTGGAACACGCTGAAATACCGGGTCGTGAACCGTCTGATGCGCGCCAATACCCCGCGCGGCGCGGCCAGGAATATTCGCGCGCATTACGACGTCGGCAACGAATTCTATCAGCTCTGGCTCGACGACAGCATGACCTATTCCTCGGCGCTGTTTGCGGGCGATCAGACCGATTTGGCGACGGCTCAAGCGCAGAAATACGACCGCATTCTCAACCATTTAAAGGGCGAGCGCGTGCTGGAGATCGGCTGCGGCTGGGGCGGGTTTGCCGAACGCGCGGCAGAAGCCGGGCACCATGTGACGGGGCTGACGATTTCTCCTAGCCAAAAAGGCTATGCCGACGCGCGCCTCGATGGACGTGCCGAAATTCGCCTTCAGGACTACCGCAAAACCCAAGGCCGCTTTGACCATATCGTCTCCATTGAGATGATCGAAGCCGTGGGCGAAACCTATTGGCCGACCTATTTCGCGACCCTCAAAGCACGGCTCAATGAGGGCGGGCGCGCCATGGTGCAGGCCATCACCGTGCCAAACAGCTATTTCGAAACCTATCGCAAAAGCGCCGATTACATTCGCCAACATACGTTTCCGGGCGGCATGTTGCTCAGCGACCGGGTGATCTTTGATCAGGCCGCGAGGGCTGGCCTCAAGGTCACGGATCACTTTGCCTTTGGTGAAGATTACGCCCGCACCTGCGCGCTCTGGGATCAGCGTTTGTCGGCGCAGACCGCGCGGGTGAAACGTCTCGGCTATGGCGAGGCGTTCCTGCGCAGTTGGCGGTTCTACCTCGGCATTTGCGCCGCCTCCTTTGCGGCGGGTCAGACCGATGTCGTGCAGGTGGAGCTGCGCCATGCCTGACGCCCCTGAACGCATATGGATCATCGGCGCCTCCGACGGCATTGGCGAAAAGCTGGCCGAGGCCTATGCGGCGACGGGCGCGCATCTTATTCTCTCGGCGCGCTCCGAGGACAAGTTGACCGCCTTGGCCGACCGGCTCGGGGCCGCACATCGCGCGGTGGCGCTGGATGTGAGTGATCGGCGGAGCCTTGAGGTGGCGGCGGAAAAGATCGCCGCCATGGGCCCGCTCGACCGTATCATCCATCTCGCCGCGCTCTATGATCCCGGCAAGATCAAAGACTTGGACCCGGAGCGCGCGGCCCAGCTTGTCACGGTCAATCTCATGGGCACCTTCCACATCGCCCAGATCGCCCCGCCGTTGTTGCGGGCTGGCGGGCAATTGGCGCTCTGCGGGTCCGTCGCGGGCTATATCGGACTGCCGCAGGGTCAGATTTACTCCGCCACCAAGGCCGGGGTGATCAATCTGGTCGAAAGCCTGCGCGCGGAATTAAGCGGTCAGATCGATGTGCGCCTGATCAGTCCGGGGTTTGTCGACACGCGGCTGACAGCGCAAAACAATTTCGAGATGCCCGCCGTGATACCGCCCGAGCGCGCCGCGGAGCTCATCGTAAAAGGGCTGAATGAGCGGCGTTTCGAAGTGCATTTCCCACGTCGACTGACGCTCGTCCTCAAACTGATGCGCGCCTTGCCCTATTGGGCCTCCCTGCCACTGACCCGCCGCCTCGTTCAATAACCATCGCAACAGACGCCACCAAGGAGCACGTCATGAAACTCGCGAGCCTCTATGTTTCCACCGCCCTGATCTTTTTCGTCGTGGACGCCATCGGGCTGCGCCTGTTGATCAAACCGGTGTTCGAACGCCACATCGGCCATCTCTTCGCCGACCCCTTCCGACTGGGCCCTGCGGCACTGTTCTATCTCGGTTATGTCGCGGGTGTGTTGTGGTTCGTCTCCTGGCCCGCGCTCAAGGACAATGACCCTGTCGCGGCGCTGATCGGCGGTGTGCTGTTGGGGCTTTTGGCCTATGGCACCTATGAATTCACCAATTACGCCACGCTCAAGGATTGGTCGCTGCAACAGGTTTTGACCGATACGATCTGGGGTGGGATGTTGACCGGAATGTCGGCCTGGGTCGGTGTCCTGATTGCGCGCCATTTCAGTTGAAATCGCAACAACATGAACGCCATGCATCCATGCGAGGCAATACAGGATAATCCTGACGTCACATATAAATCTAAGGGGGAGAAGTGGCAGTCCGTAGGGGAATCGAACCCCTCTTTCCAGGTTGAAAACCTGGCGTCCTAACCGATAGACGAACGGACCGCGCTTGGTGTGAGCGCGTATCTATGAAATCCCGGCGGGGGGCGCAAGAGGGATTCTGAACAGGACCGCTATTTTCCCGAACGCAGGCTAAAACAACCGCAAGCCAGCTCATCTTTTGTCTTGCGATGTGCCCTGTGGAGCGGCCTCGACATGGGTGTCGTGATGCTCGGCCGGATCAAACAGGGTGGCTTGCGCGCGGCCTTCGTATTTCGAACTATAAAGCGCGAGATCTGCGTCATGAATCATGCCATCGGCCGTCGGCGCTTTGTAATAGTCTGTTGTGGTGATGCCGATGGAGCCGGAAATTTTGCAGAAAGTGTCCAGATAAGGCACTGGCACTTCGAGACGCGAAATGATGCGTTTCGCGGTTTGCATCAGGCGGGTGTGATCCGTGAAACGGTTATAGATCAGGATGAATTCATCACCGCCCACGCGAGCAACCAAATCGTCCGATCTGGTTTCTGCCAAGAGTATCCGGGCCACTTCCTGAAGCACGGTATCGCCGGCAGCATGCCCCAGCGTATCGTTGACGGATTTGAAGTAATCCAGATCAAGATGCATGAGGGCGAAGGGCACACGGGTCCGCAGCATCCGCTTGAGCACGTGATCCATGGCGCGGCGATTTTTGAGCCCCGTCAAAGTGTCAGTGAAGGCCTGTTCTTCGGCGGCAACCTTGGCGCCTTGAAGTCGCGCGTTCAGCTGTTTGGTTTCTTCCATCACGGCAGATTTGGCTTCGACCAGATAGAGCATCTCAATGGCCAGATCGGTATGCGCAAAATCTCCGGCGGTGAGACGATAATCCGCCACCGCATCGACGATGGAAATGCCAAACGACAGGTTCAGAATGTTGACGCCGGTGCCAGGAATCGAAGCCGCCATGCCTTTGAGGCGCGTGGTCACCCCCGTGCGGAATTTCAAATAGAGTTTCGTGTCCAAAGGAACCGGACAGTTCCCCTGCCCGCGCCCGTTGTCGCGCACGGAGAAGACCTCCGTCACATCTTTGCCAATCAACTCCTCAGCCGGACGCAGTTTCGCCAGGGTCGGCCCGATCGACAGGATCACACCCGAATCCGCGAAAATCAGGCTCATCGGCATGAAGGACAGGAAAGGCGCCGCATCGAATGTGACAGGCCGAACAACACTCATAGCTCACCTCCGATCCGCTCGGAGAGTTCGAAACTGCGCCCTTCGGTATAAGCCGCTTCTAACAGGTTGATGGTGATGATTTCCTCGCCCGAATCCATCCAGCCCTGATGTTCGAGAAACACCAAGGCACCGTAATCATCCGCCATCGCGCGCATCACGCCCACCATGGCATAGCCGAATCCCGGCATCGAACTGGAACAACTGAGCCGGAAACGTCCGTCTTCGGCATATTCGACCTTAAGTGTCGGCACCTCGAGATCCGGCAGCGCCAATTGTGCGCGCCCTTCCAATTCATTGAGAGAAAATAGAAATTCCGTGAAGTTTTCGCCACCGAACCGCAGGAGACGTCGGATCGCCTCAACATTTGGATGAGAGACAAGATAGGTGCCGAGGTCCTCAAGAAAGGTTTCCACAGGTTTGTGCAATTGCCGCGCGGCACGGCCCAGAACATCCAGAGTGATCTGGTCCGGATAGCTGAGCATCGCCTCGAAATTGTCGAACCCGAGATCCGCCTGTTCCGCGACTTTTTCCCAGGTGTCCGCACCATAGGTATCGCGCATAAAGCATTGGATCGCCCGGTTAATCATACCATGCATGGTCGCCATGCCTCCCACATTCACATGCGGGAGGTGTATCGGGCCACTCTTAAGAAATTACCAATTGCCACCCAAGCGGCTTGGATAAACTCTTAAAATTGTTCGCATTATCTCGAAAACCGGCTCGGAAAGCTGCGAATGTCAGCCCCCGATGTTACCGTCGGACAGCCACGCTGGCAGATCGGCGACACTGTCCAAAACCACCGCAGCATGATCCGCAAGCTCGGAGGCCTGCGCCACGCCCGTGAGCACCGCAACCGGGATCATCCCGGCACGCTGCGCCGCCTCCAAATCGTGCAGGCTGTCCCCCACCATGACACAGGTCTCGGGCGCCACCCCAAGCCGTTCCGCAGCCCCCAGACAGGGCCCCGGCGCAGGTTTGCCGCCATAGCCACTGTCATAGCCGATCACCACATCAAAGAGCGCGCCCAATCCCATCTGGGCCAGATGATCCTGCGCCGCCGCTTCGAAATCATTGGTGACGATGGCCATACCCAGCCCCTGCGCGCGCAACTCAGCGCAGCACTCCATGACGCCCGGCACAGGCACAGGCGCAAAATTCTCCGCGTCGGGTTCCAGCCAGCCGGTGATGTCCGCCGCGCTGTTGGTCGGGAAAAACGGCTGCAACAGCGTGACAACCTCGTCGGGCGTGCCCGCGATCACGGCGCTTTGCGGCAAGAACCGCTTTGCGGCAAGATCGATGCCAAGTGCCTCGGCCAGTGCCACCTGTTTTTGCCGGTCGGCCCCACAGCGACGCTCGATCATGGCCGCGCCCCAAGGCCCCCAACTGCTTTGGAAATCCATCAGCGTGCCGTCCTTGTCGAACAGGATCGCCTCTATCTTGCGCATCATCGAAAGGCCTCAGGTCCAGTGAATTTGCGCACCACCCGGAAGCGCCTGACGCGCCCGCATCGGCTCATGCGGATCGAGGCCCGTGGCCTGGCAACAGGCCTTCACCCATTCGTCATCCATGGTTAAGAAATCGAGAACCGCGCTCAGGATCTCAACCTCCGAGGCGCGCGCGATCAATTCCTCTGCAGTAATGCCGCTAGCCCCCAGAAAAACTGGGAAAATTTCCTCTTCTGCGGCGAGCCAGGCCAGAACTTTCAGGCCGATCACCTCGGCGGATTCTTGCTGCATCTGTGGATAACCCCTGGGTTTTGGAAACGGTTTCTTAACCTTTGTCACCGACATTCTTAACCATAGGCAACACCAGAAATACAACAGGCCGCAACAAAAGAGACCCAGTGGTTCAGCAAGACGGACATCGCAGTCACAGGCTGCGTCTCCGCCCCCGAGGCCAAAAGAGCCCGGCAGACCCGTTACAGAGGACGCGCAAAAGATATGGCAGGCAGGATTCTCATCGCTGACAATGTGCCGACCAATCGGATCATCCTGAAGGTCAAACTGTCTTCGGCCTTCTACGATGTGACACAGGCTCCGACCGGGCAGGAGGCCCTCAAGCTCGCGCGCGAAACGCGGCCGAACCTCATCATCCTTGACGGCGATCTCGGCGACATGAGCGGCTATGACGCCTGTGCGACCCTCAAGGCCGATCCGCTCACCGCGCATATTCCCGTTGCGATCATCACACCCGCGCAAAAGCCCGAAGCCAAGATCGCAGCCCTCAAAGCCGGCGCCGATGAATTCCTGTCGAAACCGCTCGACGAATTGACCCTGACCGCGCGGGTGCGTGCCCTCATGCGCGCCTCTGCCACCTCCGAAGAGCTGCGCCGCCGCAATGAAACCGCGCATGCTTTGGGCTTTTCCGAAGCCGCGAGCCACTACGCCACTCCCGGCAAAATCGCCCTCATCGGCTCCACCTCCGAGGAGGCGATGACCTGGCGTGCGGGGCTCAAGGGCATGGTGCATGACGAGATCGCCATCGAGCGGGCCGATCATCTGTTGGAATCGATTTACCACGGCAAGGTGGCCGATCTTTACGTGATTTCCGCTCAGGCAGGCGGGTCGAGTGAGGGGTTGCGGCTGATCTCCGATCTGCGCGCGCGTGAGACGACCCGCAGTGCCGGGATCGTCGTCGTACATGGTCCGCAGGATCGGCGCGAGGCTCTCATGGCGCTCGATCTCGGCGCCAATGACCTGATCACCCGCGGCGCCGACCCGGAAGAAATGGCCCTGCGCCTGCGCACCCAGATGCGGCGCAAGAAAGAGGCAGATCTGTTGAAGATGACGCTCGACGAAGGGCTGCGTATGGCCACCCGCGATAAGCTGACCGGGCTCTACAATCGTCATTACGCCATGCCGCATCTGGCAAAACTCGCCCGCGACGCGCGCGACAATCACCAACATTTCGCGGTGATGCTTCTGGACATCGACAAGTTCAAAACGGTCAACGACACCTATGGCCATGCCACCGGCGACGCCGTGCTGATCGATGTGGCGAAACGCTTGAGTGACAGTTTGCGCAGCATGGATTTGCTGGCGCGGTTCGGTGGCGAGGAGTTTTTGGTCTGTATGCCGATGACGACGCTGATGGAAGCCCGCGCTGTGGCGGAACGTCTGCGCGCCACGATCTGCGCCCGGCCTGCCGCCGTTGCTCCCGATGGCACACCGGTGACGGTCTCCGCCTCCATCGGCCTGGCCATGGGCGGTGCGGGGCAGCATGACATCGACACGCTTTTGGAGATCGCCGACCGCGCGCTCTATGCCGCCAAGGCCGAGGGGCGCAATCAGGTGACCCTGGGCTCCCACGCCGCGTGAAAGACCGCGCCCCCTTGAAACCCTGAACCTGCCATGCTCCAGTCACGCGATGTAACGCCCAAAGGTCAGTAGGTCATTCATGCACGCAGGTTTCACAGCTCTTCTTCTGGCGGTGGGTCTCCCCACTGCCAGCTTGGCCCTCTCCCCTCTGGAGCGCATGATCCTTGAGGAATTGTCCTGTGACGCGCCGCCTCAGTCCCTCGCCATTTTGACGGAGCTTGCCGAGGCGGAGAAAATCATCCCTGAAGTCAACATCGGCTATGACAGCCTCAGTTGCTGGAAACTGCAAGGCGGGCTCACTGTGGCCGGGATGCCCTTTGTCAGCATCTGCGCCTATGAAGAAGACCCGGCGCTGCACAAAGCGCATCCGGAGTTCTATTACCGTGGTCCGGGCACGTCGCCCGGACAGCATCTGTCACTTGGCACGTCAGAAACCGCCGAGCGCCTGTCCGATTGGTATCTGGCAACCTTCGGACCGGACAAGGTCAGCTACGCCATCAAATCGGAATGGACACTCCTTGAGGATGCGAGCGAAGTCACCTGTTCGGGCTTCCTTGCGGATCACCCCGTCGGCTAACGCACCACAGAATAAACGCCGCGCACCTCACTGAAAAGGCGAGACTTTCTCAGTCTTCACCTTGGCGCGGCGGGCCATCTCCACGCCCATTGCCGTGCGGACCACCCGGCCCACCATCGCGCGGACGTTGTGGCGGGCGTTTGAGCGCCTCGACCAGCCGATCCGCATAGGCCATGCGCTCCTCGGCACTCATCGCCTCGATCTGATCGACCACCAACCGCGCACCGATCTCCTGCCGGTCCGAGAAATTCTTTTGCTGGCGCAAAAGCAGCTCCTCGAAGGCCGCCGCGTCGAAGGGCTCGGTCTTGAGCGTCGTCACCATGGTTTCGAACATCTCGCGCACTTGGCTGCGTGCGGTTTGCGGATCCCCCGCGGACCGTCTGAACGCCCGGCCCAAAGCCCGGCGCTCCTGCGTGTCAAAGGCGCCCACAAAAGGCCCAAAGCCGAAATCACGCGCCTGAAGCGCCTTGGCCCGATCCATCCCCGCGTCCCAGCGCAACAAGGCCCCGCCGACAACCCCCAACACCGCGATGTTCAACGCCAGCGAGCCCACAAGCACGATGCGGCTCCAGCGGATGCCCTTTTTCTTGGCGGCATCTCCGGACGGGCCGGGTTGTGTCATTTTATCGCTCATGGATTACCCCTCAGACGCCAGATCGTAAAAGCTCGGCACCAGATCGTCGAGCGCATTTCCGCTTTCGCCGGTCGCATAGGTCGTGGCGCTATAGCTCGTGGTCTCATAGCTCGCGGCACTGTCCGCATAGCTGCCGGTCGCAAGTGTGGTGACGGTCATCGGCGCGCCGAGCCCGATGGCCAGCCCCGCGACACCCGCCGTCGCCAGCCCCGCAACCGCCCGCCAACCGCCAAGCGCCGCGACCATCGCCGCCACAATCGGATGGCGCTGTTTCGGGCGCAACGCATTGATCCGGGCGGCTTCTTCGGCCTCGCGGGTCGCGATCACGTCTTCGGCGTCGGCCAGAACCCGCGCCATGAGATCGCCAGACGGCAAAGGCGCAGCTTCCCGCGCCTCTTTAAAAAGCGCGTCCAGTGACATCTCCGTCAACTCGTTCCGTGTGTCGTTACGATCCGTCATTTTCGAACCCCAATATCTCGCGCTGAGAGGCCAGAGCCTTGGCCAGCGCACGTTTGCCTCGGGCGGTCAGGCTTTCCACCGCCTCGACGCTGATGTCCAGAACTTCGGCAATCTCGGGATTGCCCAAGCCTTCGATGTGGCGCAGCACCACCGCCTCGCGTTGGCGATCCGGCAAGGTGTCCAGCGCCGCCTGCAAGGCATCCACCCTCTGACGCTGCATCAGCACCGCGTCCTGAGAGGGCCGTTCGTCTTCCGGCTCGGCGATCTCGTCGAGCCCCTTCCCGCGTTTCTTGCGCAACCGGTCGGTGCACAGATTGGTCACCACGCGGTAGAGCCATGTGCTCACCTGTGCCTCGCCCTGACGCCAGTCTGGCGCGATTTTCCAGAGCCGGAGCATGGCCTCCTGGGCCACATCTTCGGCCTCCGCGCGATCTTTGAGCAATCGCGCGGAATAGCCAAGCACCTTTGGCGTAAGACGCATCGTCAGGGCGCGGGCAGCCTCCCTGTCGCCATTGCCGAAGGAAATCAGCAAAGCTTCGTCAGACACGTCATTGAGGGCGTCGAAGGGCATGGTCATCACCGGGTCTGCGTATCTCAGTCGGGCAAGCAGGTCCATCATGTCCTGAAGTGAGGGTCAGGGGCACACGCGCCCCCGACCGGTTTCAGGCTCAGTTGCCGTCCGTCGCCGGAGCGTCCGGTGCCGGGACTTGTTGAGCGGGCGCTTGCGGGCCGGACATCGGGCCATAGCCCATCCCTTGCCCCTGCCCTTGCATCTGTCCACGCATGTGACCTTGCATCATCATGCACCCATGGTTCGCCCCCTGCATCATCTGATCGTGATATTGACCGTGATGACCGCCCATGCGCGCAAATTTCTGACCCTGCTGCAGTCCTTGGCGGCCCTCCATCCGGCCCATGCCCTGACGCGTGATCAGGCTCAGCTCTTCTTCGCTCACGGCCCCGTCACCATCGCGATCCAACCGGCTGAACATCTGGCCCGCGCGCGGGCTTTGCATCTCTTCGGCACTCAAAAGCCCGTCGCCATCGCTGTCACGGTTCTCGATCATCGCGGCAGCGCGGGCCTGCATCCGGGCGACACGTTGGGCTTCCTGATGCGCAAACAGCTCGTCCGCATCCACTGTGCCATCGCCGTTGGCGTCCACCTCGGCAAATTGCGCAGCGCGGAAGGCGTCGATCTCGTCTTGGGTGATCTTGCCGTTTTCATCGGCATCCACCGTCGCAAAATCGAAATTCGGCCCGAACGGCGACATGCCGCCGCCCATCTGTTGCATCTGGCCTCTCATGCCGCGCTCCTGCGGCCCCAAGCCCTGCGATCCATAGCCCGCAGCATAGGCGCCAAAGGTGCCTCCCAGAACCGCAACAAGAGCGACAGCGGAGATCAGCGTTTTACGTTTCATAGTATTCCCTCTTTCTGGTCTGTTTGGCGCGGCCGGTCTGTGACACTGGTCTGTGACGTCGGTCTGTGACCGCTCCTCCCGCGCTTTCTATGCACTCTAAACGCGCCAGATCGGGGGTTCCGTCGCAGGCCCTCAAAGAAATCCCTTCACAGAGCCGTGATCCTTGGCCATGGTGTGCCAATGGAGGAGGAGAGGCCCGTCAGGGCTGACAGCTGCGCGACATCGCGCCGCAAGGACAATTTGCGCCCCCTACAAAAAGGACGAAACGTATTACGCCATCTCCCGCACGAAAGAGGCGCATCGCATATGACAGAGACACAGACACATTTGCCAAACGAGACCGCCGCCAGGTTCAGCCCCGCTGACAATCCCGCTGGCGATGGCCTGCGCGAGCTGCGCCCGGCCTTGTTGCGCGGCTGGAAACGCCGCTGTCCGGCCTGTGGCGGGGGGCCAATGCTGAAAAGCTATCTCAAGGTGCGCGATGAATGTCCTGTCTGCGGCGAGGCTTTGCATCACCACCGGGCGGACGACGGCCCGGCCTATTTGACCATTTTGATCGTCGGCCACCTGATGGCGCCGCTTTTGGGCTGGGTTTTCATCGAATTCCGCCCCGACCCTCTGACGCTCATTGCAATTTTTGCCACCGGCACGGTCTTGCTGTCGCTTTATTTGTTGCCACGGTTCAAAGGCATGATCGTCGCATTTCAATGGGCCAAGCGGATGCATGGCTTTGGCGGCGACGAGACTTAAGGACGCCAGCTAAAGCCGTTTCTCGTAATGAATCCGGTCGTAGCCATCGCTTTTGCCACGATGGGTCTCGGTGTAGCCAAGTTTGGGATAGAGCCGCTGAGGCCCCGACATCACCGCATTGGTATAGACCCGCATCACCGCCGCGCCGTCTCTGCGGGCACGGGCTTCGGCCTCCAGAATGAGCCGCATGGCGATCCCCCGCCCCCGCGCCGCCTCTGAGACCGCCAGCACATCGAGCATGACGCCACCGTCGTCCTCCGCATAGGTATAGATCACGCCAAGGATCTGCGCGCCGAAAACCGCCACACGCACACGCCCCGTCTCGATCAGCGGCGCATAGTCATAGAGCGCGGGCGCGGGCGGTTTGCCGATCAGGGGCGTGTATGACGCGAAGGCCGCAGCCACCAGATCGGTGATCGCGGCGGCGTCCTGGCCCTCGGCCCGGCGCAAGAGGATGTCCACATCTTCCGTCATGCGCTCACTCATCCATGCGCGCGGGCCCGTGACAAGACCAGAGCATGGGGCCAGAGCTGCACAAATATAGGGCCTGCAACGGCCCTGTGCGGGACACAAGATTGACAGTCGAGGCCCGGGCTTTTCAGATCGGTCTGCACTTAAAAGAAAGCCCTCCACATGACCGATTTTCCGCTTCTCGATCTCTCCG
Organism: Celeribacter sp.; assembly: GCF_048270365.1. Taxonomy (NCBI): domain Bacteria; kingdom Pseudomonadati; phylum Pseudomonadota; class Alphaproteobacteria; order Rhodobacterales; family Roseobacteraceae; genus Celeribacter; species Celeribacter sp. Next base: position 84,208 of record NZ_JBLWTA010000002.1, read on the forward strand.
ACTTCCAATCCGCCGATGCCGAGGGGCGCGCGGCCATCGGTGCCGAAGTGGATCGCATCTGCCGGGAAACCGGCTTTCTCGCCGTCACCGGCCACGGTGTGCCGCAAGAGGTGATCGACGCGCTTTGGTCGCAGGCCCGCGCCTTTTTCGAGCAATCGCCCGAGGAAAAACACGCCGTCGCCCCGCCTCCCGGCGGCCCCTATGGCTATCTCGGCCCGGGCACTGAGGCCTTGGCCAAATCACGCGGCGAAGACACGCCGCCCGATCTCAAGGAAAGCTTCAACGGTGGCCCCGCCGCGATCCCGCCGGGCGAGACCGACCCGGACGCCTTGGCCTTTTGCTATGCCCCCACGCCCTTCCCGGCCCTGCCCGGCTTCAAGGAGGCCTGGCGCGGATATTACGCCGAGATGGAGGCGCTAGCCGCCCGGATCATGGAGGTCTTTGCCGTCGCGTTGACTCTGCCTGACGATCATTTCGCGCCCTATATCACCACGCCGATCTCCGGCATGCGGGCGCTGAATTACCCGGCACAAGACAAAGCCCCCGAGGAGAAACAACTCCGCGCCGGTGCCCACACCGACTATGGCTCGCTGACGATCCTCTTGCCCGAGCCCGGCTCCGAGGGGTTGGAGATTTTGACGCCAGAAAATGAGTGGAAAGGTGTGCCGCCGATTGACGGCGCCTTTGTGATCAACATCGGCGATCTCATGACGCTCTGGACTGGAGGACGCTGGACCTCGACGCTGCACCGGGTTGTCACGCCGCCCAATTGGGCCACCCGTCGGCGCATGTCGATTGCCTATTTCCATCAGCCGAACTGGCATGCGGAGGTCAAACCTCTGTCGGGCCCTGCCTCCGAGACGGTGACCTCAGGCCCCTACTTGATGAGCAAATTCGCCGCCGCCAACGGCTAAGCGCCTTGCGCGCAGGCGCCCAAACACGCACAACAGAACCACCGGTCGCAGCCTACCCGGTTACAAAACAAGGACAAAACCCATGAAAACCCTCGTCATCTGCTCCGGCGGATTGGATTCCGTGTCGCTCGCCTATGTGCTGGCCGCCTCTGGCAGTCTCTCGCGTCTGGTCTCTTTCGATTACGGCCAACGCCACGCCAAGGAAATGGAGTTCGCGGCGCTTGCCGCCGAACGCCTCAAAGTCCCGCATCAGATCATCGACATGCACACAATCGGGGCCGCGCTCACCGGCTCGGCGCTCACCGATGACATCGACGTGCCAGACGGGCATTACGCCGAGGAGACGATGAAAATCACCGTCGTGCCCAATCGCAATGCCATCATGTTGACCATCGCCTTCGGGATTGCTGCCGCTGCGGGGGATGAGGCGGTCGCCACCGCTGTCCATGGCGGCGATCATTTCATCTACCCGGACTGTCGACCCGCCTTCACCGAGGCCTTCGAGGCGATGCAAAAGGCCGCCCTCGACGGCTATGCCGACGTCCACCTCTCGACGCCGTTCGTGCATCAAAGCAAGGCCGATATCGTCACCGCAGGCGCCGCCGCTGGCACGCCTTTCGCCGACACCTGGTCCTGCTACAAAGGCGGCGCGCAGCACTGTGGGCGCTGTGGCACCTGTGTCGAGCGACGCGAGGCCTTTCACCTTGCGGGCGTCGCGGACCCAACCAGCTACGACGACCCCGAGTTCTGGAAAGCGGCCACCTCACGCACCTAAAAAGCCGAAAAGCCCCGCCTCAAAGACGGGGCTTCCCACCACCTCGCAAACGTCTTGCGAAGAGAGCCTCACACCTTGCCGTTCTTGCCGCGCCGCGCCTCCGGGTGGAGCGCCGTGCCGAGAATATGTTCGGCCCTGTGCACCACATGGCCCGCGTGACCGACGATCAGCGGATCGGGCTCGCCGATCAGCTCTTCGTCCTTGTCGGGATAGTCGAGCGTCATCAGGAAATGCTTCATACATTCGATCCGGGCGCGTTTCTTGTCGTTCGATTTGATGATCGTCCAGGGCGCATCCGCCGTGTCCGTATAAAAGAACATCGCCTCTTTCGCCTCGGTATAATCGTCCCATTTGTCCAGAGAGGCCTTGTCGATGGGCGACAGCTTCCACTGTTTCAGAGGATCGGTTTCGCGCGCCTTGAACCGGCGTTGCTGTTCGGCCTGGGTCACCGAGAACCAGTATTTATACAGTTTGATGCCCGAACGCGTCAGCATCCGTTCGAATTCCGGCGTCTGGCGCATGAATTCCAGATAATCGTTGGGACTACAGAACCCCATCACCCGCTCGACGCCCGCGCGGTTGTACCAGGACCGGTCATAGAGCACGAATTCGCCGCTGGTCGGCAGGTGTTCGACATAGCGCTGAAAGAACCACTGCCCGCGCTCCTCGTCGGTCGGTTTGTTGAGCGCCACGACACGCGCATGTCGCGGGTTCAAATGCTCCATAAAGCGCTTGATCGTGCCGCCCTTGCCCGCTGCATCGCGGCCCTCAAAGAGCAAAACGAATTTGTCGCCGGTCTTTTGCGCCCAAAGCTGCGCTTTCAACAGCTCCGCCTGAAGCGCCACTTTGGTGCGCTCATATTCCATGCGGGTCATCTTTTTGCGATAGGGGTATTTGCCACTCTCGAAAGCTGCACGGATCTTGTCAGGGTTCACGGTAGGAAAGCTTTTCGGCCCGCCATGCACCGCCGCCTCAGAGGACGCAACCGGCGCAGGCGCAGTGTCCGCCACGGGTGCGGCAACAGCGGGGGTATTGGCGGCAGGTTTCAAAGGCGTCGTCATGCGGGCATATCTCCATCGGTGGGCAACGCGAGGCAAACTCTGCGCTTGTCACCTCCCTGTTACATGAAAACCCTTTGCGTTTCCTTGATCTGAGGCAAGGTTTATCTGCCGCCCCCTCTATCGCTTGCGCCTTTGCCGCCCGAATGGTCTAATCCTTGACCAAACGAGAACAGTCCGAGAATCGAGCGCAATATGTCCGACGACCTGCTGGCCAGTGGCCCTGACGAGTATGATGCATCTTCCATCGAGGTGCTGGAGGGGCTTGAGCCCGTGCGCAAACGCCCCGGCATGTATATCGGCGGCACGGACGAGCGCGCGCTGCATCACCTCGTGGCCGAGATTCTCGACAACTCTATGGACGAAGCGGTCGCGGGCCATGCCAACCGGATCGAATTGATCCTGCACGCGGATTATTCCATCACCGTCACCGACAACGGGCGCGGCATCCCGATTGACCCGCACCCGAAGTTTCCCGGCAAATCCGCGCTCGAAGTCATTCTCTGTACGCTTCACGCGGGCGGCAAGTTCTCCGGCAAGGCGTACCAGACATCCGGCGGGTTGCACGGTGTTGGCTCTTCGGTGGTGAACGCTTTGTCCGATCTGATGGTCGTGCAGGTCGCCAAGAACAAAGAGCTGTTCGAGCAAAGCTTTTCCCGTGGCATCCCGCAAGGCTCGGTCGAAAAGATCGGCGCCGCTCCCAACCGGCGCGGCACCTCGGTGAAATTCCATGCCGATGAACAAATCTTCGGCTCGCATCGTTTCAAGCCCAAACGCCTCTTCACGCTGGCGCGCTCCAAAGCCTATCTCTTTTCCGGCGTTGAAATCCGCTGGAAGTCAGAGATCGACGATGGCGAGACGCCCACTGAGGCCACCTTTCACTTCCCCGGCGGCCTGGCGGATTATCTGTCCGAGACGCTGGGCACCGCCTCCACCTATTCCGAACGCCCCTTTGCGGGCACGGTCGAATTCGGGCCCCGGTTTGGCGTGCCGGGCAAGGTCGAATGGGCGATCAACTGGACGCCGTCCCGCGATGGCTTCCTCCAGTCCTATTGTAACACCGTGCCGACGCCTGAGGGCGGCACCCATGAGGCGGGCTTTTGGGCCGCGATCCTCAAGGGCGTGAAGGCCTACGGCGAGCTGGTCGGCAACCGCAAGGCCAAGGACATCACCCGCGATGACCTCCTGACCGGCGGCTGTGCCCTCGTCTCCTGCTTTATCTCCGACCCTGAGTTTGTCGGTCAGACCAAGGACCGTCTGGCCACCACCGAAGCCGCGCGTCTGGTCGAAAACTCGGTGCGCGATCACTTCGACAACTGGCTGGCCGCCGACACGAAATCCGCCGGATCCATCCTCGATTTTCTGGTGCTCCGCGCCGAAGAACGCATGCGCCGCCGTCAGGAAAAAGAGACCCAGCGCAAATCCGCGACCAAGAAACTGCGCCTTCCGGGCAAACTCACCGACTGTACCTCGAAAGACCGCTCGAACACCGAGCTGTTCATCGTCGAGGGCGACTCTGCGGGTGGTTCCGCCAAAGGTGCCCGCAAACGCGAAACGCAGGCTTTGCTGCCCTTGAAAGGTAAAATCCTGAACGTGCTGGGCGCGGCGTCGAACAAGCTCACGTCGAACCAAGAAATCTCGGACCTCTGCGAAGCCCTTGGCGTCGGCATGGGCACGCGGTTTAACGTCGATGACTTGCGCTACGAACGCGTGATCATCATGACCGACGCGGACGTCGACGGCGCGCATATCGCGTCCCTCTTGATGACCTTCTTCTACACCCAGATGCGCCCCCTCATCGATCAAGGCCACCTCTACCTCGCCTGCCCGCCGCTCTACCGCCTGACGCAGGGCGCCAAGCGCGTCTACTGTTTGGATGAGGCAGAGCGCGACATGTGGTTGGAGAAAGGCCTTGGCGGCAAAGGCAAAATCGACGTCTCTCGGTTTAAAGGTCTTGGCGAAATGGACGCCAAGGATTTGAAAGAGACGACGATGGACCCGGCCACGCGCAAGCTGATCCGGGTGACGATTGACGAAGACGAACCGGGCGAAACCGCCGATCTGGTGGAGCGTTTGATGGGCAAAAAGCCAGAGTTGCGGTTCCAGTATATTCAGGAGAATGCGCGGTTTGTTGAGGAATTGGATGTGTAGGGAGTTCTCGAAAGTATTACTTTCGAGAAGGGGATAGAAAATGTCTAAGCCATACAATTATTTCGAGAGCTCCATCACAAGATCAACTTTGCTTGTGGAACTAGCAAAGACAAATGAAGATCATTGCGATGACATTTCGAGAGCTGCTGCAGTGCTCGCCGTTGCCGCGTATGACCACTACTTCACCTCTAAATTTAGCGATGTTTTAGCGAGCTATCTAAGCAAAAATGAGCCGAACAAATCTTTACTTGAAATGTTGGAAAGAGGTGGCCTGAATACAAAAGTTGCCTTGGAAATCGCTGTCATGAAGCGACCTTTTCGCCGCGTAAGATCGCTGATCACGAAATCACTTTCAGAAAAAACCACCAATCGCACCAAGGCTATAGACAATCTCTTCGCGGCAATTGACCTCAAAGGCCTCTCTGGCCGCGTCCACAAGAAAGCGGCGAGAACAAATCTCGGCACCCGAATTGACAAGCTCGTTGATATTAGAAATGCCATCGTCCACTCCGCCCATCTCAATTCGCATGGTAAACCCCGAGCCATAAACATTGACGACATTGAAGCAAGGATTGGCGAAGTAAAACTGTTCGTGGAGACAGCGGAACAGATCATCAATGAATGGATCAAACACTCCGATCTTCCGGCACTGGTCTCCGCGACAGACTAAACCTTAGTGCAAATTTCCACCCCCTCGGCACCCTTCCGCCCATCCCAGACCTCAGGGGAACCCTTCCCTCGGCCCCCGCGTTATACTCTCTGAAAACAAATTCAGAGGCGCATATGACCCGCTTGAAAACCACAACCCTCTTCGCTCTCACGCTTTTGGCGGCGAGCCCGGCCTTTGCCAATCCGAACAAGGTCAAGCACGGCAACGGGCATGGCAATGGCAACGCAGGTCACGTGCGGGTGCACATCCCGGCGGGCTGCGATCTTCCGCCCGGGATTGAAAAGCAAATCCGTGAGGGCAAGCGCACCTCCCTGCCCCCCGGCATAGCCAAGAATTGCGCCCAAAACAAAGGCTTCGCCAAAGGCGACCGCCTGCCCGACGGCTACACCATTCTGCGCGATTACGGGCGCTATGGCCTGCCCGATCCGGGCCGCGACCGCTACGCCATTTCCGGCGATACGATCTATAAAATCGCCCGCGACGCGGCCATCGTCATCACCGCGATGGGGATTTATAACAACATCGTCAACAACTGATCCGACGCGGCGGATCGCGGGGCAGATTGACGCCCTCCCCCGCGCTCGCCATAGTCCCGCCATGGCCCGCTCTTTTGACACGCTCGATCTGGTGGCCGCGCATCGGCGGCTTTTGGACCTCTTCGAAGAGCGGCCCCACTTGGGCGCGCGGGCAAGCGGGATCGAGGCCTTTCAAACCTATCACCAACGCGCCGTGTTTCGGCTCACATGGGACGGTCGCCCAGCGATTGTAAAGTTGATCTGGCACGCGCAGAAAGCCCGTGCGGTGAGTGGCCAGACCGGCGCGCTCAAACAGCTCGCCGAGGCACTCGAAGGCAGGCCGGCGCATGTCCCCGACGTGCTGCATATCGCCCCGAAAGCCGGGCTCTTCGTGATCTCTTTTGTCGAGGGTCCGAGCGGGTTGGAGCATCTGCGCGAGGGGCGGATGGCGGAGGTCATTGAGGCCGGGCGGCTCTGGCTCTCCGAGGCCACGCGCACCACCCGCGCGCAACGCCCCTTTCCCATGGCACGCTTCACAAAGAAACTCGACAGCTGCGCCGGGGGGGGGCCCGCACAAGATGTGGTCGAGCGCACGCGGACCCTGTTGGCCCATGCGCCCGAGACCCTGACCATCGCGGCGGGACATGGCGACTATTGGCCCGGAAACCTGATCCTGAGCCCCGATGGCCCCACCGCGATTGACCTCTCGGGCCACCGCGACATCCCATTGATCGAGGATATCACCCGCTTTTCTAGAGGCGTGAGTGAACATAGCGAGGCCGGGCTAACCGAGGCGATCACCGCACCGCTGTTGTCACTTCTGCCGGAAGACGAAGCCCGGCAAAGTTTCGACCTGTTTTACGGGTTGGCGCTGGCGCAGAAAATCCATGCGAGTGGCGGGATCGGTTATGCCCATGAACGCGCGCGGTTTTTAAGCCTTTAGACCGGCACAACCTGCCCGGCATCGAGCCGCACCACACGGTCCATTTTCGCCGCCAATTCAAGGTTGTGCGTGGCGATCAGCGCCGAAGAAAGCCCCTCGTCGCGCACCAAGCCCATCAACACGTCAAACACCAAAGCGGAGGTCTCCGGGTCGAGGTTTCCGGTGGGTTCATCCGCCAGCAACAGCCCCGGCCTGTTGGCCAAAGCGCGACAGAAGGCGACGCGTTGCTGCTCGCCGCCCGAAAGCGCCGAAGGCCGGTGCTGGGCGCGTTTGCCGACGCCGACTTTTTCCAGCAATCCCATCGCGCGCTCCGAGGCCTCGGCCTCCGGCACGGCATTGGCGAGCTGGGGCAGGATGACATTATCGAGCGCGGTAAACTCCGGCAGCAGGTGGTGGAACTGATAGATAAATCCGACGCCCGCGCGGCGCATGGCGGTGCGGGGCTTGTCGCCCAAGCCCGTCATGTCTTGGCCGGCGATTTTGACCGATCCGCTGTCGGGCAGGTCCAAAAGCCCCGCGATGTGCAAAAGCGTGGATTTCCCGGCGCCAGACGGCGCGATGAGGCCCACGATCTCGCCCCGCGAGACGGTCAGATCGATGCCACGCAGCACATCCACTTCGTTGGGCTTGCCGGCGTTGTAGGTCTTGGCGACGCCTTTCAGCGACAACATCTCACGCGCGGTTTGATCATTCATAGCGCAGCGCCTCCACGGGGTTCATGCGGGCCGCGCGGCGGGCCGGGAAAATGGTCACGATGAAAGAGAGGCCCAAGGACAAAGACACGGCTTTGAGAATGTCGACAGCACGCAGTTCCGCGGGCAGTTCATAGATGCCACGGATCGACGGATCCCAAGCCCCACCGCCATTGAGCCAGTTCACAAAGCTCAGCACCTGGTCGATGTAGATCGCAAACAGCGACCCGAGGAGGACGCCCAAAAGAGTGCCCAAGACGCCCGTAATGGCCCCGCAGATGAAGAAGATGCGCAGGATGGAGCCCTCTGTGAGACCAATGGTGCGCAGGATACCGATGTCGCGGCCCTTGTTTTTCACCAACATGATGAGGCCCGACACGATGTTCATCGCGGCGATCAGCACCAGCACCGAGAGGATCACGAACATCACGTTGTCCTCGATATCCAAGGCGCGCAGGAAGGACCCCGAAGCATCGCGCCAAGTCCAGACCATGCCGTGCTCTCCGACCGCTTGCAGCAGAGGGATCGCCATGTCGTCGACCGCTTCGGGATGCTCGATCATGACCTCGATCTCATCGGCCGCACCCTCGCGGTTAAAGAACTTCTGCGCCTCGGCGAAAGGCAAGTAAGCGCGTGTCTTATCAATATCATAGCGCCCGGCGGAGAAGACATAGACGACCTCGAAGGAGGAGACGCGCGGGCTTGTGCCAAAGGCGGTTTTGGCGCCGTCGGGGGAGATCAGCTTGATCTTATCGCCCACCGTGACACCCAGATCGCGCGCCACGCCGGAGCCGATCGCGATGCCTTCCGAGAACCGTGAGACATCACCCCAATGTTGATCGGGCTCGATGGCAACACGCGGGATGGTCATCAGGTCCTCGGGCGAAATGCCATAGACCTCGACGCCCGCATTGGTGCCACGGGACGACACCATGACCTGACCACGCACCAGAGGTGCTGCGCGGGTGACGCCCGGCACGGCGCGGAGTTTTTCGGCCCAGCCGTCATAATCGGTGAGCGCGCGCGAGGTGTTGCCCTCTTCGGTCACGTAGATCGAGGAATAGACGGTCACATGGGCGTTGGAACCCAGGATCGTATCGACAAATTCGGCGCGAAATCCGGTGCGTACGGCAAGCGTGATGATCAGGGCCGCCACCGCGAGCGTGATGCCGATCAGCGAAATCCATGTCATCACGGAAACGCCTCCCTCGTCGCGCCGCGCGCGCAGGTAGGCAAATGCGATTTTCCACTCAAAGCGGGAAAAGGGCTTGGTCGTTCTGGCCGCGTTCACGAAAAGGCTCCTGAAAACTTTGCCAGACCAAACCCTTTGGCCGCAGAAAGGTCAAGCGCTGCCCTGCCCTATACGCGGCCTCTTGCGATGAAAGCCGCGTGAGGAACGCGGATTAAAACGTGAGACCGGCCTGCGATTTGCGCCGACGGAACGGCCAGGCCAAAAGCGCCAACACGCCACTGACCGCCAGCCAGCCGCCCAGATAGCCGACAAGCGCGGAAATTCCGCCCTCAAGCGTCAGGGGCAAAGCGGGGCGGAAGTCGTCATAGGTGGCGCGCGCCAGAACCGTGTCGGCGACGCGTTGCGGCATGGTCAGACGCTCCAGAGGCGTGGCCTCTTTGAGCACCGACAGGTCCTCCGACAGGCGCGCGTGGCGGTCGATGGTGTTGCGCATGTCGCGGCGGCGGTTCTCAAGGAACACCGAGCCACCCATCGAGGCCAACGCCTCTTCGCGGGTCATCTCTGCGCGAGTGGCGGAGGCGTCAAAATCGGCGATGACCGTTTGCAGGGCCTCGACCTGACCGCCTAAGCGTTGTGTGTATTGCTGGGTGAACTCAGGAAACTGGGACACAACGGCGGCCCCCAACAGGCCGCCCGAAAGGGCGAGTGCTCTCAACATATTTGCCTCTCATCCGTCTGCTGCGGTTTCCGTCTGACGCGGAAATTCTATGGCAAGTAGGCTAAAAGGATTCGGGGGCGAGACACAAATGCCCCGCCCCCGTTTTTTCAAAGTCTCGCGAAAACTCGCCGATGGCGTGAATTACACGCCCGCGTAGATTTTCACGATTTTCTCGACCGCCAGCTCCGGCGTCATCTCTTCGCTCTCGCCGGTCTTGCGGCAGGTCACTTCGACCACGCCGTTCTTGAGACCGCGCGGCCCGACGGTGATGCGCCACGGCAGACCGATCAGGTCCATGGTGGCAAATTTGCCGCCCGCACGTTCGTTGCGATCATCATAAAGCGCCTCAAGGCCCAGCGTTTCGAAGGACTTATAGAGCGCCTCACAGGCGGCATCGGCCTCTTCGTCGCCCTGTTTCAGGTTGACGATGCCGACGTGGAAGGGCGTCACGCCCTCCGGCCAGATGATGCCTTTGTCGTCATGGCTGGCCTCAATGATGGCGCCCAAGAGACGCGACACGCCAATGCCATGCGACCCCATGTGCACGGGCACAGGTTTGCCATCCGGGCCTTGGACGGTCGCGCCCATGGATTCGGAATATTTCGTGCCGAAGTAGAAAATCTGACCGACCTCGATGCCGCGCGCGGTGCGGCGGCGCTCTTCGGGAACCTCGGCAAAGATCGCTTCGTCGTGGGTCTCATCGGTGCGGGCGTAGCGCGAGGTGAATTCTTCGAGCACGGCCTGACATTGCTCGACGCTGTCGAAGTCGATCTCACGGTCGCCGAATTTCAGATCGGTGATCTCGCTGTCGTAAAAGACCTCGGATTCGCCGGTTTCGGCCAGTACGAGGAATTCGTGGGTGTAATCGCCGCCAATCGGGCCACCGTCCGCACGCATCGGGATCGCCTGAAGCCCCATGCGCTCATAGGTGCGCAGGTAGCTCACGAGGTGACGATTGTAGGCATGAAGCGAATCTTCCATCGACAAATCAAAGGTGTAGCCGTCTTTCATAAAGAATTCGCGGCCCCGCATCACGCCGAAACGCGGACGGATTTCGTCGCGGAATTTCCACTGGATTTGATAGAGCGTCAGCGGCAGGTCTTTGTAGGACTTCACATAGCCGCGGAAGATGTCGGTGATCATCTCTTCGTTGGTCGGTCCAAACAGCATATCGCGACCATGCCGGTCCGTGATCCGCAGCATCTCGTCGCCATAGGCATCATAGCGACCGCTTTCACGCCACAGGTCCGCCGATTGCATCGTCGGCATCAAGACCGGAATGTGGCCCGCGCGCTGTTGTTCTTCATGCACGATCCGCTCAATGTTCTTGAGCACCTTATAGCCCAGCGGCAGCCAGGAATAGATGCCCGCAGATTGCTGGCGGATCATGCCGGCGCGCAGCATCAGACGGTGCGACACGATTTGTGCCTCGGACGGGGTTTCTTTCAAAACCGGAAGAAAATAGCGCGACAGACGCATAGGCGGAGCCCTCAAGTGATCAGTGTTTGCAACGGTCTAAGCGATCGCCAGAGCACAAACAAGACTGCGCAAGTTTTCGGCCTCTGGCAAATCAGCGCTGCGGTTGCGCCCTCTTCCCCTTGAAACCCATGTCAGCACGCGCGATATGGAAGAAAAGGCAAAGGGGCGTCATGGCATTACCTGTCCGCGATCAGATGAAATATTGGGGGGTCGCTGCGGCGGTGTTCCTCGCGTTGTTGTGGCTTTTGGGCAATGTCATTCTGCCTTTTGTGCTCAGTATGGCCGTGGCCTATATGCTCGACCCGGTCGCCGACAAGTTGGAGAGCTGGGGCTTTAGCCGCATCGCCGCCACGGTGGTGATCACCTTGGTCGCGGCGGTGCTTTTTGTCCTCATTGCGCTTCTGGTCATTCCGACGCTGATCAATCAGACGACGGATCTGGTCAATATCGCGCCCGAATTGATCAACAATCTCCAGAATTTCCTGACTGAGAAATTCCCCACCCTCCTCGATGAAGGCAGCCAGCTGCGTCAGACCCTGGTCAAGATTGGCGAGACGATCCAATCCAAGGGCGGAGAGTTGCTCTCGACCGCGCTGGCCTCTGCGATGAGCCTCTTCAACGTCGTAATGCTGTTGGTTCTGGTGCCGGTGATCACCTTTTATCTCCTGATGGATTGGGACCGGATGGTTGCCAAGATCGACGGGCTTTTGCCGCGCGATCACGCGCCGGTCATCCGCCGCCTCGCCTCCGACATCGACCGCACTTTGGCCTCTTTCATCCGCGGTCAAGGCACCGTTTGCCTTATCCTCGGCACGTTTTACGCCGCCGGTCTCATGCTTGTGGGGCTCAAATTCGGCCTCGTCGCGGGGGCTGTGGCAGGCGCCTTGACCTTTATTCCCTATGTCGGGGCCATCGTCGGCGGGCTTTTGTCCATCGGCCTTGCGCTGTTCCAGTTCTGGGGCGAATGGCAATGGATCGCCGCCGTGGTCGCGATCTTCGCCATCGGCCAATTCGTCGAGGGCAATATCCTGACCCCGAATCTCGTCGGTTCCTCCATCGGGCTGCATCCCGTGTGGCTGATCTTTGCGCTCTCCGCCTTTGGCACTTTGTTCGGCTTTGTCGGCATGTTGATCGCCGTGCCGGTGGCCGCCGCCCTCGGTGTCGTGGCGCGCTTTGGCATCCACCAATATCACGACAGTCGGCTTTATCGTGGCCTCAGCGCCGATGAGGACCCAGAGGCAGAAGACGTCTGACCATGGCCGAGCAGCTTATTCTCGATCTTCCCACCCGCGAGGTGCTTGGGCGCGATACGTTTTTCGTCGCGCCCTCCAATGCCATGGCCATCGCGACCCTCGATTCCGTGGCCACTTGGCCCTCGGGCAAACTGGTCCTCATTGGGTCTCCCGGGTCGGGCAAGACCCATATGGCGCATGTCTTTGCCGCCGAGCATGAGGGCGTGATCGTCCCTGTCGCCGAGTTGAGCGAGGCCGATATTCCTGCTCTGGCGACCCAGCGCTCCGTGGTGGTCGAGGACGCCGACCGCATGCCGGAGCTGGCCGATCCGCAAGCGGCGGAAAACGCACTATTTCACCTGCACAACCTGACCTTGGCCGAAGGCGGTCGGCTCTTGGTCACGGCGCGCACCGCCCCCAATCATTGGGCGTTTAGCCTGCCCGATCTGGCGTCTCGGATGCAGGGCACGACGGTGACCCGGATCGATCCGCCCGATGACATGTTGCTCATGGCCATGCTGGTCAAACAATTCGAGGACCGGCAAATCACCGTCCCTGTGGCGCTGATCCCTTGGCTCGTGAAACGCATGGAACGTTCCGCAGGTGCCGTGCGCCAGATGGTCGAGACACTCGATCGCGAAGCGCTACGGGCCGGCAAGCCGATTTCGCGCGGTCTGGCCCAGAGCCTATTTCCCGCCGACACGTAAGCGCCCCAAAAGACGCTGGATTTTGCCCAAAATCCATGCGATTTACGAAGTCGAAGCCATTTGGCACTGTCGTTTAAGACCAACGAGATAGGCACCGTCATGACCGATCTTTCGCAAGATGCGACGGAACACCAAGGCGCAATCGCAGAAGCCGAGACACAAGACTGGGGCGTGTTTGGCCGCCCCCTGTTTCTCGACGAAGAGGCCCGTGCTTTGTCGCGGGTCGGCGTGGTTGACGTGGGGTCGAACTCCGTGCGTTTGGTGGTGTTTGACGGCGCGGCGCGCAGCCCGGCTTATTTCTACAACGAGAAAATCATGTGCGGGCTGGGTGCTGGCCTGCGTGAAACCGGGCGGCTCAACCCGGAGGGCAAGGTCCGCGCCATGTCCGCGATCCGCCGGTTTCAGAAACTGGCACAAGGTATGGGCATTCCCCCACTGACGGCGGTTGCGACCGCTGCGGTGCGGGAGGCTGAGGACGGTCCCGCTTTTCGGGAGGAAATAGAGCGGGAGACCGGCCTCAGCCTGTGGGTCATCGACGGCGAGGAAGAGGCGCGGCTCTCGGCGCAGGGCGTGCTTTTGGGCTGGCCCGAGGCGGATGGCCTGGTCTGCGACATTGGCGGTTCTTCGATGGAGCTGGCCATGGTCCGCAATGGCGAAGTCGGCAAACGCGTGACCTCGCCCTTGGGGCCGCTCAAGCTTCAGGGCCTCAAAGGCGGACGTCAGGGTCTCAAGGATCACATTGCACCGATCATGAAAGAGCTGGCCGAGACCATGGGCACCGCGCATCCGCGCATCTACCTTGTGGGTGGCTCCTGGCGCGCGATTGCCCGGATCGATATGGAGCGGCGCAATTACCCGCTGCACGTGCTGCACGAATATCGGATGTCGAGCCGTTCTGTGACTGACACGATCAAATTCATTCGCAAAAGCGATATGGATGAGCTGCGCTCCAAAACCGGCACCTCATCGAGCCGGATGTCTTTGGTGCCGATTGCTTCCGAAGTGCTCCGCCAACTGGTGCGGACCTTTCATCCAAAAGAAATTTGCGTCTCCTCCTATGGCATCCGCGAAGGCATGCTTTACGAGCAAATGCCGCAAAGCGTGCGCGCCCGCGATCCGCTGATCGAGGCCTGCCGCTTCTCTGAGATGAAAGACGCCCGCCTGCCCGGCTTTGGCAAGCAGCTTCACGCCTTCATCGAGCCGATTTTCAAGGCGCGGCAATATGAAAAGATGCGGCTGATCCGCGCCGCCTGTCTGTTGCACGACGTGACTTGGCGCGCGCATCCCGACTACCGCGCCGAGGTCTGTTTCGACAATGCGACGCGGGCCAACTTGGGTGGATTGACCCATAAGGAACGGATTTTCTTAGGCCTTGCTCTGCTGCACCGCTACAAAAACTCGCGTGACAACACGCCCTTTGCCAATCTGATCGAGATGCTGTCGGACAAGGAAATCCGCGATGCCGAGGTGCTGGGCAAGGCGATGCGCTTTGGCGCGATGTTCGCCGTGGACGTGCCGACGGATTTAGCCAAAATCGCCTATTTCCCGAAAAAGAAAGAGCTGGTCCTGTCCTTGCGCCCCGAGGCCGAAGACCTGTTCGGTGAAGTCACCAACGCGCGCTTCCAGTCGCTTGCCAATAGTCTGGGCGCCAAGACCGACGTGCGTCACCTCCGTTACTGACCCTTAGAGATCGATGCCCTCATCGGGGATGCTCGGCTCTTCCGGCGTGACCTCCGGTTTGCGCCGGATCAGGATGTCGCCATTGGGCAGGATCACCGGCGCCTCATAGGCATTGAGATCATCGACATAGCCCTCAAGCTCCTCAAGCGCGGGCCCCATGTCCTCGAAGAGATGTTCGAGCAACAGTTTCGAGCCTTCGCGCAATAGGTTCCATCCCTCCGCAGGATCAGAGGGCGTATCCTCGGCCAGCACAGGTGCCGCAAGAAAGAGCATCGGGATCAGGATCGTCTGTCTCATACGGAACATATAAGGCCTCCCCCGCCGGTTTTCACCCCTGCCGCATCTCAGACAGGTCGAGATCGACCGTCACCGGGAAATGATCCGACGCCTTGAGCAACGCCTCTTTCAATTCCGGCGTGTTGAAACAGACCGGATCGTCGAACGGATGCCAGATGCGCCAGCGCGCGCCCTGTTTCAAATCCTGCGAGACCATCACATAGTCCAAAAGCGCCGAGAGATAGCGTTTTTCCTCGTCGATATAGAACCGCGCAGAGGTTCGCCCCTGATTGCCGCGCCGCGTGAGCGCCTCGGTCGCATGGGGATCGGACAGCCGCATTTCGGGCGGCACATCCGGGTCTTCGCGGCCCATGACGATCTCGACGCCCGAGCGCCCGAACAGCTTTTCATATTCATCAAGCCCCGGCCCGTCGTTGAAATCACCCAGCACGATCAAAGGCTCGCCCGCTTTCAGATGTCCCTCCACGCGTTCCCGCAGCCAGATGCATTGCGCCAATTGCTTGCGCCGGTTCTCGATGGAAATGCGGATCACGTCATCGCGGTTGCGCGCGCCATGCGGGGCCTTGGATTTCACGTGCACACCAATCATGCGAAAGGCAAAGCCGGTCTCACGCACCTCCATCGCCAGCTCAAGGGGCGGTTTTGAGAACCGCACCTCTTCGCGGTCCCGGTCCGTGTCCAGGTCCAGCCGATAGATCGAATTGAAAGCGGGCGGCTCGAAGTCATCGCCCAGGTCCGCAGGTGCCCCGACCGGATCATGCCGCGCACGCAGCACCAGCGGGTCGTACATCAGCGCAATCTCTTGCTGCGTCTCGTTGATATAGCCGATCTCGACCGCCATCGCCCGCAGCCCCGCCCAATCGGCGAATTGCTCAAGCGCGCGGCGCGTGTCGCGTTTGCGATTGGTGTCCGGCGCCTCGATCACCATGATCGCGTCGGCATCCATCGCGTTGAACACGATGCCAAGGGATTCAAGCTGCATCTCGCGGGTCACATTGTGCCGGGCGGACCATTTGTCATCGGCCTGCGGGCGGCCCATGCGGTCGAAAAGATTGTCGAACCATTCGACATTATAGGTCGCAATGCGGATCACGCCGCGCGCTCCGCTGAGATTTCCTCCCAGGCGGCGTTGATCTCGACGAGCCGATCAGAGGCCAGTTGCACCGCCTCTTCAGGCACGCCGCGCGCGATCATCCGGTCGGGGTGGGTCTCGCGGACAAGCGCCCGATAGGCCGATTTGATCTCCGCAAGCGAGGCCGAGGGCTCAACCCCCAGAACGTCATAGGGATCGCGCACCGCATCGGGCACGTAGCGCGCGCGCAGCACCCGAAAGGCGCGGTCTTCGATGTCGAAAATCTCTGCCACACGGATCAGAAACGCGTCCTCGCCGGGGTGATATTCGCCATCGGCCATGGCGATGTGAAACAGCCCGTCCATGATGTCCATCAGCGGGCGGCATTCCGTGCCATACATCTTTTTCACGCTCTTGGCGTAATCCTCGAACCCCGCCACGTCTTGGCGGGCAAGGTTGAACACACGGGCGGCGGCGGCCTCGTCCTCAGGCGCGATCTGAAACACTTCGCGGAATGCCGTGACCTCGTCGCGGGTCACCTGACCGTCCGCCTTGGCCATTTTCGCACCCAGGGCGATCACCGCGATGGCAAAGCCCACGCGCCGATCCGGGTCCGAGCGGAACTGCTCGAACACAGAGGCCAGGCTTTCGCCCGCACGCAGCGCCTTGAGCGCCTCGAGGATTTTGGACCAGATCGACATGCCGCGAGTTTACCTATTTTGGCGTCACAAGTCCCGCGACAAATCTGTGTTCTCAAAGGAATTTTTGCAAAAACAACACATCCAGCCAGCGGTCGAATTTGAACCCGGCCTGTGGGATGCGCCCGGCCTCGGCGTAGCCCAAGGCCTTGTGAAAGGCGATGGACCCCGCGTTATCGGCATCAATCGCCGCGATCATCGAATGATGCCCCGCCTCGCGCGCATGTTGTTCGACCATCAGCATGAGTGTCCGCCCAAGACCAAAGCCCTGCGCCGCGTCGTTGAGGTAAACCGAGTGCTCCATCGTAAAGCGGTAACCATTGTTGCCGGGACGGAATTGGTCGTAGGTCGCGTAGCCCACCACCTCGCCCTGATGTTCGGCGACATAAAAAGCGCGGCCCCGGCTCAGGCGATCGGAGACCATCTCGGCCCAGGCAGTCTCGTTGCGTTCTTCCGACGAAAAAGACGCCGTCGAGCCAGCTATGACCGGCGCCATGATGGCTTTGAGCGCGGCAGCATCGGCAGGTGTCGCGTCGCGCAAGTAGGGTTTCTCAGTCATGCGATCCAAATCTCCCCAGAGGGTGTGCCAATCTCGGCGGTCAGACCGGGCGTTTGGGCTTGTACAATTCGAACATTCTCCATCGCCTCGACAAAAGGTGCAAGAGCGGCACGCAGCCCCTCTGCATCGGGGTGTGAAATCTTCAGCCTGCGAAAGGCCAACCCCGGGTCGAGCAGCTTCGGTGCCGGATGGTGCGAGTGCCATTCGATCAGCGCCGGGAAGCAATTATCAAAGGGCAAAATGCCGCTTTCCGGCACGATCATCCGCCAGGCATAGTCACCGCGTTGAAACGACATGATCCGACCGACGTCGGCTGGAGCACGCTCCCAGGCTTCTTCCAGATCGGCACAGGCCACGACCCAGTTCGTGAGTTTCGGCGTCCCGCCAAAATTGTCCAAATCGAACCACCGTGAAAAATCCGGGCGTTGCGCCTTCGGATCGGGCGCGATCACTTCGAGATAGGCCTTTTCCCCATCCGGGCGTGTCATCGCCACCAGACGGTTTTCCGTCGCCATATCCTTGTGTTCTCCACGCGGCCCGAAGGGAACCCCCAAAAGAGCCTCTGCCCAATCGCGCCCCTGTTCCAGATCGCCTGCGGAAATCACCAAATGATCAATCTGATAGGTCATTGCCCTTGTCCTTATTGAAACCTTTTAAAAAGGCCCCATTTCCATATAACGCACCTTTAAATCAACTTTCAGGAAAGACCAGAAAAAGACAATGCTCCTGCGCAAATTGGAACAGTTCTTCGACAGTGAGATTTCAGGCGGTATCGTGCTCATGGTGGCCGCCGTTGCTGCCATGTTCGTGGCCAATTCCTCGCTTTATCCCTATTACGATGGCGCCCTGTCATCGTATTTCACCGTTCAGCTCGGCGAAAACGGCCTCTCCAAGCCTTTGATCTTGTGGATCAATGATGGATTGATGGCCGTGTTCTTCCTCCTCGTGGGGCTTGAGCTCAAACATGAGCTGATGGAAGGCAAGCTCAAGAACCCGCGTGACGTGGTTCTGCCGGGCATGGCGGCCGTCGGCGGCATGCTTGTCCCCGCTCTGGTCTATTTCGCGCTTAATATTTCCTCGCCTGAAACGCATGGCGGCTGGGCCATTCCGGCGGCGACCGACATCGCCTTTGCGCTGGGTATTCTGGCGCTTGTGGGCGACCGCGTGCCCTCTTCGCTCAAAGTTTTCTTGCTGACGCTGGCGATCCTCGATGACTTGGGTGCGATCCTGATCATCGCGTTTTTCTACACCGCTGATCTGCATCTGGACTACCTGTTCCTGTCGGTCATTCCGCTGGCGATCATGTTCTACCTCAACCGTGCGGGCATTCACCGCATCGCACCGATCATCCTTTTGGGCACGGTGCTTTGGGTTCTGGTGTTGAAATCCGGTGTCCACGCGACGCTCGCGGGTGTGATCACCGCCTTCTTCATCCCGATCAAAGACAAATGGGGCAAGTCTCCGCTGCATTCACTCGAACATGCGCTGTCGCCCTATGTGTTCTTTCTGATCGTGCCGATCTTTGCCTTCGCCAACGCGGGCGTGGTGCTCACGGGCGTCACCCTTGCAGACGTGTTCTCGCCGCTGCCTCTGGGCATCGCCTTGGGCCTCATCGTCGGCAAGCAGGTCGGCGTGTTCGGCATGACCTGGCTTTTGGTCAAGATGGGCATCGCACAGAAACCCTTTGGTGCAACCTGGTTCCACATCTACGGCGTCGCAGCTCTCGCGGGCATCGGGTTCACAATGTCGCTCTTCATCGGCGGGCTGTCTTTTGACGATGCCTTCCACATGAACGAAGTGCGTATCGGCGTTCTGTCCGGCTCCGTGATCTCCGCGATCATCGGCTTTGTGGTGCTGAAACTCGCACCCGCTGAGGACGAAAAAGCCGCGTTGCAAGAGGCTGAAGTGACCGCGCCTGAGGTTCAGGAACCGGCGCAGTAAACGCCTCACAGACAAAGCAAAAGGGCCGGAGGGGCAATCCCCCGGCCCTTCTTCATTGCAGATCAAAATCTCAGATCAGTCTGTCGAGATCAGATCGAGGATCTGACGCGCCGCCGCCGGGATATTCGTCCCTGGCCCAAAGATCGCTTTGACGCCCGCGTTGTAGAGGAATTCGTAATCCTGCTGCGGGATCACCCCGCCACAGATCACGATGATGTCCTCGGCGCCCTGCTCTTTCAGCGCTTCGATCAGCTTCGGCGCGAGCGTCTTGTGCCCCGCCGCCTGCGACGAGATGCCGACGATATGCACATCGTTGTCGATGGCGTCTTGCGCGGCCTCTTCCGGCGTCTGGAACAGCGGACCTACGTCCACGTCAAAACCGATGTCGGCAAAGGCGGTGGCGATGACTTTCGCGCCTCGGTCGTGGCCGTCTTGCCCCATCTTGACGACGAGCATGCGCGGGCGACGCCCGGCTTTCTCGGCAAAGGTTTCGACGTCTTTCTGGATCTGGGCAAAGCCCTCGTCGCCCTCGTAAGCGGCGCCGTAGACCCCCGCCAGCGTTTTCACCTCGGCGCGGTGACGTCCGAATGCTTTTTCCATGGCCATCGAAATCTCCCCTACGGTTGCACGCGCACGGGCGGCCTCGACCGCCAGCGACAGGAGGTTGCCCTCGCCGGATTTCGCCGCCGCTTCCAAGGCGCCGAGGGTTTCCTCGACCTTGGTGGCATCGCGGGTGGCTTTGATCTTGTCGAGGCGGGCGATCTGGCTGTTGCGCACGGCCACGTTGTCCACGTCGAGAATGTCGATCGGGTCTTCCTTGTCCTTGCGGTATTTGTTGACGCCGACGATGACCTCTTCGCCCCGGTCGATATTGGCCTGACGTTTCGCGGCGGTCTCTTCGATCCGCAGCTTCGGCATGCCGGAGTTGACGGCCTTGGTCATGCCGCCCATCTCTTCGATTTCCTCCATCAGGGCCCAGGCCTTGTCGGCCAGTTCCTTGGTGAGGCTTTCAACGTAGTAAGACCCCGCCAGCGGATCGACCACATTGGTGATCCCGGTTTCTTCCTGAAGGATCAGCTGCGTGTTCCGGGCGATGCGCGCGGAGAACTCGGTCGGAAGCGCGATGGCCTCGTCGAGCGCGTTGGTGTGCAAGGACTGCGTGCCGCCCAGAGCCGCCGACATCGCCTCATAGGCGGTGCGGATGACGTTGTTATAGGGGTCTTGTTCCTGCAAGCTCACGCCCGAGGTCTGGCAGTGGGTGCGGAGCATCTTGGACTTTTCGAGCTTCGGTTCGAACTCGTCCATCACGCGGGTCCAGAGATAGCGCGCGGCGCGCAGCTTCGCGGCCTCCATAAAGAAGTTCATGCCAATCGCGAAGAAGAACGACAGGCGGCCCGCGAATTTATCGACATCCATCCCCGCGTTGATCGCGGTGCGCACATATTCGCGCCCATCGGCCAGCGTGAAGGCGAGCTCCTGCACGAGGTTCGCACCCGCTTCCTGCATGTGGTAGCCGGAGATCGAGATCGAGTTGAATTTCGGCATCTCGTTGGCGGTGAATTCGATGATGTCCGCGATGATCTTCATCGAGGGTTCCGGCGGGTAGATATAGGTGTTGCGCACCATGAACTCTTTCAGAATGTCGTTCTGAATGGTCCCGGCCAGAAGCGCGCGGTCATGGCCCTGCTCTTCGCCCGTCACGATGAAACTTGCGAGGATCGGAATGACTGCGCCGTTCATCGTCATCGAGACGGAGACCTTGTCCAAAGGAATGCCGTCGAAGAGGATTTTCATGTCTTCAACGGAGTCAATCGCCACACCGGCCTTGCCGACATCGCCCACCACGCGCGGGTGATCGGAATCGTAGCCGCGGTGCGTTGCCAGATCGAAAGCGACCGAGACACCTTGCTGACCGGCGGCCAGCGCCTTGCGGTAAAAGGCGTTCGATTCCTCGGCAGTCGAGAAGCCCGCGTATTGGCGGATGGTCCAGGGACGGCCCGCATACATCGTCGCCTTCACACCGCGCGTAAAGGGCTCAATCCCCGGCGTGTTGCCGAGATGGTCCATGCCCGCAAGATCGTCCTCGGCATAGAGCGGCTTGACCTTGATGCCTTCAAGCGTGTCCCACTCAAGGCTCTCAAGCGGCTTGCCCCTGAGTTCCTTCGTGGCAAGTTCTTCCCACTTTTTCCTGTCCGTCATATCCGGCTCCTCTCCATATTCTTTGCGCAACACCTTGAAGTGCTACGTTCAACCTTGGTTTGGCCCTCTCATCGTCCTATATAAAGGAGACCCGCGGGAGGACCGATGAAACATCTCTATGTCACAGCACTTATTGCGCTTTTTCTCACGTCACCCTTGGCGCCGACTGTAGCCTTTGCACAGGACACCCCGCCCGAACCGGAGACCGTCGCCGAAGCGCCGGCCCCTCTGATCCAAGAGGCGGGCGACACCGAGCTTTCCGATTTCAAATGGGCCGCGCGTGTGCTGGTAATCTTTGCCGACAGCCCGCTGGACCCCTCTTTCAGCGACCAGATCGCTTTGCTGGAAAACCGCCCTGACGCACTTTGGGAACGCGACGTGGTGGTTCTGACCGACACCGACCCGGACGCCCGCTCGCCGATCCGCACGGCACTGCGCCCGCGTGGCTTTGCGCTGGTGATTGTGGACAAGGACGGCCGTGTCATGCTCCGCAAACCCGCACCTTGGAACGTCCGCGAGATCACCCGCGCCATCGACAAAACACCGCTCAGACAGCAAGAGCTGGAAAGCGGGCGGTAACTTACTCCGCGAAATCCTCGCGCAGGGGAATGCGGCCAAAGGCGATTTTGGCGCCGGTGTAGGCAACGTGATGCGGCGGCAAGAGGCCGTAGCGCACCGTATCCTGACCAAAGCGCTGGTTGAGCCGGTCGATGGCCAGACAAAGCGGCGCGCGGTCTGCCTGTGGCGCAAAGAGATCGTCCATCACGCGCGCCTCCTTGATCAGCCCGCCCAGCGTCACAGAGACGGCCTTCGGGCGCGGCGTCGGGGGCAGATCGGCCCAGAGCCCGGCCAAGACCTCCAAAAGAAAAAACGTGTCCTGAGTCGCGCGAAGCGTGCTGTCGCGATAATGCCGACGCCGGCCCTCGATCTTCTCGCCATTCTTGACGCTGATCGACAGGCTGCGGGCGAAATAGCCCTCGCGACGCAGGCGCGCGGCGGCTTTGACCAACAGACGCCGTGTGACCAGACGCGCGCCCTCTGGCGTGGCATTCGGTCCCGTCAAAACCTGCCCGTGCCCGATCATGCCGCGTTTGGTTTCCGGCCAGACCACCGTCTCGCCGCGCAACTCGCGAATAAACCGTTCGCCCGTGACATTGCCCCAAAGCGCGCGGGCGCGTTTCGGCGCGATGCCATAGAGCGTCGTCACGTCGTGGATGCCCGCCGCCTCCAGCCGCGCTTTCATCCGCCAGGACACACCCGGCAGGTCGTCCAGCGCCAGATGCGCGATCCGATCCGGCAAAACCTCGGGCACCAACCAATTGAGCCCCATGGGTTTTTCCAGCTCGGCAGCGATTTTTGCCAAAAGCCGCGTGGGCGCCAGCCCCACCGAACAGCGCAGCGCCGGATTGATCGCCAACACCGCCTGTTGAAGCGCCCGCCCGATCTCTAACGCGCGCGGCAGCTCCTGTTCCGAGCCCATCAACAGGCAGGAACATTCGTCGATCGACCAGACCCGATGCACGGGAATAACCGTTTCGACCGCCTGCAAAATCGCATGGTGATAGTCGACGCAGACGTCGTGTTTCACCGGACGAAAGACGATCCCCGGACAGAGCCTGCGGGCCTCGTCTTGGCGCGTGCCCATGCGCACACCGCGCCTTTTCGCCTCGGCACTCGCCGCGATACAGGCGGCGTTCGGCGCATCCGTCGTCAAAACACCCACGGGACGCCCCATCAGCGCAGGCTCTTCGGCCTGCGCCACGGAGGCGTAGTAGCTGTTCATATCGAAGAAAAGCGTCGAAACGCGCAGGTGCGAAAGCTGGGACATGACCGGGCAGACAAAGGGGCAGACGGGAATGGGAAGATACGCCCAAACTAGAACAAAATGAGAACATTTGTCCAGCCTCCGCGTCTCTCCCCCTCACATATGCCCGCCCGGCCGTCATGGGTTATTCGAACTCCATGATCACTTCGTCGACGGCCAGGCTGTCACCGGGGCCAGCGTTGATTTTGGAGACCACGCCTTTGCGCTCTGCGCGCAGGATGTTTTCCATTTTCATCGCTTCGACGGTGCAAAGCGCCTGACCTTCTTGAATCTCGTCGCCCACTTCGACATTGACCTTTACGATCAGACCCGGCATCGGGCAGAGCAAAAGTTTCGAGGTGTCCGGCGGCAGTTTCTCGATCATGAATTTCGACAGTTCTGCGGCACGCGGGCTACGGACGTAGACCTTGAGATCGGCGCCCCGGTTGCGGATGCGGAACCCGCCGGGGATTTTGCCGACTTTCAGCGTCAAAGTGCCGTGATCCATATCGATCAGCGCCAAAGTGTCGCCCGGCACCCAAGTGCTTTCGCAACGATGTTTCTTGTCGTTGATCAACACGGTGGAGCCGTTTTTGTCGGCCTCGATGGTCAGCGGGAAATCGTGATCGCCGATCTGAACCACCCAATCGGTGCCCACGGTGCGCTCGTGGTTGTCCATCCGGCCCGAGATGCGCGTGCGACGGATTTCCGCGACACGGTACATGGCGGCGGCGGCGGCGGCGATGCGCTCGAGGTCCTCATAGGGCAGCTCCGCGCCTTCGAAACCTTCGGGATATTCCTCGGCGATGAAGGCCGTGGTCATGTCGCCGGAGACGAATTTCGGGTGATCGTAAACGGCGGAAAGGAACGGTAGGTTGTGGCCGATGCCCTCGACCTCGAACGCGTCCAGCGCGTTGCGCATGTTTTCGATGGCCGTCGCACGATCCGGGCCCCAGGTGCAGAGTTTGGCGATCATCGGGTCGTAATACATCGAGATTTCGCCGCCCTCATAGACGCCGGTGTCATTGCGCACGACATTGGTTTTCGTGACGATTTCTTCCGGCGGACGGTATTTGGTCAAACGCCCGATGGAGGGCAGGAAGTTGCGATAGGGGTCCTCGGCGTAGAGGCGGCTTTCCATCGCCCAGCCGTTGATTTTCACATCGTCCTGGGTGATCGAAAGCGGTTCGCCATTGGCGACGCGGATCATCTGTTCCACAAGGTCCACGCCGGTGATCAGCTCGGTCACCGGGTGTTCCACCTGAAGGCGGGTGTTCATTTCGAGGAAGTAGAAATTGCGGTCGCCATCGACGATGAATTCGACCGTGCCCGCAGAGGTGTAATCCACGGCTTTCGCGAGTGCCACGGCCTGTTCGCCCATGGCTTTGCGGGTCGCCTCATCGAGGAAGGGCGACGGCGCCTCTTCGATGACTTTCTGGTTGCGGCGCTGGATCGAACATTCGCGTTCGTTGAGGTAAATGCCGTTGCCATGCGCGTCGCAGAGCACCTGAATTTCGATGTGGCGCGGCTGGGTCACGAATTTTTCGATGAAAATCCGGTCGTCTCCAAAGGAGCTTGCGGCTTCGTTCTTGGACGACTGAAAGCCTTCGCGGGCCTCTTCGTCGTTCCACGCGATCCGCATGCCTTTACCACCGCCGCCGGCGGAGGCTTTGATCATCACCGGGTAGCCGACCTCGTTGGAGATTTTCACCGCCTCGTCGGCATCCTCAATGAGGCCCATGTAGCCGGGAACCGTCGAGACACCCGCCTCTTGAGCGAGTTTTTTCGAGGTGATCTTATCGCCCATGGCTTCGATCGCGCCTTTCGGCGGGCCGACAAAGGCGACGCCTTCGGCAGCCAGCGCCTCGGCGAATTTCGAGTTCTCGGACAAAAAGCCATAGCCCGGATGCACGGCCTGCGCGCCGGTCTGTTTGATCGCGTCCATCACCTTGTCGATGACGATATAGGACTGGTTCGCCGGCGGCGGACCGATGTGCACCGCTTCGTCCGCCATCTGCACATGCAACGCGTGTTTGTCCGCATCCGAATAAATGGCGACCGTCTTGATCCCCATTTTCTTGGCGGTTTTCATCACCCGGCAAGCGATCTCGCCGCGGTTCGCAATCAGGATCTTGTCGAACATGTCCTGCCCTCTCCCTTTCTTAAATCAGTCCCGACGGGCGGCTGCCCGCTGCCGGATCGTCAGTTTCAAACACGAAAAAGCTCCCCGGACAGTTACGTCCGAGAAGCTCTCAACACTCCGATCCAAAGGCCGCGTCAGACGGCCGTTCAGACGGTTATGATCAGTTACAGATGCCTGCGTCGTCGCAGTAGGTGCCTGCGAGCGCACCGAGAGCCGCGCCAGTGAGCGCGTTGTTGTCGGTCGCATCGGCGACGACGGCACCAGCGGCGGCACCTGCGAGGGCACGTTCGCCGTCTGTCTGCAAACAGCCCGCAAGGGCGGAGACGGAAACGAGGGAAAGGATAAGAATGGATTTGCGCATTTTTCTGCTCTTGATGTGGTTATGACTGAGCCAATGCTAGCCCAGGTCAACCCCATCGAAAAGAGAATTTCGCCAGCACCGCGGGGATGGGCGAAACCACGCCCAAGTCCATGCCCAGCCTCATCGCCAATCACATCCCCGTTCAGAACGCGGCCTGAAAAGAAAGAGTGGCGAGGGCCGCGCGGGGGGGGCACGGACCTCGCCAGAGGGGAAGGGTAACGGTTTTCAGAACAGGCTCCGACGTTGCTGGTCGTCGTTGCCATGAGGAAAGGATGGGATGTAATCCGCTCGCTCACAAGGCCATGCCCGCCCTGCCCGTCCATATGGGCAGCAGTTCGCGCAAATGCCGGTATGCCAAGCGAAAACCCGCGCATCAGTCCCTCATGTCCTCATCATTGTCGCCGTTCCACATTTCGTCCCAATCGGGCATCTCTTCGTCCTCACCTTCGGCGAAGATTTCCGGGAAAGAGGCCATGGCGCGGCGCAGGTCGATCTGCAAAAGCGCCTCATAGGACGCCGGATCGAAATCTTCCGCGTCAGCCGGCACCACTTCGCGCCCGAAAAGCCAGGACAGACGCCCGGCATCGAGATTGCCGCGTTCGAATTGTTCTTCACCGAAATGCTCCCAGAGCGCTTTCATGAATCCGGCATCTGCGCGTTTGTCGGCCGGTTTGCGGTCCTTGTAACGCTCCAACGCTTTCAGAGGCGTCACCCCTTTCGGGTTGGCGCGTCGAATGACGAATTGATAATCGGAGCCGGGCAAACGCCCCGGAAACCCCTTGTGTTTGAGCATGTAGTCGCGTGCCATCAGCTGTCTCCCTCATCAGGTCTGCGCGCAATCAGGTCGATCTCGACCAGTGCGCCCACGGCCAACGCGGTCACGCCCACTGTGGTGCGCGCCGGAAGCCGATCGAGAGGGAAGTAGCTTTTGTAGGTGTCGTTGAACAGGGCGTAGTCGCGTTCGAACTCTGTCAGGAAACAGCGACATTGCATAATATGCGCGGCGCCAAGCCCCAATTCGCCCAGAATGAGCAGAAGATTGTCCATCACGCGCCGGGTCTGCGCCTCGATGCCTTCGGGCAGAGGCGCGTCGGGGGCGTTCGGGTCGGTCGGCATCTGGCCGGTGAGAATGACCCAACCATCGTCCTCGACCGCATGCGAAAACGGCGCGACGGGACGCGGGCCATTGGAGAACATGTGGAACTTCGGCGCCATATCAAAATGCCTCCCATTCACAGAGGCCATCCACCGGGCGGTAGGCCTCAAAGACCTGCGCCACCTCCGGGTCGGTGGAGCCGAATTCGGCGGGCGCCTCGGAGAGCGAAATAATGATCATCGCAGGCGTGGGCGTGCTGAGGCGCGGCAAGGCGTAGCTCACGCATAGCGCCGAAAGATCGGCCTCAAGCTCTTCATAAGACAGATCTTTTAAATAGCGTGGAAGCTCAGGCGCCAAAAACCGAAACCGCGCGGTCAGCCCCATGGCGGGCTGATCCATCACCGTGTCATAGAATGTCACAGGCTGGCCGGAGGGCACGGTCAAACCTTCGGCCTCGACAGGCGTCAATTCCGCCAAGGCGGCAAAGCCCACGACAGAGGCCAAAGCCGCAGATGTGATCCGTTTTGCAATCATGTCATGGCCTCCTCTGTCTTCGTGTCTCTCACGGTATTTCTTTGAGCGAACCGGACCCAACGGGCGCGGTTGTCGGGATTATCCAGCACCGCCTGAATGCGGGCTTCGCTGTCTTGTTTCGGGAACCGCCCCGCGATCATGCCGCCTGCGGTGATCTCCAAATCTGCGCCTTGCACCGCCACCCGCACCACGGGCGCCAGCCCGCGCAGGGATTGCAGCGCCCGCCACATGTCCTGACGCACCTGATGCGCCACGCGGGATTTACGCAGATCCGCCCCGCCTTCGATCACGGTCGTGGCCGCGACATCGAAATGCGCGGGGCTCCGGCGCGCCACGATGAGCGCGCCGTCCACCTCGGACATATGCCAGCGAGAACGGCTCATAGCATTCCGCCTCAGAGCGGAATATTGTCGTGTTTCTTCCACGGGTTCTCGAGCTTTTTATTGCGCAAGCTCGCGAAGGCCCGGGCCACACGTTTGCGGGTCGAGCGCGGTTGGATCACCTCGTCGATGAACCCGCGTTCCGCCGCCACAAAGGGGTTCGCGAACCGGTCTTCGTAGTTTTGCGTGTGGGCCGCGATTTTGTCGGCATCGCCAAGGTCGGCACGGTGGATGATTTCGGTCGCCCCCTTGGCGCCCATCACCGCGATCTCGGCGGTCGGCCAGGCGTAGTTGAAATCGCCGCGCAGGTGTTTCGATGCCATCACGTCATAGGCCCCGCCGTAGGCCTTACGGGTGATCACGGTCACTTTCGGCACAGTGGCTTCGCCGTAAGCAAACAGGAGTTTCGCACCGTGTTTGATCACGCCGCCATATTCCTGAGACGTACCCGGCAAAAAGCCCGGCACATCGACCAGCGTCAGCACCGGAATTTCGAAAGCATCACAGAAGCGCACAAAACGGGCGGCTTTTTTCGAACTGTCGATGTCGAGACAGCCCGCCAGCACCATCGGCTGGTTCGCCACCACGCCGACCGTCTGGCCTTCGAGGCGGATGAAACCGGTGATGATGTTCTTGGCGTGGTTTTCCTGAATCTCGTAGAAATCGCCCTCGTCCGCGATCTTGTGGATCACTTCTTTCATGTCATAGGGCGTGTTCGCGTTGTCCGGGATGATCGTGTCGAGCGAGGCTTCGATCCGGTTTGGCTCATCAAAGAACGGGCGCACCGGCGCTTTTTCGCGGTTGTTGAGCGGCAGGAAATCGACGAGGCGACGCACTTCGGAGAGCGCTTCGACGTCATTCTCAAACGCGCCGTCGGCGACGGAGGATTTCTTGGTGTGGGTGGAGGCCCCGCCCAGTTCCTCGGCGGTCACCACCTCATTCGTCACGGTTTTCACCACGTCGGGGCCGGTCACGAACATATAAGACGTGTCTTTCACCATGAAGATAAAGTCGGTCATCGCGGGCGAATAGACCGCCCCACCGGCGCACGGCCCCATGATGACGGAGATTTGCGGCACGACGCCGGAGGCCATGATGTTGCGCTGGAACACTTCGGCATAGCCCGCGAGCGAGGCGACGCCTTCCTGAATCCGTGCACCACCCGAGTCGTTGAGACCGATGACCGGCGCGCCGTTTTGCACCGCCATATCCATGATCTTGACGATTTTCTCGGCGTGGGTTTCCGACAAAGACCCGCCGAAGACCGTGAAATCCTGCGAAAAGACATAGACCATCCGCCCGTTGATCGTGCCCCAGCCGGTGATCACACCGTCGCCATAGGGCTTGCTGGCTTCCATGCCGAAATCGGTGCAGCGGTGGGTTTTGAACATGTCGAACTCTTCGAAGCTGTCTTCGTCGAGCAGCAATTCGATGCGTTCGCGCGCGGTCAGCTTGCCCTTGGCGTGCTGGCTGTCGATGCGACGCTGCCCCCCTCCCAGGCGGGCGTCATCGCGGCGATCGTGAAGTTCTTTGATGATGTCTTTCACGGGTAGGCCTCCTCGTCATTTCATCCGCACCATAGGCGGAAGCAATAATATTTCATAGCGGAGTCTGGCAGATTTGCAAAAGATGCAAAGCATAGCGACTGAAAATCGCAAAAATGCAAATTTTAGCTCCTCGAAACACCCTTGTCGCGCAGCGCAGTCCCATGCCTGTGCGCAGCATCTCTCGCAACCTGTGCAAAAACCAATCCGCGCTGCGCCAGAATCTCCGTAGACAGAAAAACAGACCCACCTATGGTGACGCAATGGCTCAAAAACCGATCTCACGCTTTCTCGACAGGCGCACGCCGCCGCATATTTTCACGCTCGTCCTAATGGCCGGTATCCCCGCCATGACCATGAACGTCTTCCTGCCTGCACTGCCGGAAATGACCGAGTATTTCGGCACGGAGTATAGTGTGATGCAGCTCTCCATCGCGATCTTTCTCGCCGTGAATGCTGCGTTGCAATTGGTGGTCGGGCCGCTCTCCGATCGCCTTGGACGCCGCCCGGTTCTGATTGGCGGCATCGTAATTTTTCTCGCCGCAACCCTCGGTGCGATCTATGCCCCATCAGCGCAGATCTTTCTGTTGATGCGGGCGGTTCAGGCCGGGATCGTCACAGGCATGGTCTTGTCCCGCGCCATCGTGCGCGACATCGTGCCCGGCGAAGAGGCCGCGCAGATGATCGCCTATGTCACGATGGGCATGTCGCTTGTGCCGATGGTCGCGCCGACCGTGGGCGGCTATCTGACCAAGCTCTTCGGCTGGCAGAGCAGTTTTTGGCTTTTGTTCGCCGTTGGCCTTGTTTTGCTGGTGATTGTCATCTTCGACTCGGGCGAAACCGCGCCCAAATCCGGTAGATCGGTACGCGACACCCTGCGTGGTTTTCCCGAATTGCTGCGCTCGCAACGCTTTCTCGGCTACGCCATCTCCGCCGCCACCGCCTCTGGCGCCTATTTCGCCTTTTTGGGCGGCGCGCCCTTTCTGGGCTCCAATATTTTCCACCTGACCGAGGACCGCCTTGGCCTTTACATGGCGGCCCCCGCCGTGGGCTATTTCTTCGGCAATTTCCTCGCCGGGAAATTCTCCGCCCGTCTTGGCATGAACACGATGATCCTCATTGGCGCGGGCATTTGTTCGCTGGGCGTCTTTGCCTCGCTCGTGCTCTTTCTGATCGACCGCGCAACCGCCGAAAGTTTCTTTGCGCTCATCACACTTTTGGGCCTGGGCAACGGCATGCAGCTACCAAATTCCATCGCCGGATCGCTCTCTGTCCGCCCCCATTTGGCGGGCACCGCGGCGGGATTGGGAGGTTCGATGTTCATCGGTGGCGGCGCCATCCTGTCGGCCTTTGCGGGCACGGTTTTGACCGAAGACGGCGGCGCGATGCCGCTTTTGGTCATCATGCTCTGTGCGTCTTTCTCGTCTATTCTGGCGGCACTCTGGGTCATTCACCGCGAACGCAGCTTCGTGGACAACTGACCTCATCGCCACACACTGCACACCTGTGCTGCGGCGTTTCTCCTCTTGCCAGACGGGGTTTGCAGTGGCAAATCTTGTTTTGCAAAAGGCGTCTCGCCCCCTCTTGAGGGGCAAAAGTGAGGAAAAATGGCCCAGCAGAAACTCTATGCCGGCGCAAAATTGCGCGAGACCCGCACACGGCTCGGCCTCACGCAACGTGCCTTTGCCGAAAAGCTTGGCGTCTCCCTGCCCTATCTCAACCAGATGGAGAACAACAACCGCCCGGTCTCAACCGGCGTGGTTCTGGCGCTCGCACAGGAATTTGGCTTTGACGTCACCGAGCTGTCCTCGGGCGACGCGGAACGTATGGTCACAGATATGCGCGAGGCGCTGGCCGATCCGGTCTTTGCCGATGGCGCGCCGCCTCTGGCCGATCTGCGGCTTGCGGCCTCGAACGCGCCTGCACTGGCCCGCGCCTTTCTTGAGTTGCACCGCGCCTATCGCCAGACCACCGAGCGCCTCGCCTCGATGGACGAAGCGCTGGACCGCGAAGACAGCCCTGCGCGCGCGAGCCCCTGGGAAGAGGTCCGCGATTTCTTTCACTATTGCGACAACTACCTCGATGCCATCGACCGCGCCGCCGAGAATTTTGCCCGCCCGCACGGCGAGGCCCGGGACGTGGTCCGCGCCGCGATCGAGACGCTCGAGCAAAAGGGCATCACGCTGCGCAGTGGCACGAAGGAACTGCGCCGCTATGACGAGCGCGCCGGCGAGTTGACGATATCTTCGCGCGTCTCGACCGCCACGCGACGGTTCCAGATCCTGCACCAACTGGCCTTGGTCACGCAGGGCAAATTGCTCGACGCGACGCTTGATTTGGCGCGTCTCCAAAGCGAGGAATCCCGCCAAATCGCGCGCATCGGCCTTGCCAATTACTTCGCGGGGGCCGCCCTTTTGCCCTATGGCGCGTTTTTGGAAGCGGCGCAGGAAACCCGGCACGATCTTGAAATGCTGGCCGAGCGGTTTGGCGCCTCTGTCGAACAGGTCGCGCACCGGCTGTCGACCCTGCAACGCCCGGGCGCCAAGGGGATTCCGTTTTATTTCGTCCGCGTCGATCAGGCCGGCACGATCACCAAACGCCACTCCGCGACACGGCTGCAATTCGCCCGCTATGGCGGCGCCTGCCCGTTGTGGAATGTGCACCAAGCCTTTGAAAGACCCGGACATTTCCTGCGTCAACTGGCGGAGACGCCGGACGGGGTGCGCTATCTGTCGATTGCCCGCGATGTCTCGAAACCCGGCGGCGCCTTTCATGCGCCGGTGCGTCGCTACGCGATTGGGCTGGGCTGCGAGGTCACCCACGCCTCGGAGCTGGTCTATGCCGACGATCTCGACGTGTCGAAACCGGCGGCCTTTGAGCCCATCGGGATTTCCTGTCGGATTTGCGAACGCCGCGACTGTCACCAACGTTCGATCCCGCCTCTGGAGCGACGCCTGAACATCGACCCGAACGACCGCGGGACGCTGCCCTATCGGATCGACTAGATGCGCCGTTTGCTGGTCAGGTAGATGCCGCCGAGGATCAGGATGGAGGCGAGGACGAACCGCAGCCCCAATGTCTCACCGAGAAAGAGCACCCCGCCCAAGGCGGTGATCAGCGGCACGGACAGCTGTGCGCTGGCGGCCAGCGGCGCCGCGATCATGGGCAGGACGCGATACCAGAGCATGTAGCCAAGTGCGGAGGCCACGCCGCCTGAGAGCAAGGCCATGAGCCAGCCGAAACCGGTGAGTTGTGGCGGACTGAGGAGGAAGATGAGAAGCACAAGCGGCAGGGTGCCGATAAAGTTGCGGATGGTGCGCCCGGTGGGCTCTCCGGCGCCTTGGCCCAGCAGGCTGTAGACGCCCCAGGCCACACCGGAAAGGGCCATGAGCAGTGCGGCTTCCAAGGTCGGTGCTTGCAGACCGGGGAGCAGCAGCCAGATCAGCCCAGCCATGGCCAAGATGACCCCTGCCCCGCCCAAGGCGCCGATCCGCATCCCGCGCGCACGAGCGACGGCCAGCATGGTGACCTGCACCACGGCGAAAAGGATCAGCGCGCCACTGGCGGCGGACATGGCACGGTAAGAGAGCGAAAAGGCGGCGGCGTAGATGAAGAGGGCTGCGATGGCGGGGGCATCCTGACGTCTTGGCAACAGCGTGTCGCCTCGGAACGTGCCAATGAGCAAAAGCACCAGAGCCCCGGAGGCAAGGCGCACGCCCGCGAAAGACAGCGCACCATTGGCCGGATCGGTGAGCGCCGCGCGGGTCAAAAGCGAATTGGCGGCGAAGGCCACGAGGGTCAGCGCCAAAAGCCCCATGACGCGCATGGCCTGCGTGCTGTCATATGATGTCCCCATGTCTCCCCCCAGCTCCCCCGCATGTCCGTTCAGACCATACTGTCGCTTTGGAGCAAAGGCACAAGACGGCAAAGACAACATTCCAGTGAGGGAATGGTGATCATTGGAGTGCAAGACTGATATTTTGAGGAAAAGTGGCGCGGTTGACGGGGCTCGAACCCGCGACCCCCGGCGTGACAGGCCGGTACTCTAACCAACTGAGCTACAACCGCGCATTACCTTTTCAGGCTGTGCCTTTTTTAAGGCGTGCCCCGAAGGGCTATAGTCTGGCAGCGATGGCGCGGTTGACGGGGCTCGAACCCGCGACCTCCGGCGTGACAGGCCGGCACTCTAACCAACTGAGCTACAACCGCCCGCTGCCCGATCAGGACCGTGTCCTGAACGTGAGGGGCGTTTTATGGCCGGGGCGCGCCCTCGTCAAGCGGGGAATCGCGAAAAAGTGTCGGGGGCGAGAAAAAACTTTGGACGGAGATGTGCCAGCCCCCAGATGACACAACAGGCCCCCTCACAGGTCGCCTGTTTTTGCTG
Source organism: Celeribacter sp. (assembly GCF_048270365.1). Classification (NCBI taxonomy): domain Bacteria; kingdom Pseudomonadati; phylum Pseudomonadota; class Alphaproteobacteria; order Rhodobacterales; family Roseobacteraceae; genus Celeribacter; species Celeribacter sp. The sequence continues at coordinate 117,946 of NZ_JBLWTA010000002.1, forward strand.
CTTCAGGAAGCGCATTGAGCACCTCATCGACGCGGCCATAGCGCGTCGGATACTGTGTCAGCAAACGCTTTTGCACCTCGGTCAGATCGGGACTTTCTCGCTCACGCGCCAATTTCACCAAAGCGTCCTTGTCCTGAACCACTTTCAAATCAACCGGGACTGGCATCTCTGTGAGCCCGATCCCGAGAAAGTAATCCTTGAACTTGAAATCACCGCCACGCAGCTGACCATGAAACGTCGCCCAGGCGACTGGCACCTTATAGGCATCCGCGATGATCACCCCATGCAGGGAGGTCGACACAATGGCATGACAAGCCAAGATGTCGGAGATCACCGTCTCCAAGGGCCGCCGCACATCAATGATATTCACCCCATCCATCTGCGCAAACTGCGCGCAGACATCCTCGACCTCTGAGTGATGCGGAATAATGCCAAGATCGGCTTTCTCCTCAGGTCGTTCCGGGTCGAAAAAGAGCGGCATCAGACTGCCGGGATCGCCATAAATCGCGGGGCAATCATAGCCCTGACGGATGCAAATCTCGCGCGAGAGCGGCCCTCTGACCGCATGGATTTCCTTGGGCTCAGGAAAGCGGGTCTTTTCCGTCAGAGCGCCGCTCCCCCAGACAATCGCCTTATGTGCCTGCTTCACATGCCCTAAGACGCTGCCACAGCTGAGAAAAACATCACCCAAGGACCCCTTCCCTTTGACACGCCGCGCTTTGCGTCCCGTGATCTTGTGGAAAAGATAGGGGCCGATCCAGTCACCGAAATTCAGGCCCTCTGTCGCAGAGTAAAACCAATAGACATTCCAGGAATTCGTAAAGCCACACTTTGCGGCGAGCTTGTAGAAGTTGCTCGGAGACGCGTTTGCGTAGGACTCTGACGTTTCATAACGGGGCATTGAATTTCCCTATTCCGTCATACGGCACATACAGACATTTAAGATGCAACGTGCATCGACGCGGAAACGTAAAACAAGGAAGGAAATGGTGGGTCGTGAGAGGCTCGAACTCCCGACATCTTCGGTGTAAACGAAGCGCTCTACCAACTGAGCTAACGACCCGAGTCCGGCTCATTTAGGGGAAAAAAATCGGTCTGGCAAGAGGGGGGAATGCATTATCCCCTCACCTCTTTATCCCTTAGCCTTGCGCCAACCGGCGGCGCGGGCCTCGTCTTCGGAGCAGAACCAGCGTTCGCCCGAGGTTTCATTGATCCGCGTGCCCTCGTACCAACGCCCGCCAGGCATATGGTAAAGCTTGCCGGAGCCGGAAATATTGCCCTTGATCACGCAGTCCGACGGCGGTGTTTGTGGCGCAAGCGCGGTGCGGGTCTCGGCGCGATACTCGGAAGGCGGCTGGCTTGCGGCGCGCCAGAGGCCATGACCGCCAGTCCGCGCCGCCTCTTCGTCCACGACATAATCGCGGCTGTATTTGGCGTAGGCATAGGCCGCGCCCGCGCGCACCATTTCGGCATTCAGATCGCCCTCTGCGCCGTAACACACGGCCACCGAGCGACCATAGCGATCACGGTCTTTTTCCACGCAGGCCACACCCCCCGCCGCCAGCCGCTCCAGCACGGCCTTCGACCAGGAGCCACAGGACCAGCTGTCGCCGCGCATATCGCTACAGCTTTGCGACATTTCCGGCGCGTCGATTCCGTGAAGACGGATTTTGACTGTCCCGATGGCCAAAGTATCCCCATCGACGACGCGCAACGCCCCGTCACGCCCGGACAGGATCGCGCCTTTGAGAGAGCTGTGTTCGATAGGATTTGCGGCACGTTTTGCGGTCTGTACAGCCTGCACCTCGTCCGTCTCCCTTTCGCTCACGGCCTCGGCCGTCTCGAAAGGAAAAAGGGTCACCCCGAGACCCATCGCAGCCCAGAAAGCCGCAACATATGGTAGTTTACCCAACCTCACACACGACTTGTGCACGATTTGTTCTCATAACACAAGAGGGCGCGTCCCCTTTCGGTTAACGCGCCCTCTCGCATATCAAACAGTCTCAAAAGACCTTATCGGACCTCAGGCCACCGCGGACAGAGCCTTGTAAATCTCGTCCTTCAGATGCATGCGTTTCTTGCGCAATTCGGTCAGTGCCAGATCTTCCATTGGCTTCACATCCGTTTCGGCCAGATGCACCTGATCGTTCACCGCGTCGTAGTCTTGCATCAAATGCGCGAAATGCGGATCAGCTGCCTTCAAATCGCTGATCTTGTCAGCGAGATCGGGAAAATCGGCGGCCAGTTGGTGCGGGGTGTTGGACATTGCGCGTCTCCTCTTTCCTGTCCCTTGTTGTGGCCAGTCTGGACGGTCAGGCCACCGCAGGCTTTGACGCGGATCAATAAAAGCGGTTTTCTCGGCAAAAGGCCCGACGAGAGGACAGAAGTGCAGATTTGCGGGCCGCGCCGTGCGCATTGCGTGGATTGCCTTTGGAGGCCATTGTCGCCAGTCTCCGCGCATGTCCACGACACATCCCAGCACACCCGACACCTCCACAAATACGATGAAAGGCATTCTCTGGATGCTTTTTATGACGCTGTGTTTCGTCATGGTAAACGTGCTGGTGAAATATGTCGGCAATGGCCTTCCGGTGCTCGAAAGCGCGTTTTTGCGCTTTCTTCTAGGGCTGGTTTTCCTCATCCCCGCCCTCGGCGCCGTGCGTCAGGTGCGCTTCACGCCACGGCTTTGGAAACTGACCTTTGGCCGGGCGCTGTTTCATGCGCTGGCGATGACGTGCTGGTTCTACGCCATGACGCGCATTCCGATGGGCGAAGTCACCTCGCTCAACTTCATGAACCCGATCTATATCACCATCGGCGCGGTGGTGATGTTCGGCGAAAAGATCGCCCTGCCCCGGATCACCGCGCTCATCGTGGCCTTTCTCGGCGGCCTCGTGATTTTACGCCCCGGCTTTCGCGAGATCGACCCCGGCCATCTGTCGATGATGCTCTCGGCCATGGCCTTTGCCGGCTCCTACCTCATTGCCAACCGGCTGGTAAAAGAGCTCCCCGCCTCCGTCGTCGTCTTTCTCATGTCGGTGACGGTGCCCATCGTGATCGCGCCCTTCGCGCTTTTGCATTGGGAAACGCCTACGCTCCATGAACTGATCTTGCTCTTCCTCACCGCCGCTTTCGCCACGATGGGTCATTACGCCATGACCCGCGCCTTTGCCTGTGCGCCGCAGTCTCTCCTGCAACCCGTGGCCTTTACCCAGCTGATCTGGTCGGTGAGCTTCGGTTATCTTTTGTTCGGCGAAAGCGTTGATCCCTATGTGCTTTTGGGCGGAGCGATGATCATCGGCGCGGTGTCCTTTATCACCTGGCGCGAGGCCCGCAAAAAGGCCCGCACCTAACGCCTCAGGCCCGTTTCGCGCGGATCTCAGACACAACATGCGAGACCAGAACCCCAAGGATCGCCAGCGCCAGCATCGCCGCAATCGGACGGTTGACGACATCCAGCGGGCTGTCGACACGGGCCATGGCGGCGCGCAGTTTGACCTCCATCCCGCCCAGAACCATACCCAAAATGATCGGCACGGAGGGCAGGTTCAGCCGTTTGAGCGCCAGCCCAAGCACCCCGAACCCAGAGGCGATGGCGCAATCCACCACCGAACTGCGCAGGCTGTAGACCCCCACAAAGCTAAGGATCAGCACCATCATGCCCAGAAACCGCGTCGGGATTCGGATCAGGCGGATCAGCCAATTGGACGACACCAGCATGAACAGGATGACGATCACATTCAGCACCAAAAGCGCAATATACAGCGCATAGATGAAATCCAACCGGTCCTGAAACAGCGCGGGTCCCGGCACCACGTTATGCACGTAAAACACCGAGAGCATCATCGCGGTCAGCGCCTCGCCCGGAATACCAAGCACCAAAAGCGGGATCATCGCGGCGGCGGGCACGGCGTTGGTGGCGGACCTGGCGACGGCCGCCGAAACCTGTGTCGATCCCGCACCCTATCGGTTTTCGCGGCTCTAAGCGCCCGTGATCAAGCTGATCGCGATGGACCACATGACAAGCGCGATGCCCCCGTCGAGCACGCGCCAGGACAGGTCACGGGCAAAGATCGGCGCGAGGAACCGCGCGCCGAATCCCAGAGCGAAGAAGAACAGCAAAGATGCGCTGGCCGCCCCCATCGCAAAGCCCGCTCGCGCCTCACCGAACCGCGCGGAGATCGCCCCCAAAAGCACCACCGTATCGAGGTAGACATGCGGGTTGAGCCAGGTCAGCGCCAGTGCCGTGAGCATGGCAGCCGTGCGGCTTTGCCCCTCTCCCGTCGCGGCCTCAAGATGCGCGCCACCACGCCAGGCAGAGAGGGCCGCCTTGGCGCCATAATAGATCAGAAACGCCGCACCGCCCCAGCGCAGGAGTGGCAATAAAGGCGGAAAGGCCTTGGAAATTTGCGCCGAGGCGAAAACGCCCAAACTGATCAGCACCGCATCCGAGAGCGCGCAGATCAGCACGACGGGCAGCACATGCGCGCGCTTGAGGCCTTGGCGCAGCACAAAGGCATTCTGCGCGCCGATGGCGACGATGAGGCTCAGCCCGGTGAGAAGCCCTGTGAGGGCGGCGTGCAGCATGTCTTGTGTCATGAAAACTCCTTTGTCAGGCGGAGTTACGCGGCTTAAATGAATTAGACAAATTAATCTTACTATGTCTAAATTAGATATGCTTAACTCATCCGACTACCCCGCGCTCACCGCCCTCGCCGCCGTTTTGCAGAGTGGCTCTTTCGAAGGCGCGGCGGAGCGGCTCTCCGTCACGCCCTCCGCCATTTCGCAACGCATCAAGGCGCTGGAGGAGCGGTTGGGCAGTGTGTTGGTGATCCGTGGCACGCCCTGCGTGGGCACCGAGACGGGCCGACGGCTTGCCCGGCATATGGAAGAGGTTGGGCTTTTGGAGCGCCAGTTGTCCCGCGATCTTGGCCAGAGAGAAAGTGCCGCAGTTTCCGTCCCAATTGCGGTCAATGCCGACAGCCTTGCCACCTGGTTTTGCACCGCGATGGCGCCCGTCTCCGGCATGTTGTTTCAGCTTCAGATCGACGATCAGGACCACTCCGCCGATTGGCTCAAACGCGGCGAGGTGATGGCCGCCGTTTCGTCTCGCGACACGCCTGTCTCGGGCTGTGATCTCCTGCCTCTGGGCGCGTTGCGTTATCTGCCGGTGGCGACGCCCGACTTCGTGACCCGGCATTTCCCGGAGGGGCTAACGACAGAGGCCTTCGCCCGCGCCCCCTCGCTGATCTACGATGAAAAGGACCGGCTGCAAGACACATGGGCGGCGCATCAGGCCGGGCGGCGCATCCCCCTGCCCGCCCATCGCATCCCGTCGACGCACGGCTTTGTCGATGCAGCGCTTGCGGGGTTGGGTTGGGGATTGAACCCTCTGACGCTGTTGCGGCCGCATCTGGACAGCGGGCGCCTTATGGCCCTCTCGCCTGAGCCTTGGGACATCCCGCTTTACTGGCACGTCTCGCGGCTGAGCGCGCCGAGGCTCACGGACCTCACCGAGGCCGTAAAACGCGCCGCAAAAACCCATCTCGTGCAACAGAAAAACCCCGCCTGAAAAGACGGGGCTTTTATCTGTTCTAAACGCGAGGCTCAGAGTTGCGCGGCGACATCGTCCGGCACATCGAAATTCGCCGTCACTGATTGCACGTCATCGTCGTCTTCCAGCGCCTCAACCAGACGCATCAGCTTTTGCGCGGTCTCAAGGTTCACCTCGGTGCGGTTCTGCGGCTTCCAGATCAGTTTGCTTTCCTTGGACTCGCCCAACTCGGCTTCCAGCGCATCGGAGACAGCTGCCAGATCGCCATCGGCGGTGTAGATCCAGTGACCTTCCTCGTCGCTTTCGACATCCTCGGCGCCGGCTTCGATCGCGGCCATCATCACCGTGTCCGCATCGCCCACTTCGGCGTCGTAGGTGATCTCGCCCACGCGGTCGAACATGAAAGCCACGGAACCGGAAGTGCCCAGATTGCCGCCCGCCTTGGTGAAGACCGAGCGCACGTTGGACGCGGTGCGGTTCACATTGTCGGTCATGGTCTCGACGATGAAAGCGATGCCTTCCGGGCCATAGCCCTCGTAACGGATCTCATCGTAGTTCTCCGCATCACCGCCCAAAGCCTTTTTGATCGCGCGGTCGATCACATCTTTCGGCACGGATTGGGTTTTCGCGGTTTTCACCGCCAAACGCAGACGCGGGTTCTTCTCAGGATCCGGGTCGCCCATTTTCGCCGCCACGGTGATCTCCTTGGCGAGTTTCGAAAACAGCTTCGAGCGCACGGCGTCCTGACGCCCTTTGCGGTGCTGGATGTTTGCCCATTTAGAATGGCCGGCCATGTGGCGCCTCCGGAAATGTCGATAAAGTCAGATTACGCGCCTCTATAAAGCAGCGCCCCCATGACCTGCAAGGCCACCACATGGCTTTGAGGCAGTCTTTTCCGTGGGAAAAATACTCAAATCGCCTACGTTAGCCTCACATGGACCTCACATGGACCTCACATGGGCCACAAAAGCGGGATCAGCGCAGCCGACAAAACCCCGATCGAGAGGTTCAACGGGATGCCGACCTTCATGTAATCGGTGAACTTATAGCCGCCGGGACCGTAAACCATCGTGTTGGTCTGATAGCCGATGGGCGTCGCGAAAGAGGCGGACGCCGCGATCATCACGGCCACCACAAGCCCGCGCGGGTCGAGCCCCATGGTGTTGGCGAGCCCGATGGCAATCGGCGTCACCACGACGGCGACCGCGTTGTTCGACACAAGCTCGGTCAGGAATGAGGTCATCAAAAAGATCGCCCAGACCACGAAGAACACCGGCAGACCTTGCAGCAGAGGCGCCACGGCATCGACGATCAGCTCGACAGCGCCCGAGGCATCGAGTGCTGCCCCTACCGCCAGCATGGCAAAGATCAACGCCAGCAACCGCCCTTCGACAAAGGAAAACGCCTCGTCCGCGTCGATGCAGCGGGTGGTCAGCACCACCGCCACGGCAATCACCGAGAGCATGAGGATCGGTGCTACACCCAGAGCGGCCAGCACCACGATGGAGAACATCGCGATCAGCGCGATCGGCGCGTGGCTGCGGTGATAGGCGCGTTCCGTGGGTTTCGACACATCGCCCATGTCCATGTCAGAGGCGAGGCGCTGAATATCGGCGGGCGTACCTTCGAGCAAAAGCGTGTCGCCGACACGGACCACAAGGTCTTGAATTTGTTGACCAAGGTTCTGATTTCGGCGGTGCACGGCCAGAACGTAGACACCATAGCGACGGCGCAGCCGCATGGACGACAGCGCGCGCCCGACCATTTTACAGCCCGGCGTGATCAGCACCTCCATCGTGGTGGTTTCCACCGCAGAGACCTGATCGACGCGTTTGAGGGATTTGTCACGCTGAAGGCTCAGAAGCTCCGTGATCCTCGAACGCAGCACAACCCGGTCGCCAACATCGAGAGTGAAGCCCTCCAACTCATGGCGATAAGATTTGTCGCCGCGAATAACGTCGATCAGGCGCACGCCCTCGCGTTTGAAAAGCTGCACGCCGGAGACTTCGCGCCCGATCAGGTTGCTGTCCGGCGGGATCACGGCTTCGGTGAAGAACTTCATTTTCGAGCGGCCGGAGGACAGCATGGCAGCCAGACTGTCGCGTTCCGGCAAAAGATGGCGCCCGAAGAGCAACAGATAGGCCATGCCCCATGCGGTCACCGCGAGGCCCAAAAGGGACACTTCGAAAATCGTGAAGGGCTCAAGCCCCTGCGCCCGCGCGACACCATCGACCAACAGGTTTGTGGAGGTGCCCAAAAGCGTAATCGTGCCGCCCATGATGGCCGAATAACTCAAAGGGATCAAAAGCTTGGAGGGGGAAACACCCAGTTTCCCCGAAAGCTGGATAAACACGGGGATCATCACGACAACAACCGGCGTATTAGCCACGAAAGCCGATAGCACCACCACCACGACCAGCAACATGGCGATGGCCACGGACGGGTGTGTCTCGGCGTAATTCCCGGCCTGACGCGTGAACCACTCAAGCCCCCCAGTGCGCACCATCGCCCCCATGACGATGAACATCGCGGCAATGGTCCAGGGCGCCGGGTTCGACAGGACGGAAAGCGCCGCGTCATAGGGCAAAATGCCCAAGACCATCATCAGCGCGGCGCCGGTGATCGCGACGACCTCGGTCGGAAAAACCTCTCGCATGAAGAGCACGAACATAAAGCCCACGACCACGAGGGCGATCACCGCCTCTGTCATCGGACTGAACTGAAAAAGGTCCATCGTGTCTCACGTGCTTGTTCCGGTTGGCACCAATATGCCTTGTCGGAGCCCGTTATCACAAGCGACAAAATGCCCTGAGATCAAAAGGATATTTCAGCCAATTGATCAAAAGTGGAATAAAATTCGTGCATTTAGCGCCCTGAGGGTTACGGCGCGCTTTGCTCTAGGCGGCCACCGACCCGAATCTGCTTCACCCGCGTGGCAAGCCCAGTGCGGTCGTCGGTTTCGACATAAACCCCCGACAGCGTTGCCTCGCCTTTCGCGGGCTCATAGCGGCCTTTGGCCATGCCGGTCACAAAACGGCGCAGCGGCTCGGCCTTGTCCATACCGATGACCGAATTGTAATCGCCACACATGCCCGCGTCCGTCAGATAAGCCGTGCCGCCGGGCAGGATTTGCGCGTCACCCGTGCAGACATGGGTGTGGGTGCCGACGACAACCGAGGCCTTGCCATCGCAGAAATGCCCCATCGCCATTTTCTCCGACGTCGCCTCGCAATGCACATCAATGAGCGCAGCCTGAATGGCACCGCCCAATTTGTGGCTCATAAAGACCTGATCGAGGGCGGAGAACGGATCGTCAAAGGCGCGTTTCATAAAGACCTGCCCCAGCACCTGCGCCACGAGAATGCGCCGACCACGGGCGTCCTCAAAAATCCGCACACCGCGTCCCGGCGCCGCCTTGGCGAAATTGATCGGGCGCACGATGCGGGTCTCGCGTTCGCAAAACTGCATCATGTCTTTCTGGTCAAAGGCATGATCGCCCAGCGTCAGACAATCGACCTCGGCCTCCAAAAGCAGCTTGGCGTGATCGCCCGACAGGCCCATGCCATTGGTGCAATTCTCGCCATTGACCACAACGAAATCGAGGCCCCACTCCTTGCGAAGCGCCGGCATGCGTTCGATCACCGCCTTGCGGCCCGCGCTGCCGACAATATCTCCGAGGAACAGGATTTTCATAGGGCCATAGCCTTTCTTGGTCTCTTTGCCCCCTCAAAAGGTGAGCACTTCTCTCTCGGTCACAATCGCGTCCAGCGGCGCGTCGGTCGGCTCCACCGGCAGGTCATGCGCCTCTTGTCCCGCATAGGCGAGGCCCACGGCAAAAACTGGTCCACTGGCGCGCAGCTTGGCGAGCGTGCGGTCGTAAAACCCGCCGCCATAGCCCAAACGATGCCCGTCCCGATTAAAGGCCAAAAGCGGCACAATGACCACCTCGGGCACCACCGGTTCAGACTGCGCTGGGATCAGCGCCCGAAAAGCGCCCGACACCATCTCCATGTCCGGCGTCCAGCGATCAAAGCGCAAAGGCTGCGCCTTGGCCTCCACCACCGGCACCGCGACGAGGCCACGGCTGTGCAGCCGTGCCATGGCCGCCCGCGGGTCCAATTCACTGCCCAAGGGCATGTAGCCCGCCGTCAACTTGCCCGCATGGGGCGTCAGAAATCCGAGCAAAAGCTGGGTCGCTTGCCGTGCCGCTGCCCCGCCTAGGGCTTCGCTCTGCGCATGCGCCGCGTCGCGTGCCGCTTTGGCGCGCGTCCTCAATGCCGTCTTTAGGGCCGTGGTTGTACCGTTCAAACCCGTCACAGAAGCACCACCCCCGCCAGTCCCAAGAAGGCGAAAAAGCCAACGACATCCGTCACCGTGGTCACAAAGGCCCCCGAGGCCAGCGCCGGGTCGACGCCCAGACGTTCCAAAACGACCGGGATGCCGATGCCCGCAAGCCCCGCGATCACCAAATTGATCACCATGGCCGCGCCAATCACCGCGCCCAGCGCAGGAGAGCCGAACCAGAGGATGCCGACCACCCCCATGATCACGGCAAAGACGATCCCATTGGCAAGCCCCACAAGCACCTCGCGTCGAATGACCCGCCAGACGTTGGCGCCGGTCAAATCGCGCGTCGCGATGGCGCGCACCGCGACCGTCAGCGCCTGCGTGCCCGCATTGCCGCCCATGGAGGCCACAATCGGCATCAACACCGCAAGCGCCACGAATTCCGCGATGGTGTCTTCGAATTGCGCGATCACCAAGGAGGCGAGGATCGCCGTCACGAGGTTCACAGCGAGCCACGGAATGCGCTGTTTCACCGTGTCCATCACGCGGTCGGCCAGAGAGCCCTCACCCACACCGGCGAGGCGCATGATGTCCTCTTCGTGCTCTTCGTCCAACACGTTCATCGCGTCGTCGATGGTGATGACGCCGACGACACGGTCGTCCGCATCCACCACTGGGGCGGCGATCATGTGATATTGGTTAAAGGCATAGGCGACGTCGGTTTCGCTCTCATCGACGCGGAAGGTGCGAAAGCCCGGCTCCAACAGTTCCGTCAAAGGCTGCGCCCGTGGCGCGCCAAGGATTTTGCCCAGCGTGACGTGCCCCACCGCGTGCATTTTCGGGTCGATCAGCACGACGTGGTAGAAATCGTCCGGTAGGCTTTCGGATTTGCGCATAAAATCAATAGCCTGACCGACGCTCCAATGCTCCGGCGCCATGACGACTTCGCGCTGCATCAGACGACCGGCGGAATATTCCGGGTAGGACAGCGACTGCTGAACCGCGACGCGATCCGCGTCTTCGAGCGTCGCAAGGATCGCCTCCTGCGCCTCTTCGTCGAGATCCTCGACCAGATCGACCACGTCGTCCGATTCCATGTCCCGGACCGCTTCGGCCAGAACGTCAGGCCGCAGGACGTGGATCACCTCGTCGCGGATGCCCTCATCGAGTTCCGAGAGGATTTCGCCATCGAATTCCGCACCATAGAGAAGAATCAGCCGACGCCGGTCAAAGGCATTCACCTGTTCGAGCAAGTCGGCGATGTCGGCCGCGTGCAGCGGCTCCATCAGCTCAATGAGCTTGGCTCGATCGCCGGTGTCGACCGCATAGAGAATGGCACTGAGCGCTTTCGCACTCAACGCGTAGCCATCTTCGTGTTCGGCCTCATCCTCGATCTGCGTTTCTTCTTCGACCATCGCTTGCCCAATCGTGTTTCGTGGCGACCATAAGACAGGTTTCCCGCGAGAAACAGGGGCAAGATTGATTTACCTTCCCCAATCCAGTGCCTAATCTGCCCATAGACTTAAGAGCGCGTTTGCCAAAAAGGATCCCGATGGACAAGCTGATTGCAGGACAGGTCGTCACCTATCACGGTGACCCTTTCGACATTCCCGCCGAGGAGGCCGTTCAGGTCCTTTCAGACGCTGCGATTCTGGTGCGGGACGGCAAGGTGGTCTCTCTGGGCGGATGCGATCACATGCGGGCGAAACATGCCGACGCCGAGGTCTTCGATCATGGCCCCGCGCTCATCGTGCCGGGATTTATCGATGCGCACGCGCATTACCCGCAGACCGCGATGATCGCGAGTTGGGGCAAGCGGCTGATCGACTGGCTCAACACCTACACCTTCCCCGAGGAAGCGAAATTCGCGGATCGCGGCTATGCCGATGACATCGCCGGGCGCTATCTCGATCTCCTGCTGGCGAATGGCACCACCACGGTGACGTCCTTTTGCACGGTGCATCCCGGTTCGGTCGATGCGCTCTTTGAGGCCGCAGAACGCCGCAATATGCGGATCGTTGCGGGCAAGACCTGTATGGACCGTTGGGAAACCACGCCCGAATTCCTGCGCGACACGCCGCAATCCGCCTATGACGACAGCAAGGCCCTGATCGCGCGTTGGCATGGCAAAGGCCGCGCCACCTATGCGATCACGCCGCGGTTCTCGCCGACCTCGACGCCGGAGCAGTTGGACGCTTTGGGGCGACTTTGGGACGAACACCCTACGTGCCTGATGCAGACGCATCTTTCCGAGCAGACCGACGAGATCGAATGGGTCAAAGGCCTCTACCCCGAGGCGCGGGATTATCTCGATACCTATGAACACTTCGGGCTGGTGCGCGAAGGCGCGCTGTTTGGCCATTCCATCCACCTCGAACCGCGCGAGATTGCGCATCTTCGGGCCATGGATTGTTCGCTCATTCACTGCCCGACGTCGAACACTTTCATCGGCTCCGGCCTTTTCGACATGGGCGCGCGCAAGGCCGACGGGCTACGTGTGGGGCTTGCCACCGACACCGGCGGCGGCTCGTCGTTCTCGATGCTGCGCACTATGGCGGCCGCCTATGAGATCGGCCAGCTCCGCCACAACGCGCTCCACCCCGCGCAGCTTTTGTGGCTCGCCACGCGCGGCTCGGCGGAGGCCCTGCGGATGGAAGATAAAATCGGCTCCATCGCGCCCGGCATGGAAGCGGATTTCGCGGTGATCGACCTGGCGTCCACCCCCGCCATCGCCCAACGCGCCATCACCGCGAATACGATCTGGGAAGAGATCTTCCCGACCATCATGATGGGCGACGACCGCGCGGTGATTGCAAGCTATGTCATGGGAGAACGGGCGGCGGTTTAAGCCGCTGCGACCTCACCGTCCCTTTCACCGACAGGGCTTGGCAAAGACCGCCACAAACAGATTGTTCGGCCCGATGCCAATACCCACGTCCCGCATGTCGCGATTCAATAGATTGGCGCGGTGGCCGTCGGACCTCATCCAGCCCGCCATGGCCAGATCGACGGATTTCCAACTGTAGGACAGGTTTTCGGCCACAAGGCATCCCTTATAACCCTGTTCCGCCGCGCGGTGGATCGGGCGGGCGCCTTCGGGCGAGATATGCGCGAAATACTGACGCCGCATCATGTCGTTGACATGGGCCTGCGCCGCCTTTGACAGCGCCGGATCAAGCCGCAGCTTGCGCAGGCCTTTCGCGCGCCGCTCTGCATTCATCGCGGTCAGCAAATCCTGTGTCGTCGTCTGCGGATTGCTCACCGCCACCGAAACCGTTGCTTTCGGCAAGGGGCGCACATCGGCGGCCTGGGCCGCGCCTGCGCCGATCCCAACCGCCAGTGTCATCATAAGTGCGCGCAAAATTGTCATAAGGGCCTCCTGTGGTTGCCCTGTTTTGCGCCGTCAAATGGACGATTTTCGGGCGAGATCACGGCATATCCCGCCCGGTCACGTGACACTCCCCGCGGATTTTAACGATCCTCAGCAGCCGCGTGCAAAGACCGCCACACGCATACCGCCCGCGCCAGTGCCGATGCCGATCTCATTGACCTGCGAGGAGAGGATGTTTTTGCGGTGGCCGTCGGATTTCATCCAACCCTGCACCGCCTGTTGCGCGGTCGGGTAGCCGCCGGAGATATTTTCCGACAGGTAGCCGTAGCAATAGCCCACCGCGCGCACGCGATCGCCGACCTTGGCGCCATTTTTGCTGGTGTGGGAAAAGTAGTTCTTTGCCGCCATGTCATTGGCATGCCGCTCCGCAGCCTTTGCCAGTTGCGCATTGTAGCTCAGCGCCACGAGCCCCTTTTTCGACCGTTCTGCGTTGATCATGGCGAGGATCTGCGCCTCTTCCTCCATCGCGGAAGGTGCTGCGGTGGCCGCCGTGGTGACGGGTGTCAGCTCGCCAAAGCCTGCGCCGGTTTCCGGGCCACAGGCCGCCAGCAATATCATCGGCACCATAGCCCAAAGTGTCGTTTTCATATTTTCCCCACTCGATTGCAGTTTTCTTCAATTCGGAATGCGCTCAGCCGTCCATAAGCCCCTGCGCCAAACGCGTTTGATGCCGCACCACCGAAGGCACATCCATCGTCGTCACCCAGCTGTCGGCCACCACATGGCGGCCCTCGACAAACAGGTCTTTCACCATCATCGGCCCCGCCAAAAGCAAAGCGGCCGGGTCCCAGCTTCCGGCGGCTTCGACATCCGCCATGTCCCATACGGCGATGTCCGCGCGTTTGCCGGGCGCAAGAATGCCGATGTCATGCCGCCCAAGCACCTCCGCGCCGCCGCGCGTGGCGATCCAGAGCATCTCGCGCGGGCTCATCTTGTCGGCCCCGAATGTCACGCGTTGCAACAGCATCGCCGTGCGGGCCTCGATGATCAGATTGCCGCTGTCGTTGGAGGCCGAACCATCGACGCCAAGCCCCACTTTCACCCCCGCATCCCGCATGCCGCGCACCGGCGCCACGCCAGAGCCGAGACGACAGTTCGAACAGGGGCAATGCGCCACGCCGGTGCCGGTCTTGGCGAACAACTCCACTTCCGACACGTCGAGTTTCACACAGTGGGCGTGCCAGACATCGGGGCCTACCCAGCCCAGCTCCTCGGCATATTGCCCTGGCCGCATGCCGAATTTTTCCAAGGAATAGGCGATGTCCTCGTCATTCTCGGCCAGATGGGTGTGCATCATCACGCCCTTGTCGCGGGCCAGAATGGCGCTGTCGCGCATCAGCTCACGTGAAACGGAAAAGGGCGAACAGGGCGCGACGCCCACACGGATCATCGCGCCGGGGTTCGGGTCGTGGAAGGCGTCGATCACCCGGATGCAATCGTTCAAAATATCCGCTTCGCGCTCGACCAGACTGTCCGGCGGCAGACCGCCCGCGCTTTCGCCGATGGACATGGACCCACGCGTCGCGTGAAGCCGCATCCCGATGGCCTGCGCCGCCTCGATCGTGTCATCGAGCCGCGCGCCATTGGGGTAGAGATAGAGGTGATCCGAGGTGGTCGAACAGCCCGAGAGCGCCAGCTCCGCCAGACCTACAAGCGCCGAGACCCGCATATGTTCGGGGCCGAATTTAGACCAGATCGGGTAAAGCGTCTTGAGCCAACCGAACAGCAGCGCATCCTGCGCCTCGGGCACGGCGCGGGTCAGCGTTTGATAGAGATGGTGATGGGTGTTGACGAGGCCCGGCGTGACGAGACAGCCCTCGGCATCGATGATCTGTGCGTCATCGTCGTAAAGCCCTTTGCCGACCGCTTCGATTACGCCGTCACGGACCAGAATGTCGCCACCTTTGATCTCTTGTTGGTCGTCGTCCATCGTCAGGATGACATCGGCATTGCGGATCAGGAAACAACGGTGCATGGGCTTACCTCCGAAGGCGGCATCAATACCCCGAGAGTACCGCCAATGCCGCGTGATGCAACTCTTTGCTGGCCGCCGCCAAAACACGCCCACCTTCCAAAACAGGCCCGCCCTGCCAATCGGTGACGATGCCACCCGCCGCCTCGATCACCGCGATGGGGGCCAGGATGTCGTAGCTCTGCAACCCGGCCTCGACCACGAGATCGATCTGACCGGCGGCCAAAAGCGCATAGGCGTAGCAATCCATGCCGTAGCGGGTGAGTTTGCAGCGCGCGGCGAGGTATTGGAAGGCTTGGCCTTCGGTCTCGCTGCCCACTTCGGGGAAGGTCGAAAAGATCACTGAATCTTCCAGAGAAACGCCCTGACGCACACCCAGATCGCGGGCGCCATGCGGCCCGGTGAGAGTGGCCGTGCCCAGCCCGCCCACGAAGCGTTCGCCAATGTAGGGCTGGTCGATCACGCCGTAGAGCACATTGTCAGCGTCCCGCACCGCGATCAGCACGCCCCAGGTCGGCGTGCCGGAGATGAACCCGCGCGTGCCGTCGATGGGATCGAGCACCCAGGTGAGACCGGAGGTGCCGGGTTTCATCGGGAATTCTTCGCCTAAGATGGCATCCTCGGGACGCATCCTTTCGATCACCGCCCGCATCGCCTGTTCGGATCCGCGATCCGCCACCGTCACCGGATCGAAACCGGCGTCGAGTTTGGATGTGGTGTCGAGCGCCGTGCCGCGGAAGTACCGCAGCGTGATCTCACGCGCGGCCTCTGCGGCGGCCTCGGCGGTGGCGATGATCGAGGCGTGGTCTTGCGGGGAAAGGCCGGTCGTGGACATGGGAACTCCTGTAGGCTTTGCCTTCGCGGGTAGCCTGTCCGGAGGTGCGGGTCAAGGACAGGTCAAGGGCAGGTCAAAAACGGGGCCTGCCTGCTCATGCCACATCGTCCTGCAAGATCGGCAGCGCTCAAAAAGCACGCGCCCACAAAGAAACGACCCCGACGTCGAAACGCGGGGGTCGTATATCGTCAGGCGCAACCTGGACCAGGCGTTCGGCCGAGTTGACCTCAGGCCACGTCGGACAGAACACGCGCCAGTTCAAACAGGCGGCGACGCTGATTTTCAGGGATCGCGTAGTAGGAGCGCACGAGTTCGAGGGCTTCCTTGTCGGCGAGGATGTCGGCGGGCACGCTGGCCTCATTCGCATCTGCCACAATCTGAGACGGCATCGGCGTTTCCATACCTTCGAAGAAGAAGGCGACCGGCACAGCCAGTGCTTCGGCGATATCCCAAAGGCGAGACGCAGACACCCGGTTCATCCCCGTTTCGTATTTCTGGATCTGTTGGAATTTGATCCCGACTTTCTCAGCAAGCTGCTGTTGTGTCATGCCAACCATCCAACGGCGATGGCGGATCCGCTTGCCAACGTGGACGTCCACGGGGTGTTTCATTCTGACCGCTCCTTCGTAATCGTTCTGCGCGCAATAACCTATGCGTGTATAGCACATTTCTATCTCTCGGCTTGATCTCTCAACCTGTCTTTTTCGATAGGATTTGATAAAATGCCCATAAGACATTGTATTTCATCGCGTAAACAGAGCCTTAATTCGTAACAATATGGTGAGTACCGCCATTTGGCATCAATATAAGCGCTAAACCCACGCGTGTTTTTTGATCACTTTTTGCATTTTGCGAATTGTATACACCTTACCACACATACTAAAAGACAGTTTTCGACTCTCTCGACGCCTCGAAACGACTCGCTTTGACACGTCGATTTCGCCGCGATCACCCGCCGCACATGGGATTTCACATGGACAGAGCGCCCGCAAGTCGCCAAAACCTTACCATGAGCAAGACACCCATCGCCGACGCACCGCCCTCTCCCACCATCCGCGCCTGCCGCGTCGCTGGGTTTGATCGCGCCCCTGCCCTTGAGCACATCGTTCTGCCACCGCCCGGACCGCAGGAGGTGCGCGTCGCGATCCACGCCAGCGCGCTCAATTTCGCGGACACGCTGATGTGCACGGGCAAATATCAGGACACGCCAGAGCCGCCTTTCACATTGGGGCTGGAACTGGCGGGCGACGTCACCGCCTTGGGGGCCGATGTCACGGGGCTCCGCCTCGGGCAACGTGTGGCGGTTTATTCCGGTCAGGGCGGTCTCGCCGATGCGGGCAATTTCCCCGCCGACCGTTGCCTTCCGATCCCCGAGGGCTTGGGCTTTGCCGAAGCCGCAGCTCTTCAGATCGCCTATGGCACCTCGCATATGGCGCTCGATTACAAGGCGCGGCTGCAACCGGGCGAACGTCTGGTCGTGACGGGCGCTGCGGGCGGCGTGGGCCTGACGGCGGTGGAGATCGGCAAGCTGATGGGCGCCGAGGTCATCGCGATTGCGCGCGGCGCAGAGAAACTCGCCATCGCCAAAGCGGCAGGTGCCGATCACCTGATCGACGCCAGCGCGCCCGACATTCGCGAACAGATCAAGGCCCTTGGCGGCGCCGATGTGGTCTATGAAGCGGTGGGCGAGCCTTTATATGAGGCCTGTTTCCGCGCCACCAACCCCGATGGTCGCATCCTGTTGATCGGCTTTGCGGGCGGCGATCTGCCAAAGATGAAACCCAACCACATGCTGGTGAAAAACATCACCGCCATCGGCTTTTATTGGGGCAGCTACCTGGGCTTTAACCCCGCCCCCTTGCGCGCGTCGCTTAAGCAGCTGTTCGACTGGGCCGCAGAGGGCCGGATCAAACCGCATATCTCGCATCACCTGCCGCTGGAGCGGTTCGACGAGGGGCTGGAGCTATTGCGCTCGCGGAAGGCGACGGGGAAAGTGGTGCTGGAGCCCTGAGCGCAAAAGTGGTGCGATCCAAGAGGCAATCCTCGCACAACGATCTCATCCTTTTCGGATTTGGAAAATAGCGCATCGTTCAGATGTTTCAGCGCCGGCCCACGGCCCAACACACCCTCGTGGCCAACGCCCTCTATGCGGGTCCTCTCCGCCCTCAACCGGCCTCTACTGCGCCGCCAAACGTGAGCCCCGGTGGTTGCGATAGGATTGACGCAACAGATCGCGCAGACGATCCGCTGCCTCGCCGGACATCATGTCGGAGCTGTAGAGGTTGATCTTTTTCGAAGCAAGTTCCGGCAGGGCCCCGCCGTGTTGGATCGGCTGCGAATAGGGCGGCGCGGTGTCTTCGAGCATCACATGCACCGCCAGATCAGCGGAGACAGAGGCCTCGATGGTGCGGGTCTGGTCGCTTTCGATGGAAACTTCCCAAGGGATGCCAGCCTTGTCCAGCGCCTCCTGAACCCCCTTGCGGAAGATACAGCGATGCTCAAAGGCCAACCGCAGCGGGCGTTGACGCCAGGCCACGCCATTGGGCGCACCGATCCACACGAGCGGCAGTTCGACCAGCGTCTCGCCACCTGCATCCAGATCGTCCTCGGTGGTCAGGATCACATCGCATTCCCCGCGCGCGTATTTTTCCTTGAGCTGCATGGTGAAGGACGACAACAGGTTCACCCGCATACGCGGATAATCGGCATGAAAATGTTGCAGCACCAGCGGGATCGACGGGTAAACGATGTCATGCGGCACCCCCAGCACAATCTCGCCCTCATATTCCGTCGCGGTCAAACGGCTATAGACCTCGTCGTTCAACTCCAGCATCCGCCGCGCGTAGGACAAAAGCTGTTCGCCCGCTGCCGTTAGGGCGATTTTGCGGGCGCTGCGGTCCAAAAGCTTGGCGTCCAGACTCTCTTCGAGGCGCTTGAGCTGCATCGAGACGGCGGATTGCGTCAGGTTGAGCGCGCCCGCCGCACGGGTCACCCCGCCGGTGTCGGCCACGGTGACAAAAGAGCGCAGGGCGGTCAGGTCGAGGTTTCTAGCCACATCAACATCCTTGATGTTATCTCAAACAATCATTCATTTCACTTATCTCCCATAATCAGAGATAAAGCATCAAGAAAAATGATTACACCAACGGCACCCACAACGAAACAGAAAGGAACGCCGATGTCTTCGTCGATTTTTGCACCGACTTCCGCAGGGGCGCGCGGCGCCGCCTGTGCTCGCCCCTCTCGTTCCGTCTTCGGACGCCTGCGCAGCATCTTCGCCCTCTCGAAACAGCGCCGCGCACTGGCAAGCCTTGACGATGCGATCCTCAAGGACATCGGTCTGACCCGCGAACAAGCGCTCAAGGAATCTCAGCGCCCGGTTTGGGATGCCCCGCGCAACTGGATGCGCTGAGCCACATATAAAACCTGCGACAGACTGACCCGGTCGGATCGTCGCAGAGTTGCCTCCCGAGGTCCCCCGACCGCGATGCCCTTGGTATCGCGGTCACTTTTTGCCCTCAAGTCCCATAAAGCCCCCTTAGAAATCTGTCGAAAACAATGCGTTTTCCGCCCTGACATGGCTTGAAATCCGGGGCAGGACTGCCAATATCGGGAGAGATATCTCCGCAAGCGGCGGAGAACACGCATTTTTACGCACAGGAGACAGATAGAAAATGGCTGACTACAGAACGATCAACGCTGGTGTCGGCGCACGCTCGGCTGAGATCGACGCCGGCCTTCGCGCCCATATGAACAAGGTCTACGGCACGATGTCCGTGGGTCTTCTGGTGACCGCTTTGGCCGCTTGGGCTCTGTCCAACCTCGCCGTGAGCGCCACCCCTACCGAATATCAGATCGGCGCCAATGAATACCTGACGAGCCTCGGCTACGCGCTTTACGTGTCGCCGCTCAAATGGGTGATCATGTTCGCACCGCTCGCCATGGTCTTTGGCTTTGGCGCCATCGTGTCCCGCCTCTCCGCTGCCGCGACCCAGACCTATTTCTATGTCTACGCCGCTCTGATGGGCCTGTCCTTGAGCTCGATCTTCCTCGTGTTCACCGGCGCCTCCATCGCGCAGACCTTCCTCGTGACCTCGGCGGCCTTCGCGGGCCTGTCGCTGTGGGGCTACACCACCAAAAAGGACATCTCCGGTTGGGGTTCTTTCCTCATCATGGGTGTGATCGGCCTGGTCCTCGCTTCGATCGTCAATATCTTCCTCAAGTCCTCCGGCCTTGAGTTCGCAATCTCTGCGATCGGCGTGCTGATCTTCGCGGGTCTCACCGCCTACGACACGCAAAAGATCAAAACCGACTACATCTCCCACGCCCATGCGATGGACGGGGAATGGCTGGCGAAATCCGCGATCATGGGGGCGCTGAACCTCTATCTCGATTTCATCAACCTGTTCATGTTCCTGCTGCAATTCCTTGGCAACCGGGACTGATCATCGGATCACTCAAAACGAAAAGGCCGCTCTTCGGAGCGGCCTTTTTTTGTTGCTTCTTAAGGGTCTTAGAGATCGCGCGCCATCTGGATCGCGGGCAGGTAGACACCGGGCTTCAGTGCCAGATCCACATCCCCAGAGGCCTCGAACCCATGCGCCTCATAAAAGGCCCGCGCCGTCAGCGTCGAGAGCGAACACATCCGCTCGACCCCGGTCAGCGTCGCGTTTTCGAGGATATGCCCAAGCAGAACCGAACCCACACCACGCCGAGTGTGATCCGGGTGCACCGCGACCCGGCGCATGTGGCCGATCTCGCGCGGACCAACGCCGCCAAAGGGCGTGGCCTGCGTCCAACCGCCTGCAGCAATGATTTCACCCCCGCCGGTTTCGGCGACAAAAAACGTGCCGGAATTCAAGAGCCTTGGCGCCGTATGCAACAGCGCCGGAAGCGCGGCGTCGAGAATGGCAGCCGGATAATGCTGTTTCAGGAGCTGACCGTAGGAGGCACGAAAGAGCGTGTCGATCTCCGCGGTATCGGCCGGCATGGCGACGCGAACGGTGAACGGCACGCTCTTGCGAATCTCCTGCGCGCGCACCGCCAGAGCCTCGCTCAGGCTACTGGGCAACGAGCAGGAGCTGTCAGGCCGCTCCGGCTCTCTCAAATCATCATCGAAACATCCGAACATCTCTCTCTCCTCATGTTGGACGGGTTGGAATTCTGGTCCGCTGGCGAGAGAAGCTGGCAAAGAAAAACCGCGCTTCCCTCTCGGGTTGCGCGGCTTTTGCATCTTGGTATGTCGGAAGGGCTTACTTGATTTTGCCTTCTTTGTACTCGACGTGCTTACGCGCAACCGGGTCGTATTTCTTTACGACCATCTTTTCGGTCATGGTGCGGGCATTCTTTTTGGTCACGTAAAAGTGGCCCGTGTCCGCGGTCGAGTTGAGACGGATTTTGATCGTCGTCGGCTTCGCCATTTTTCATTACTCCAATTATCGCGTGCAACGGGGGCACAGTTGTGTTCGAGCGCCAGCCCGTGGAATCCTTGAAGCCTGCCTTTTAAGGACTTCGGCCCCTGAGTCAATGGGGTTTCGACAGAAAACAGTCACAAGCGTGGAGTTTCCTGACGCACAGAGGTTCTGCGCCTGCTATGGCTTGCGTAACTTTTGCACGACGCCTAAATCGGTCCTGCGACCAAATCGGTCGTGTAACCTCTCAGGGCGGGGCGAAATTCCCCACCGGCGGTGTTTAGGGGCCTGTTTAAGCCTCCTATCAGCCCGCGAGCGCTTGCGCATCCTCACCGGATACGCTTGGATAGCAGATTCGGTGAGATCCCGGAGCCGACGGTCACAGTCCGGATGAAAGAGAGAAGACAGGTCGTCGCCTAACCGCGTGCGCCCTGCCCTCGTGCCTTGAGTTATGTGTGGAGAAAGGACGACACATGACTCTCACTTCCCTTGGTCCGGCCCGCGCCGGTGCCCTTTTGATGATCGCAGCCGGTGTGCTTTTTGCCGTCATCAACCTTTTGACCCAATATGCCACGATGATGCTCCATGTGCCCTCCGCGCGCATGGCGTTTTGGCAATATTTCATCGCCTTGCTGTTTTCCCTGCCGTGGGTGGTGCGCGAGGGTCTGCGCGCGATGAAGACCCACAATCTGATGCTTCATCTCCTGCGCATCGCCGCCGCCGTCATCGGGGTCCAGCTCTGGATCGCGGGCCTCGCCCATGTGCCGATCTGGCAGGCGATCGCGCTCATCATGCTTTCGCCCTTCTTCGTCACAATGGGCGCCAATCTGTTCCTGGACGAGGCCGCCACGCCCGAGCGCTGGATCGCCGTCACCGTCGGTTTCGCGGGCGGCATGATCATCCTCGCGCCTTGGTCGGAAAGCTTTTCGCTCTTCGTGCTCTACCCCGTCGGAGCCGCCGCCTTCTGGGCGCTCACCTCTTTGCTGACCAAACGCCTGACCCGATCCGAGACGCCGGAGAGCCTCACCGTCTACCTGCTCTTGGTGTTGAGCCCGGTGAACTTCGGCCTCGCATTGGGAGACGGCATCGCCCTGGGCGGCGGCCTCACAGCGCTCATTCTCGTCGCTGCGGGGCTCCTGACCGCTCTGGCGCAATATGCCATCGCCAAGGCCTATGCCGTCGCCGATGCCGCCTATTTGCAGCCCTTCGATCACCTGAAACTGCCGCTTAACGTGGGCTTTGGTGTCTTGGCCTTTGGCTTTGTGCCGCCGGGATCGATGTGGATCGGGTCGCTGCTGATCCTCGCCGCGTCCTTCTACCTGCTGCGCCAAGAAAGCCGCGCCGCACAGCCTGCATAAACAAAAAGGGCGGCTCCAAGGCCGCCCCTCCACTTGAAAGGTCTGTACGGGAAGGCGATGACTGTCGTCCGGCCGGTCAGGCCGCCCCGTCTGGAGCGGATTGCAAAGCAATCTCGCGTGAAGACATCAAATGACTGGCTTGCCCATCGACTGATGAATCTCCGCCTGCTTCGCCGGATCCAGCATCAAGGATTGCGCCAGCCCTGTGAGGAAGGTCTTCTCCGCCTCGGTATCCACCGAAATCGCCATCAAAGCCGCCGCATAGACCTGCGCGCCCGCAGAGGTGCCTGCGTCCTTAGCCAAGGCCATCGGATCGACCGGCGCATCCAACTCGGCCTGCACAAAGGCGATCTCTTCCTCAGAGGCATCGCCCAATTGATCGAGGATTTTCGTGCGCTCTTCGGCGTCGATCTCGCCATCGGCCTTCGCCGCCATGATCATCGAGCGGATCATCAGTTTCGCATTCTCTTCTGCGGCCGCCCCCACAGGCGTCCCCGCCGTCACGGAGGCGAACATATCAGACATCGACGTGGCGCCTGTCGCCGCAGCACCCGACATAGCAGAAAACAGCGAGCCAAGCCCCGCTTCGGTCGCCTCGGACATATCTGCGGCCTGATTGCCAAACTTGCCCATCATGTCGCGCACGGCTTCTGACCCACCAGGAAAGCCGAATTTCTCCGCCATCTGGCCCATCTGATCGGCCATGCCGCCGGGGGCGCCAGACTGGCGCATCGCTTCGCGCACCCCGTCCATACCCCCCATTTTCTTCATCTTCTCAGCGCCTTTGGCCGCAGCAAAGCCGATCGCCAAGGTTGTCAATGTCTTCACGAAACTCATTGGGGGATCTCCCTTTTCTCAAAACAACTTGCCCCATAGTGCGATGAAAAATTCCATCTGCCAACCGGGCAAAATCCGCCTTCTTTTGTCTCTAAGTATCCCGGGTGAATTGGGCGCGGAGCGGCCAAGAGGGCAGAGCCCTTAAATATGACGCGGACAGCCTGTAAGCCGGATTCTGTCTCAGCGGGAAACCCGCCGTGGATAACCATTCCTCTAGGCCGGCTGTTACCAGACGGCTCAAGCTGCCAACCCGGGTTCTCAGGCTTGAGCGACCTTGCGGGCGGTATGCTTGCGCACAACAGACCCCGCGTAGAACCCCTATTTGGCATTGCTCCCGGTGGGGCTTGCCGTGCCGCTCACGTTGCCGCTCGCGCGGTGGGCTCTTACCCCACCGTTTCACCATGACCTCCGTATAGAAGGCCGTCTCTTCTCTGTGGCGCTGTCCCTGGGGTTGCCCCCGCCGGGCGTTACCCGGCACCGTTGCTCAAGGGAGTCCGGACTTTCCTCCCCTCCCCCCAAAGCGAACCCCGAGAGAAGCGGCGGTTATCCGGCCATCCGCGTCGAAGTGCGACTTAGGCGGTCAGCTTGCCATGGTCAATGGGAAAGCGGGTGGCGAGATCGCGCGCCAGTGTCATATCGCGACCATCGAGCGGTCCGTGATGATGCGGGCGAAAGCGGCTTCTAAAGGCGGGCAAGAGCGCCTCAAGTGGCGTTTCCGGGTATCCGAAGGCCTGCAAGTCTTGTACAAATCGAACTTCATCGGGCTTGAATTCCGCCACACCTTTCGGAAAAACGGACAAATCCTGCAAAGCCAGTCTTTTCCAGTCAAACCGGGGGCCGGGGTCGATCTTGCGCTCTGGCGCCATGTCGGAATGGGCGATCACCCGCTCCGGCGGGATCGCGTGACGCACCAGAATATCCGCCAAAAGCGCCTCCAGCGCGTCCATCTGCGCGGCGGCGAAGGGCGTCGTGCCCGCGTTCGCCAGCTCAATCCCGATGGAGCGCGAATTCACATCTGTCACATCGCCCCACTGCCCCGCACCGGCATGCCAAGCCCGCATTTCTTCATCGACGAGGCGAAACACCTGCCCCTGCTCGCAAATCAGATAATGCGCAGACACCTCATGCTCAGAGGAACACAGCCGCTCCAGAGCCGCCTCGGCGGTTGCCATGGCCGTGTAGTGGATCACCACCATATCAGGTCGCGCGCCGTCACGCCGTTCGCCGAAATTCGGCGACGGGTGCTCTTGGATCACAAGTTCAGAGGGCATCTTAGCGTTTGGCGGCCAGACGGAACGGCGCCGGGTCCCAGCTACAGGCAAAGCCATCGCCATCGGGATCGAGGCCCTGCGGGTTCTTTTCAGGCCCGCCATGTTTCAGGAAATATTCCTGCGCCAGATCGGGGGACGGGTATTTCGCACAATTGCGCGCGGCGCGCGATTCGGCGCCGGGGATCAGACGGGAATAAAGCGCCTGACCGACGCTGTTGGTGGTCGAAAGCGCGAATTCCACAATGATACCCGCATCCGAATTCGGACGCGACGGAAGGGCCGTCGGCTGAATCGTCACATAGGCTTCTTTGTTGGCGGCGACGAGGGCGGCGTCCTCTTCGATCGAACGCTCAGAAGACACGGCAGAGAAGTCATTTTCGGATGAGATGCCGACCGCATTGGTGACGGCGGAGGGCGCCGGGCCCGTGGGCGCGGCACTTCCGGCCTCTGCGGCGTCGATGGCGGCAGAGGCCTCGGCGGAGATCGCTTGAGTGTCGAGGCTGGAGGCTGTCCGCCCTGCCACGCTGCCTTCTCCGCCCGCAATCAACTGCGCCTCGCGGTTGGCCTGATAGTCGGCATAAGAGCCGAAACCGACCCCGGAGCCGCTGTCGGGAACCGGGGTTTCACAGGCAGCAAGCGCGGCCAAAGAGATCAGAGCAACAGTCAGGCGCATGGGGGCAAAAGCTCCAAAAGAGGCGAATTGAACCGCCTCTTACCACCATTTTTCAGGCTTGGAAACAAAGCCTGCGGCGCCTTCAAGCGAATGCGCGATATTCAGCAGATCGCCCTCTTCCCACGGCTTGCCGATGAGCTGAAGCCCCAAAGGCAGGCCGGAGGTCGAGACGCCCGTGGGCACGGAAATGCCCGGCAGACCCGCGAGGTTCACGGTCACGGTGAAGACGTCGTTCAGATACATCTGGACCGGATCGGAATCGGAGACCTCGCCCAGACCAAAGGCCGGGGACGGTGTCGCGGGCGTCAGGATCGCGTCGATCCCGGCGGCAAAAGCGTCTTCGAAGTCCTTTTTGATCAGCGTGCGGACCTTGCGCGCCTTGTTGTAATAGGCGTCGTAATAGCCCGCCGACAAAACATAGGTGCCGACCATCACGCGACGCTGCACCTCATGACCGAACCCTTCGGCGCGGGTTTTCTCGTACATGTCGTCGATGCCATCGCCCGCCGCCAGCGTGGCGCGGTGGCCGTAGCGCACGCCGTCATAGCGCGCGAGGTTCGACGAGGCCTCAGCCGGTGCGATGACGTAATAAGTCGGCAGCGCGTATTTGGTGTGCGGCAGAGAAATATCGACGATCTCGGCGCCTGCGTCCTTGAGCATCGCGGCGCCATCGTCCCAAAGCTTGACGATCTCATCCGGCGTGCCCTCGAGGCGGTATTCTTTCGGGATACCGATTTTCTTGCCGCGAATGTCGCCGGTCAAAAGCGCCTCGAAGTTCGGCACGGGCAGATCGGCGGATGTCGAATCTTTCATGTCGTGACCACACATGGCCTCCAACATGATCGCCGCATCGCGCACGGATTTGGTCATCGGACCGGCCTGGTCCAGAGAGGAGGCAAAGGCCACAACACCCCAGCGCGAGCAACGCCCGTAGGTCGGTTTGATGCCGACGATGCCAGTAAACGCGGCAGGCTGGCGGATCGAGCCGCCGGTGTCGGTGCCGGTCGCCGCCAAGCAAAGATCGGCGGAGACGGCCGCAGAGGAGCCACCCGAGGAGCCGCCCGGCGTCAACGGGGTCTCTTCATTGCCCCGGCGCCACGGGTTGACCGCATTGCCATAGGTCGAGGTCTCGTTCGAGGAGCCCATGGCAAACTCGTCCATGTTGAGCTTGCCCAACATGACGGCGCCCGCGTCAAACAGTTTCGACGTGATGGTGGACTCGTATTCGGGTTTGAAGCCTTCGAGGATCGCCGAGGCCGCCTGTGTCGGCACGCCTTTGGTCGCAAACAAATCCTTGATCCCGATCGGCAGACCACACATCGCAGGCGCATCGCCAGCGGCGAGGCGCGCATCGGCGGCTTTGGCCTGTTCACGGGCGATCTCGGGCGTGTTGTGCACAAAGGCATTGAGCGCACCGGCGCCTTCGATCTCTGACAGGCAAGCCTCGGTCAGATCAGTAGAGGTGAAATCTTTCGCGCGCAGACCGTCACGGGCGGCAGAGAGCGTGAGTTTATTGAGATCAGACATTATTCCACCACCTTCGGCACTGCAAAGAAGCCCTCGCGCGCGTCGGGCGCGTTTTTCAGGATTTTCTCCTGCATATTGCCATCCGTCACACCGTCCTCGCGGCGTTTGAGACGCTGCGGCGTCACCGAGGTCATCGGCTCAACGCCTTCGACATCCACTTCGGAGAGTTGCTCGATAAAGCCGAGCACAGCGTTGAATTCCGAGGCCAGCGCCGGAAGCGCGTCTTCCTCGACGCGGATGCGGGCGAGCTTGGCCACCCGGCGGGCGGTATCGATGTCGATGGACATGGGGCAATGCTCCGTAATCTTGGTCACATGAGGCTTTAGCGCCCCAGCGCGCGGCCTTCAAGCATATGCGTAAGATAAACATGGATCATCCAACCCAACATGAGCGCGTTGAGGATGTGCCAGAGGAAATGCGTGCCCAAGGGGAGACCTGCGCAGATCGGCTCATCGAGCCAGCGCATGGCGATGGAGAGACAAAGGATCAGCGCACCGACAGTCAGACCACGTGCGGTGCGGGGCGCGCGGTGCCGCAGGAGGATCGCATAGATAAAAATGAGCATCGGCACGGGCGCATAGGCGGCGGAACTGCCGAGACCGAGGTTCGAGAACAGCGGTACGGTGGCGGCGGCGTAGGGAAAGAACAGCAGCGTCACAAGCACGGATTTCCATGTCTCAAGCCCGAAATAATCCCGGGTCGCCGCAAAGACATAGAGCAGAATGAACAGAAGGATCGGCAGCGTGTCCGCCATCGCGCCCCACCGCGTCGCCGTGGTGTGAAAGGCGAAAGATCCGAGGCCGATCACGAACAGCACGACCGCCAAAGCACGCGACATGGGATAGGCCCTCGCGCGCGGCCAGATCACCAGTGCCGCGATCAAAAACGCCGCATTTGTCAGCGCATTGACCGGCTCCGACCAGAATGTGAAATCCGTCCGTTCGCAATAGGCATCAATCTGTTCGTTCCACATGGACCTGTCGCTTTCTTGTGCTAGCTTCTGAGCGAAACATAGGGAGACATCTGATGAAAATCACCTGGCTTGGCCATTCCGGCTTTCGCATCGAGATCTCTGATCAAGTCCTTCTGATCGACCCGTGGCTGGCGGGCAATCCGGCCTTCCCCGAGGGCCGCGAGGCAGAGGCAACGACGGGTGCGACAGCGATTTTCCTCACCCATGGTCATGGCGATCATGCCTCGACCACCCTCCCCGTCGCGCAAACCACGGATGCGATGATCTATTGCATCCACGAGCTGTCGATCATCCTCGGCAAAGAGGGCGCGCAGGTCACGGGATTTGGCAAGGGCGGCACGATCACGCTTGGCGAGGGCGACGATGCGGTCACCGTCACCATGGTCAATGCCGTGCACTCGTCCTCCATCGATTTCAAAGACGGCGCGCCGCAATATGCGGGCGATCCAGCGGGCTTTATGATCTCTGGCGAGGGCCACACGATCTATGTCTCAGGCGACACCGACATCATGGCCGATATGGAATGGTTTGCCGATCTGCACCAACCCGACATCGGGCTTTTGTGCGCGGGCGGGCATTACACGATGGACATGAAACGCGCCGCCTATGTGTGTCAAAAGTTCTTTGATTTCAAAACGGTGATCCCGTGCCACTGGGGCACCTTCCCGCTTTTGGCGCAGAGCTGCGATGAGCTTGTTTATGCGCTGAAAGACGGTGTGGTGAAGGTGCCCGAGGTTCTGGTGCCGATTGAGATCTAAGCTCTACTGTTCCGACGCGCGCGCCTCTAACACGTCGAGCACAAGCTCCTGCGCCTCGCGCACCGCCTCGTCCAGCGCGCGTCGGAACTCTTCCATTGCGGCCTCTGTCGCGACCTTGTCAAATGGCGTGGCGGTGCCGGTTTCGACCACGTCGCGACGGGCGTCGATGACGGCGCGCACTTTCGGCGACAGGCTGTCTTGGTTGTCCTGCAAATGCGCCCGCAAATCGCGGCGGATGTCACTGGGGAACGCGGGCGGCGGTCCGGCGTCGTCGCCCATCAAGGTGACGCGCACCTGCTGAAACCGCCAGACGGCGCCCAAGGCAACGGCATTGCCCAAAAGCGAGACGGCCAGAACGCCGATCAAGGCGATGCGCCCCTTGGAGACGCGATGCGGGCGTTTTGCATGAGACATCAGAAGCCCCCCATCACGGACAAGAGATCGCCAAAGGCAAACCAGGCCAGAACCCCGTCGCCGATCGCACTTGACGAGAGGACATAGCCCAGCGCCACGCCAATCGCCATCAGCCCACCAAAGCCCAAAGCCCAGGGCAAAGGTTCGGAGAGCACGTCGCCTTGGGGATCATGGCGCGTTCGGTTGACGGTGACGGTCTGGCTCAGGACCGCGCGGGACAGTTCCGCGACATCCTCATCCTCGGGGTGGGCGAAAAGTTCGGAGAGCGCGCGGTCAAATTCCGCATCGCTCGCCGTCGTCGTGTTGTCATGATCCGACATGATGAATCACTCCTCCAGTTCCAGCCGGGCCCTGAGCGTCGCTCGAGCGCGCACCAGCAATTGTTCCACCGCCCCCTCGCTCGTGCCGAGCGTCATTGCGATCTCCGCCCCCGAAAGCTCCCCTGCGGCCTTGAGCAGGATCGCCTGTTTCTGCCGGGTCGGCAATGTGCGGATCACGGCCTGGGTCTGCGCCAATCTCTGGCGCGCGCCGTATTCCACCTCCGCCCCCGGCGTGTCGTCTTCCGGCTCCGGCATGCTGTCGATCCCGACAAACCGCCGAAAGCCCCCCCGCCTGTTGTGATCAATGCACAGATTGACCGCGATCCTGTAGAGCCAGGACGACACAGCGCCCTTGGAGGGATCGTAGCGTTCCGCATAGCGCCAGGCACGCAAGAACACCTCTTGTGCGACATCTTCGGCCTCCGAGGACACGGTCAGCGACTGCGCGGCATAGCGCCGGATGCCCGGGCCGTAGATCGCAATCAACCGCGCCAAGGCCGCACGCTCGCCCCGGGCCAGCGCCGCCATCACGGCTTTTGCATCTGCCTGCGTGGGAGGCTGATGAGCGGTCATCACTGCGGCTCCGGTTGAGAGGGGCGAGAAGATGTCAACAGAGGTACCATGAAACACAGAAGTGACGCGTTAAAATGTTGGCCCGGACCACCCGTGAAGTAGAGGGGGGATGGAAATGGCGATCCGGGCCAGACCCCGCGTCAGCGGGATACGTTGAGGCCACGCTCGCGGGTGGTCCCCCCTGCGGGGCCCGTCACAGTCGCGGTGACATCGGTGCCGTTGCCGTCGGTCGTGCGCACCACACCGCGCGAGACGCTTTCGCCCGTGGCCGTCGTGCCGGTGGTCACCGATTCACAGCTCACGATCTGGTTGCCCTGAATGCAGGTGTGTTCTTTCGACACTTCGCCGCCGTTGTTGGTGGTCACGGTCAGGCCACGGGCAAAACCCGGCGTGGCGGCCATGAGCGGCACGATCAGGGAGAGGGCGCAGAGGGATTTGGTCACAGTTTTCATCGTTAAAGTCCTTTGGTTTCGGCCATTTGGCCATGTCTATTGATCCGCTGTCGCGGGGGTGAGGAAACAAGATCCGGCTTTCAGGTGTTATCTTGCGGGACGGGTGAGGTGATTAGTCCCCCGCGGTTAGTATCCGGCCTGCGCGAGAAACTTCGAAACGCGGGTGATTTCCTTGCCGGCCAGAACACCATCGTTGTTGACGTCCGCCTTTTGGAACCCGGGGGCGACGGCGAGATACTCGGTCTGCGTCACCGCCCCGTCGCCATTGGTGTCGCGCACCATGACGCGTTTACCGGAGACATTGACGTCCTTGGCGGCGGCGAGACTGTCGATCTCGGCCAAGGTGACAGAACCGTCGCCATCGGCATCGAGCACCTTGAAGCTGTCGATTTGCAGCTCCTGAAACTCGGCGCGGGTCAGCACGCTGTCGCCGTTGGAGTCATAGGCCATCACATTCGTCGCGGCGATGGCAGGCACGGCCAGCCCCAGTGTGCAGATCGTGGCGCAAAATGTTGCCCCGATCAGGGCGCGGTATCGGATGCGCATTTGGTTACTCCTTTGCGGCGTCGATACTCATAATACGGGCGCTATAGGGGGTCCCTACGCGGGGTTTTGCATTTTTTGGAAGTTTTTGGGGAGGCTTTGGCCGCGCCCCTCGCCTTGTGACAGGCCCGCATTTGCGCTAAGACGCGTTCAGGCGAACCGCCTCCCACATCCGTGAAACCTCCGCAGGCCCAACCGCATTCTCGCGCGTTGTCTTGCTGTGCTTTGCCTCAGGTCCGAATATGTTCGAAATCTTCCTGTCGCGCCACGAGCGGCTTTTGAAAAACACCGCCCTCGTCCTCGGCATCACCTCCACCGTGGCGATCGTGCAGAATTGGTATCCGCTGAACCTGTTCCTGTCCCTGCCCTTTTGCCTGATCTGGATGGCGATGGGATGGCTGCACAGCGAACGCCAGCTCAAATGGATCAACATCCTTTTCGCGGGCTTCTACGTCTACGGCATCGGCCGCTACATGGTGATCGGCGCTTAACGCTTGGCGGCAAAAAACGCCTTGAGCATCGTCTCGGCCTCCGCCCCCGCGATCCCGTCATAAATCTCCGGCGCGTGATGGCACTGCGCATGGGTGTAGATTTTCGCGCCATGCGCCACGCCGCCGGATTTCGGATCGGAGGCGCCATAATAGAGCCTGCGAATGCGCGCGTTGGAAATTGCCGCTGCACACATCGGACAGGGTTCCAAGGTGACATAAAGATCAAACCCCGGAAGCCGCTCCTGCCCCAAGGCAGCACAAGCCGCCCGAAGTGCCACGATCTCCGCATGCGCCGTCGGATCATTGTCTTCCCGGGTTCGATTGCCGCCCCACGCGACGATCTCGCCCTCGGGCGACACGACAACGGCGCCCACGGGCACCTCGCCACGGGCCTGTGCCAGCCGGGCCTCTTTCAAGGCCTCATCCATATAAGAGCGAAACGACATGCCCTTTCCTGCCGTGCAAATCTGTCGAGCGCAAGCCCGCCGCACGCCCACCGCACGCCCAAGACGAGCGCGGACATGACAGATTGCCGCAGCGGGACCTAAATTGATGCACATCAAAGTTTTAAGACACTGCCCCTGACATCTGTGCAAAGGCGCGCAACGCCGCGCTCAAGACAGTTTGGGACATACAAGATGAACAAGACTTCCGTAATGGCCGCCACCGTGGCCCTCGCCCTCGCCCTGCCGACATTTGCCTTCGCGCAAGAGGCTGGCACGATGACCCTCGGTCTCGGTCTCGGCAGCGTGATGCCGAACTCCGACAATGGCACCATTTTGGGCACCACCGATCTCAATGTCGGCGACAACCTGCGCCCGACCGTCACCTTTGAATATTTCATCAAAGACAACCTCGGCATCGAAGTCCTGGGCGCCTGGCCGTTCCAACATAACATCCGCGCGTCTGGCATGGGTGAGATCGGCTCGACCCAACACCTGCCGCCGGTGGTCTCTTTGCAATATCACTTCGACACCGGCTCGACCTTGACCCCCTTCCTCGGCGTCGGTGTGAACTACACCGCCTTCTTCGACGAGACCGCCAAAGGCGCCATCGCGGGCCGCGATCTCGATCTCTCCGACTCTTGGGGCGTCGCGCTTCATGCCGGTTTCGATTACCAGATCAGCGAACGCGGGGCCCTGCGGACCGATGTGCGCTGGATCGACATCGACAGCGATGTAAAACTCGACGGCGCCAAAATCGGCAAGGCCGAGATTGACCCTTGGGTCTTTGGCGTCTCCTACGTCATGAGCTTCTAAGGCTCAGAAACCAGCAGGATTGAGTGTGGCGGCCCCGGTGTGGGCCGCCTTTTCTCTTTCCATAAGGCCCCGCGCGGAGTATGAGCGCGCCAACGAAAGGCCATTCCCATGACTGACACGCCCAACACTCCGAAAAAGACCCCTCCCGGCGACCGCATCGCCAAGGTGCTGTCGCGCGCCGGCATTTCCTCGCGCCGCGAAGCCGAGGCTTTGATCGAAGAGGGCCGCGTCACGGTGAACGGGCGCGTTGTCGCCTCGCCTGCGCTCAATGTGCTGCCGAAGGACAAGATTTTCGTCGATGGCAAAGAGGTTGGCGAACCGGAGCCGCCGCGGCTTTGGCTCTATCACAAACCTCTGGGTCTGGTGACCTCGTCCAAGGACGAAAAGGGGCGCGACACGGTGTTCGATCAGCTGCCGAAAGAATTGCCGCGGGTGATGTCTGTCGGGCGCTTGGATTTGAACTCCGAGGGGCTTTTGCTGTTGACCAACGATGGCGAGCTGAAGCGCAAACTCGAATTGCCCGACACCGGCTGGCTGCGCAAATATCGCGTGCGCGTCAAAGGCACCGCAACCGAAGCCATGTTGGAACCGCTGCGCAAGGGCGTCACCATTGATGGCGAGCATTTCCAACCGATGGAAGTGGCCTTTGATCGTCAACAAGGCGCCAATGCTTGGCTCACCGTCGGTCTGCGCGAGGGCAAGAACCGCGAGATTCGCCGCGCGATGGAGCACATCGGCCTCACCGTGAACCGCCTGATCCGCCTCTCTTACGGTCCCTTCCGTTTGGGCACCTTGCAGCCGGGTCAGGTCGAGGAAGTGCGCGGTCGTGTGCTGCGTGATCAGCTTGGCATGGACCTTGAGATCGGCGAAGGCGGCAAAGTCAAACGCACCGTCGAGCGTGGTGGCAAGCCGGGCGGTCCGCGCAAAGAGGTGCGGGGTCGCGATGATGCCCGCGGTGGTAAACCGGGGGGAAAACCGGGCGAAAAACCAGGCGGCAAGCCTTTTGGCAAACCGGGTGGCAAACCCTCCTTTGGGGATCGGGACCGCAGCGAGCGTGATGGCAACCGGGGCGGCAAACCGCCGTTCAAAGGCAAACGTGACGGCGACGAAGGGTTCAAACCGCGCAGCCAGGGCTTCAAGCGCCGAGAGGACGGAGATGCGAAACCCGGTGGGTTCAAACCGCGTGGCGAAGGCTTCCAAGGCAAACGCGGCCCGGGTGGCAATCGGGATCGTGATGGCGAATTCAAACCGCGCGGCGAAGGCTTCAAGGGCAAGCCACGTGACGGCAAGCCGGGCGACAAACCCTTTGGTGGCAAACCGGGCGGCAAGCGGGACGATCGGAATGAGGAGCGCGGCGGCAAGCCGGGCAGCTTCAAATCCCAGGGCTTCAAATCCCACGGCGGCGGGCGCGACGGCAAACCGCGCTCGGCCGGGTTCAAATCCCACGGCGGCGGCGCAGGCAGATCTGCTGGCGGTTCCGGAAAACCCGGCGGTTTCTCAGGCAAGCCGGGCGGTAGCAGAGGCGGCAAACCGCCGAAATCAGGCCGCTGAACCAAAACTGAGGGGGAAAGCGCGACAAGCGCTCCCCTTCACCCTTTCACCGGGTGCGATTCCTTTCTATATCTTAAGGCAAGAACCGCTTTGGAAAGGGTGCCCATGAGCGACAGCGTGTTTTCAAAACTCGCCTATTATCTGTTGGTTGCGCTGACGTTTTACGTGACGATCAAGGCGCAGGGCCTGTGATGGCGAAACGCTACGGGTCCACTCACTCCCCGAAAGGCAATCTGTCCGACAGGCCCCTCACAGACGGGGACCGCGAGACGGCGGCCCCTGCCGCGCGTCCGTTCGATGGCAAGAAACCGACCCGCGTCGGCGCGCGCTCGAACCTGTTGTTCTTTGCGGCTATCCCCTTGGCGTGGAAGGCTTTTACGGCGGAGCCTGTCACCATGGCCGGCTATCTGGCGGCGCTTGGCTGTCTCGTCGGCGCAGCATTCCTGACCCGCGAGGGGTTGAAGGCCGAAGAGGCTTACGAGGCGCGCAAAGTGTCTCGCCGCCCGGCCATTCCGCGTAAAATCTTTGGCTCCGTGTTGACCGGGCTGGGGTTGGGCCTCGTCGGCTGGTTTGGCTGGGGGCCGCTTGAAACGGTGATTTTCGCCGTGCTGGGCGTCATTTTGCATAGCCTCGCCTTTGGCCTGGACCCGTTGAAAAACAAGGGCTTCGACGAAATCGACCTGTTCCAACAGGACCGTGTCGCCAAGGCGGTGGATGAGGCCGAGGCACATCTCACAGCCATGCGCACAGCACTTGAGCGCACCGGCGACCGGCAGGCACAGGATCGGTTGGAAAAGTTCATCGCCACCGCACGGGCCATGTTCCGCACGGTCGAGGACGACCCGCGCGATCTGACGGCGGCGCGCAAATATCTTGGCGTCTATCTCTTGGGCGCGCGCGATGCGACGGCGAAATTTGCCGATCTCTGGAGCAAAAGCCGCAATGTCGAGGCGCGCGACGATTGGTTCGCGCTTTTGGACGATCTAGAGGCGAATTTCGACGCCCGTCATAAAAAGTTGCTTTTGGACGATAAAACGGACCTCGACATCGAGATCGAGGTGCTGCGCGACCGTTTGGCGCGCGAAGGCGTCACACAAAATATCACGTCATGAGTTTGAATTAGGGGAACCGAACATGTCCGACACCATCCGCCAACAGGCCGAAGCGGCCTTGAAAGACGTCGAAGAGGTCACCGCCGTCGTGCTGGCCGAGCCGAAGGGCGAGCTGATCGACCCGACGACCATCGAGGCCCCTGTGGCGGCCGAGGTCGAAAAGGCGAAATCCGAGATCGACATGCATGACACAAACTCCATCGTGCGCTTCGGTTCTGCGGCGCAGGCCGAGTTGCAGGTGATTTCGCAGGCGATGTTGCAGGACGTCAAGAACAAGGACGTGGGGCCTGCGGGCGATAGCTTGCGTTCCATCGTGACGACCATTCGCGGCTTTTCCGTCTCTGAACTGGACGTGCGCCGTGAGCGCAGCTGGTGGGAGAAACTTCTGGGCCGCGCCGCGCCGATGGCGAAATTCGTGGCGCGTTTCGAAGATGTGCAAAGCCAGATCGACAAGATCACCGACAACCTGCTGACCCATGAGCATAAATTGCTCAAGGACATCAAGTCGTTGGACATGCTCTATGACAAAACCCTGACCTTCTACGACCAGTTGGCGATCTACATCGCGGCGGGCGAATTGAAGCTCAAGGAGCTGGACGAGACTGACATTCCGGCGCTGGCCGCCGCCGTCGATGCCGCCCCCGAAGAAGATCAGGTGATCAAGGCGCAGGAGCTGCGCGATCTGCGCGCCGCGCGCGATGACCTTGAACGCCGGGTGCACGATTTGAAACTGACCCGTCAGGTGACGATGCAATCCCTGCCCTCAATCCGTCTGGTGCAGGAAAACGACAAATCTCTGGTGACGAAAATCAACTCGACGCTGGTGAACACCGTGCCGCTTTGGGAAACCCAACTGGCACAGGCCGTGACCATTCAGCGCTCGTCGGAAGCCGCGAAATCCGTGCGGGAAGCGACCGATCTCACCAACGAATTGCTCACCGCCAACGCCAAGAACCTGCGCGAGGCCAATAAGGTCGTGCGCGAGGAAATGGAGCGCGGTGTCTTCGACATCGAGGCCGTGAAAACCGCCAACGAGGAACTCGTCGCCACCATCGAAGAGAGCCTGCAGATCGCCGACGAAGGCAAGCGCAAACGCGCAGAAGCCGAGGTCGAGCTCAAGGCGATGGAAACGAAGCTGCGCGACACGCTGGCCTCTGCCAAGGCGACCGGCAACGCCTCTGGCCCCTCTGTGCCTGCGTAAATGCGCACGCGGGTGGGACATAGGATTGGCAAAGGCGTGAGCGGGCTGGCCCTGCTCGCGCCTTTGGCTGTGCTCACCGCCTGCGTCCAAGCGCCCGACGTCAAACCCCTGCCCCGCCCTGCGGCTGCGGTGCGGCCGATCGTTCAGGCCCCGCCCGAGCGCAGCAGCGAGAGCCTTGCGCTCGAAAGCTATTACGCGCGGGTAGAGAATGATCTTTTGGGCCATGAATTGCTCCGCACCGATGGCGGTGGGCCGGACACGCCATTCAACGCCCGGCAACTGGCCGCGAATTTCGAAGCTGTTGCTTTAAATGACGAATACACCTCGGTGAACGGGCAATTCGTGGCGCAGATGACGCCCTCGAACCTGCATCGTTGGCAGGTGCCGGTGCGTGTGGGGCTTGAGTTCGGCGCCACCGTTGCGCCCGAGACCCGGGCCAAGGACGAAGCCACTGTCAACAGCCTGATCGCGCGACTGGCGCGCGCCTCGGGCCATTCGATCACCCGCTCGTCTCAGCCGAATTTCCACGTGCTGGTGCTCAATGAAAACGAACGCCGTGCCATCGGGCCGCGACTGGCGCAGATGATCCCGGGCATCGGTCAGGACGCCATTCGGTCTGTCGTCAACATGCCGCGTTCGTCCTATTGTCTGGTGGTCGCCTCTGATCCGGCCAATGATGGTGCCTATCGCTCGGCGGTGGCGATCATTCGCGCGGAACATCCCGACTTGCTGCGCAAATCCTGTTTCCACGAGGAAATCACCCAGGGCCTCGGCCTTGCGAACGATAGCCCCTATGCGCGGCCCTCGATCTTTAACGACGACGAAGAATTTGCGCTTTTGACGCGGCACGACGAGCTGCTTTTGCGCATTCTCTACGACCGGCGCCTTGCCCCCGGCATGCGCCCGGAAACCGCCCGCCCGATTGCGACCCAGATCGCATATGAGCTGATGGGCGAGGATATTTGACCAACAGGAGGCCCCATGGGTATTTTCGATTTTCTTTCCGGCGAATTCATCGACGTCATCCATTGGACAGACGACACACGCGACACGATGGTGTGGCGGTTCGAACGCGAAGGCCATGAGATCAAATACGGTGCCAAACTGACGGTGCGCGAAGGTCAGGCGGCGGTGTTCGTGCATGAGGGGCAGTTGGCGGATGTCTTTACGCCGGGTCTTTACATGCTCGAGACCAACAACATGCCGATCCTGACGACGTTGCAGCATTGGGATCACGGGTTTAAATCACCGTTCAAATCCGAGGTCTATTTCGTCAACACCACGCGGTTCTCTGACCTGAAATGGGGGACGAAAAACCCGATCATGTGCCGGGATCCGGAATTCGGTCCGGTGCGTCTCAGGGCCTATGGCACCTACACGGTCAAGGTCGCCGATCCGGCGCTGTTCCTGACCGAGATCGTCGGCACGGATGGCGAGTTCACCATGGACGAGATCTCCTATCAGATCCGCAACATCATCGTGCAGTCCTTCTCGCGCATCGTTGCGGGCTCGGGCATTCCGGTTCTGGACATGGCGGCGAACACCGCCGATCTGGGCAAGCTTGTGGCCACGGAAATCTCCAAAGTGGTCGCCGAATACGGCCTGACCATCCCGGAATTCTACATTGAAAACATTAGCTTGCCCGAGGCCGTTGAGGCCGCGATGGACAAGCGCACCTCGATGGGCATCGTCGGAAATCTCGACAATTACATGAAGTTCAACGCCGCCGAAGCCATGGGTGCGGAAAACTCCGCCATGGCGGCGTCGATGGGGGCTGGCATGGGGGCCGGGCTTGGCATGGGTATGGCGCAAACTGGCCCTTGGGGAGCGCGTCCCGCCGCCGCAGCCCCAGCGGCACAAACGCCGCCGCCTCCGCCGCCGGTCGAACATGTTTGGCACATCGCAGAGAGCGGCGAGACCAAAGGGCCTTATTCCAAGGCCGAGATGGGTCAAATGGCCGCGAAAGGCGCGCTCAAGCGCGAGACCTTTGTCTGGACGCCGGGCCAAGACGGCTGGCTCAAGGCCGAAGAGGTCACGGAGCTGGCTCAGCTCTTCACCATCGCGCCGCCGCCCCCGCCGCCGGGCGCCTAAGCCAATCTGGCCAAGCCACCTGATTTGAGCGCCCTACGCAGCCTTGCGCGGGGCAAAATTTGCGAAGAGGGAGCGCGCAATGTGCCAATCACGCTTAAAAGACAGTGTTACGGCGCCTCGTGTCCAGTCTCCGCGGTGCCAGTCTCCGCGGGTCAGCTATCCCTGCGATCCCAGCCCCTCGGAACAGGCGCTTGCGGAGCTGGGCCTGGCGATGAGCGGCGCCGGACCGCTGGCCGCTGAGGCCCTGTCGGATATGGCCAGTTGGGAACGCTCGAACCACCCAAGCGTGGTCGGGCGTGCGCATATCCTCGACGCTCTGCGCCAGCTTACGCCGCCCGCCAGCCTGTCGGTCACGCAGATCACCGTGGAGGGCAAAGCCGCCACGATCACGGGTCGTTTGACCCGTGACGGACATGGGCTCTTTCTGTTTTGCCAGATATTGCGGTTCACAACACCGGAGCGCAGTCAGATCGCGCAGATCATCAGCGTCGAGCAAAAGGAACGGTGATGCGCCGCCTCATACCGCCTCCACACCATCCCCCTTCACATGAAGGTTTTGAAATCCTGTCGCCAGTCGTTGAGATTGAGCACAAGGGAGTTGGTCAGACGCCGAAAAGACGGCGCCTCGTAAAGTATGCGCGCCGCATCGCGATCGCTTTTTTCGACCTCGACCGCAATTTTCCCCGCCTCGTGATGAAACCGCGTGTGCAGCCCCGCGATCATCTCGAATTTCTCCATGGCGGGGTTTTGCGCATCCGGGCGCAGCTGCGCCAACCACTTGCCAAAGTCGCATTTGTCGTTGCAGGAAATCTCGTCAGACGTTTTCTCCAATTGCCCCTTGTCGATACAGTCCGACAATTTGCGACGCCACGCGGTATGCGCACAAATGGCGTCCCTGATCTGCGTCTCGCCTTTGATCTCCCGAGCGGTCATATTGTCTGTCTCCCTAAATCGAGCCATGGTCTGCCTCTCCATCCCACAAGTTCTTTAACGCCGGATAAATGCTCATGAAATTAGGCACTTCCTCCGAACCCGACATGGTAGAACATCGGTTCCCCTGCACCACCTGTGGCGCGGATATGCGGTTCGATCCGGCGAAGGGGCTGTTGTCTTGCGACCATTGCGGCGCCACCGAAGCGCTGGACACCAGTAATGCGCGCGCCCCGCGTGAGATGGATTTCCAAGCTGCGCTTTCGGCCCAAATCCCCCAGCAAGACATGGAAGAAACGCGCGTCGCGCAATGCCCGAACTGCGGGGCAGAGGTGGAATTCGACGCGGATTTGCATGCCACCGAATGTCCGTTTTGCGCCACGCCTGTTGTCACGGACACCGGCGCACATCGTCAGATCAAACCGCATGGGTTGCTGCCCTTTGGATTGACCGAAGAGGCGGCGCATGACGCGATGTCTGATTGGCTTGGCAGTCTTTGGTTCGCGCCCAACGGGTTGAAATCCTATGCCCGCAAAGGGCGCCGGATGTCCGGTGTTTACCTGCCCTATTGGACCTTCGATGCTCAAACGGCCACGCAGTATCGCGGCGAACGTGGCGACGATTACTACACCTCGCATAGCGTCACCCGAAACGGCAAACGCCAAACCGTGCGCAAGCGTCACACCCGCTGGCGGGCTGCCGCAGGACGTGTCTCTCGGTTTTTCGATGATGTCCTGGTGCTGGCCTCCGGCGCCCTGCCGCGTCAGTTTTCAGAGGGGCTTGAGCCTTGGGATCTCTCGGAACTTGAACCCTATATCCCCGATTATCTCGCGGGCTTTCGCGCCACCGCCTATTCGGTGCCTCTGGAAGACGGCTACAAGGACGCGCGCGATTACATGGACCGAGTGATTTTGCGCGATGTGAAATTCGACATTGGTGGGGATCGTCAGCGCGTGCATGACATGGACACTGCCGTTTCTGCGGTGACCTTCAAACACATCCTCCTGCCGATCTGGATGGCGGCCTACAAATATCGCGGCAAAACCTATCGGTTCGTCGTCAACGGTCGCACAGGGCGGGTGCAGGGCGAACGTCCCTATTCCGCGTGGAAGATTGCCTTTGCAGTCTTGGCGGGGGCGATTGTTGCTGCCGTCATCGGCTATATTATCGCGATGAACCAATAAGTCTGGCGGCGGCTTCTGCTGCGCATTTACTCGGGCGGGCTTTGCATGCTAGCGCTATCAAAGATCAATCATGGAGGAAGAGATGATCCTTTGCGCCGGTGAAGCCCTGATCGACATGTTGCCTCGCACTTCGACGCAGGGCGAAGACGCCTATGCGCCCTACGCAGGCGGGGCCGTGTTCAACACTGCTGTCGCTTTGGGGCGGCTTGGGGCGGAAGTGGGCTTTTTCTCTGGGTTCTCTGAAGATTTCTTTGGCGATCTTTTGAAGGCCAAACTCGCAGAGAGCCATGTGAACACATCTCTGGCCGTCACCGCCAACCGCCCTTGCACCGTCGCTTTCGTCAAGCTGGTCGATGGCCATGCGACCTATGCCTTCTACGATGAAAACACCGCCGGACGGATGTTGACGGAGGCCGATCTGCCCGCCCTGCCCGACACTGTGGACGCGCTGTTCTGCGGTGGCATCTCCCTGCCCGTCGAGCCCTGTGGTGCGGCCTATGAGGCGCTGTTTGTTCAGGCGGCGGCCACACGCGTCACCATGATGGATCCGAACATTCGACCCGGTTTTATCCGCGATGAGGCCCGTTATCGTGCACGATTGGAACATATGCTGGCCCACGCCGATATTGTGAAACTCTCCGACGAGGACCTCATCTGGCTGATGGGCGAGGGTGACATCGACGCCCATATCGCCACTCTTTTGGGCATGGGGGTGAAACTTGTCTGCCTCACCATGGGCGCGGATGGCGTCAAAGGTGTCACTGCGCGCGGCACCACCCATGTGGCAAGCACCCGCGTCGAGGTGGTCGACACTGTCGGCGCCGGCGACACCTTCAACGCGGGGCTTTTGGCGGGGTTGCAACGGGCGGGTAAATTGACCAAAGACGCGATTGCCGCGCTGGACGAAGAGGCGCTGCGCGCCGCTCTCACTTTGGGGGCACAGGCTGCGGCGGTCACCGTGTCCCGCGCGGGCGCAAATCCGCCATGGCAACATGAACTGGCAACATGAATTGGAGACCCTGTCGTGAGAGCCCTCATCCAACGCATTTCAGAAGCCGCCGTGCGCGTCGATGGCGAGACTGTCGGTCAAAGCGGCCCCGGTCTTTTGGTGCTGGTCTGCGCCATGCGCGGCGACACCGAGGCGCAGGCGGATAAATTGGCCGCGAAGATCGCCAAGCTGCGGATTTTTCAGGATGATGCCGGCAAGATGAACCTCTCCGTGCGCGACATCGGCGGCACCGCTTTGGTCGTCAGCCAGTTCACTTTGGCCGCCGAGACCAAGGGCAACCGCCCAGGTTTCTCCACCGCCGCCGCCCCGGACGAGGGCAAGGCGCTCTATGACTATTTCACTGACCGTCTGGTGGCCGAGGGCGTGCCGTCTGAAAAGGGCATCTTTGGCGCGGATATGAAAGTCTCGCTGATCAATGACGGGCCGATCACAATCTGGCTTGATACGGACGCCTGAAACTGGGGCGTAGACGCCTCCCCCATGGACCTTTGCCGCGCTTTGTCCTAAATCGCCTGCAAAGAAAGGGCTCATCCGTGGCGCAGACACTCGTCAAACAGATCGCATCCGAAGAGGACACGGCGCAGATCGCCTCTGCGCTGGCGGGTCTCTTGCGTCCAGGAGATGTCGTGCTTTTGGATGGCGCCTTGGCGGCGGGTAAGACGTTTTTCACCCGCGCCTTGGTCCGTGCGCTCGGCTCAG
Source organism: Celeribacter sp. (assembly GCF_048270365.1). Taxonomy (NCBI): domain Bacteria; kingdom Pseudomonadati; phylum Pseudomonadota; class Alphaproteobacteria; order Rhodobacterales; family Roseobacteraceae; genus Celeribacter; species Celeribacter sp. Next base: position 160,622 of record NZ_JBLWTA010000002.1, read on the forward strand.
GTGAGGCGGTGACCAGCCCGACCTACACGATTGCGAATATCTACGAGACACCGAAAGGGCCGGTTCTGCACGTTGACGCCTATCGTTTGAAAGGCGCGCAGGAGTTCTATCACCTTGGTTTGGAAGAGTATTTCGACACCGGAATATCCGTGATCGAATGGGGCGAACGGATTGCCGATTACTTCGATGCGCCGCTGTCGATCCGCATCGGCTTTGGCGATCAGGAGACAGAGCGACAGGTGACATTCACCGCAGAGGCCCCGCGTTGGATGCCGGTTTTGGAGGCTCTGAAATGACGATGACCCTGCTCATTCAGGCCTCAAACGGCGTGCCTGCGCTGGCTTTGGGGCGCGGCGGTCAGATCGTCTTCGACTCATCGAAAGATGAGACGCTGAGCGGGTCGCGCGAGTACCGCATGCTGCTGGAAACCGGGCTTGCGGCCTGTGGCGGTGCCCTGTCAGACCTAAGCCTCATCGCCTGTGACATCGGCCCCGGCGGTTTGGGGGTGACGCGCACAGCGGCGGCTTTCGCCAATGCGCTTGGCTTTGCGCGGGGCATCCCGGTTCTGTCCCTGCCGGCGTTCGAGCTTTTGGGCGCGGAGGTCAGCAGCGGAAAACCGGTCGCGATCCTGCGCCGCGCGGCGCGTCCGCATGTGCATTTCGGGATTTTTCGGGATGGAAAACTTGCACATTACGAACATTGTCTTGAGAAATCTGCCCTAAAACAGCTTTTAAACTTGGATGATTACGATCTCGCCGGGAATATCGAGGTGGAGGGCCATGACGCGCCCGTCACCAATATGGCGGCCATGAACACGATGCTCGAACGGGCCTTGGACGCTGCAACACCCGGCCCAGAGGCCCGCGCTTATCCCATCGTCGAGGTGCTCGAATGATGCCCTCTTCCGATCAGATCGCCGAGGTTCTCGGCTCCGGCGGCGTGGTGCTTTTGCCCACGGATACGGTGCTGGGCCTCGCCGCTTCGCCCGCACACGCGCAAGCCATTGAAAAGATTTACACACTCAAGCAACGCCCGCGTGACAAGAACCTGCCGATCATGGTGGCGGGCGCCGACCAGATCGCGGGCCTCGGCGCGGTGCTGTCTGAGGGTGCTTTGAAGCTTCTGGCGAGCGCATACGTGCCCGGTGCGCTGACGCTGGTTCTGGCGCTCGATCCGATGCTGGTTCCCGCGTGGCTGATCGGGCGCAGAGAGATTGCTGTGCGCATTCCGAACAATGTTCTATTGCTCGAAGCGCTTGAAAAATCAGGACCTTTGATGGTGACCTCGGCCAATCGCTCCGGCGCAGAGCCGCCCGCAACGACGGAAGAGGCCGCGGACCAACTCTTTGGCGCGCCCGACCTCATCGTGCCGGGCAAAGGCGCGGCCCCTGCCCCCTCGACCATCGTCGATTGCACCCGAGACCCGGTCGTCATTCTGCGCCATGGGGTGGTGTCCGAGGCACAAATTCACGAGGTGCTGGCATGAGCGATTTGATCCTAGGCATCGAGACCTCTTGCGACGACACCTCTGTCGCTTTGGTGGACCGCACAGGCCATGTCGCCGCGATCCAGACCGTGTCGCAATTCGAAATTCACGAGGCTTTTGGCGGGGTCTACCCGGAGCTGGCCTCTCGTGCGCATCTCGAAGCAATTCTCCCAACGATTCAATCGGTTATGAAAGAGGCTTCGGTGACGCCGAGGGACCTGACCGCCATCGGCGTGACCCGTGGCCCCGGCCTCATCGGGTCGCTTTTGGTCGGACTGTCGACGGCGGAGGCGCTGTCGCTGGGTTGGGGCGTTCCAGCTTACGGTGTGAACCATTTGCGTGGACATATCCGCTCGGTAGAGCTTGAGAGCGGCAAGACCGAGTTCCCCGCCGTGATCATGCTGGTGTCTGGCGGGCATACATTGATTGCCGAGTTGAAAGACGCCTGGTCCTATCGCCTGCTCGGCTCGACGCGGGATGACTCGGTCGGTGAAAGCTATGACAAAGTGGCCCGTATGCTGAACCTCGGGATGCCAGGCGGCCCGGCGATTGATAAGGCGGCAAAGGCGGGCGCCCCCGTGTTGCGCCTGCCACGTCCGATGAAGAATGACGCTTATGAGTTCTCGTTTTCCGGGCTGAAATCCTCGGTCGCGCGGCATATCGAAAAGCACCCGGAAGTGTCGGTCGAGGATATGTCGGCTTCATTCGTGGCGGCCTGTATGGATGTGCTGACAGCCAAGGCGGATCGCGCTTTGGCGGAGTGCAAACCGAAGTCTCTGGTCATTGTCGGGGGTGTCGCCGCATCGCCGCAACTGCGTGAGGCGATGGGGAATGTGGCCGCGAAACATGGCGTCGAGCTGTGCCTGCCGCCGATGAAATGGGCGACGGACAATGCGGCGATGATCGCCATGGCGACATGGGATTATGTCGAGCGGGGTTTGCAGCCGGGGTTGATGCCAAAGCCGAACCTCAGCCTTGAGACACCTTAAGCAAAAGCCTTAAAAGCTAAACCCGGGCAGCCCGTCCAACGTCGCCTTCAAAGCCTCACCCCATCCCGTTGAAATCTCATGATAATAGGGATCGTCCGCAGTGATGCGGCGTTGATAGGCGACCTTGTAGGCATCTTTTTCGATGACCTGAAGATCGAAGGGCAGACCCACGGACAGGTTGGCTTTGACCGTGCTGTCGAAAGAGACGAGCATCAGTTTGACAGCCTCTTCAAAGGACATCTGCGGATCATAGGCGCGCACCAGAATGGGCTTACCGTATTTGGTCTCGCCGATCTGGAAAAACGGCGTCTCGGCACCCGCTTCGATGAAATTGCCCTCGGGATAGATCAGGAACAAACGCGGCTCTGAGCCTTTGATCTGGCCGCCCAAAAGCACGGTGGCGTTGAAGGCGCTGTCGGCGCGCTGGCCCTCGTCGGCATTGTCGGCGATCACGTCTTTGAGGGTGCGGGCGACAAGGCGGGCGACCTGAAACATCGAGGGCGCCGACAGGATCGAGGGTTCGCGGTCCTCCGGCGCTTTGGTCCGCTCATCTAGCAAGGACACGAGCGCCTGCGTGGTGGCCAAATTGCCCGCCGTCATGACGGTCAAAATGCGCTCGCCGGGGGTCTCCCAAGTGAACATCTTCTTAAACGTCGAAATATTGTCGACACCGGCGTTGGTCCGGGTGTCGGACATCATGACGAGGCCCCGATCGAGCATCATCCCCACGCAATAGGTCATGTGCCGTCCTTATTGTTGCTCTTGTTGCTGTACGACTTCGATCTCGACAGAGAGGGATTCGCCCTCGCCGCCGTATCTCGTGCCAGTTACAGGGGCGGCATCGCGGTAGTCCAGACCTGTTGCTACGCGAACATAGCGTTGGTCGGGGCAAATCTCGTTGGAGACATCGAAACCGACCCAGCCGAGACCGCGCACATGGGCTTCGGCCCAAGCGTGGGTGGCCTCTTGTTCGGTGCGGTCGTTCATCATCAGGTAGCCGGAAACATAGCGCGCCGGGAATCCTATCTCGCGGGCGGCGGAGATAAAGACATGGGCGTGGTCTTGGCAGACGCCTTTACCCTCATTCAGTGCCTCCTCGGCACTGCCGTCGGCATGCGAGCTGCCGATTTCGTATTTCACCGCCTCGCCCACCAATTTGGACAGCGCGTGGAGCCGTTCAAGATCCGTTTCGCCTTCGACCTGTTTGACGAGGGCCCGCACGCCTGCGCCGGGTTTGGTCAAAGGCGTCACGGTGTCGAACAGCCAGAGAGGCGACGGCCCGCGGTGCATCCCCACAACGCCATGGTTGTCCGCAATCTCGACTTCGCCCTCACAGAGGATCACGAGCTCCTGCGCGTCTTTTTCAAAGGAAATCAACTCGACCAGATTGTTCATATGGTCGTGATAGGACAGCTCCTTTTGCCCGCCAGTGACCGTGGTCACCCAATGGAGGACCTCTTGGCCATGGCCGGTTTTCGGCGTCTTGCGCAGCTGTTGCAGCCCGTAAGTGACGGGATGTTCAAAGGCGTAGCGGGTGGTGTGGCGAATGGTCAGGCGCATCTTGATTTACTCATAGAACCGATAGTCTTTCTCGATCTGCTGGCCGAGTTTGCTCAGCATGCTCAAGACCGTCTGGATGTATTCATGAAGACCATAGTCGAAAACCGCCTCGATGTCGTGGTTCATGAAACGATCCACAAGCGCCTTTGCCATCAGAGAGGATTGCGGCGGCGTGTCGTAATCGGCACCCAGATAGCTCAGGTTGTTGTGGATTTTCGTCGCACAGAAGTTGAGCGAGCGCGGCATGCGTTTGTCGAGGATCAGGAATTGCGCAATGTCGCGGGCGTTGACCTGAGAGCCATAAGCCATGCGAAAACCGCCACGTGCCGAGACGGAACGCAGGATGGTTTCCCAATGCACATTGTCGATCGACGACCCCACCGCAAAGGCCGAGGGCAAGAGCACGTAGTATTTGACGTCCAAGATCCGCGCCGTCGCATCGGCGCGTTCCAGGAAGGTGCCCAAACGGGTGAAATCATAGATGTCATTTCTGAGCATCGTGCCATGCGTGGCGCCCCGCACCAAGGCGGTGCGTTGGCGAATGAGGCCCAGAACGGCCGGCAGATCGCGTTCCGACACCTTGCGCGCCAGAGCCTCCTTCACCGCCATGTAACAGCCGTTGATCGCCTCCCAAACCTCATGTGTCAGCGCGGTACGCACCATGCGGGCGTTTTGCCGCGCCTCCGAAATGGTCGAAAGCACGGAGGCCGGATTGGCCTTGTCCCGCAGCATCCAGTTGATCGCGGCGTCTTTCGTCACCTCGTCGTGGTGCTCTTCATAGCCCGCCAGAACCGAGGCCGAACGCATCACCGAGGCCCATTCGTCATCGTCGTGACCCAGACGGGTCAGACCGATCCTCTGGCCGGTTTCCACGAGGCGCGAGGTGTTCTCCGCGCGCTCCAGATAGCGTGACATCCAGTAGAGGCCATTTGCCGTTTTTCCTAGCATCTCTGTCCTCCCCTCAGTCTTCCAGAACCCAAGTGTCCTTGGTCCCGCCACCCTGTGACGAGTTCACCACGAGCGAGCCTTTTTCCAAGGCCACACGGGTCAAGCCACCCGGCGTGATGTCGATCCCCTCGGGCGAGCAGAGCACAAAGGGCCGCAGGTCCACGTGACGCGGCGCCAGTCCCGTCTTGGTAAAGATCGGCACGGTGGAGAGCGCCAGCGTCGGTTGGGCGATGTAATTGCCGGGCCGCGCGGTGAGTTTCTTGCGGAACTCTTCGATCTCTTTTTTGGACGAGGTAGGCCCGATCAACATGCCGTAGCCCCCCGAGCCATGCACCTCTTTGACCACCAACTCAGAGAGATTGTCGAGCACATAGGCAAGGCTGTCAGGTTCCGAACAACGCCAGGTCGGCACGTTCTCGAGGATTGCCTTTTCGCCGGTGTAAAACTCAACGATGTCAGGCATATAGCTATAGATCGCCTTGTCATCCGCAATCCCGGTGCCGGGGGCGTTGGCAATGGTGATCCCGCCCGCACGGTAGACATCCATGATGCCCGGCACGCCCAGCGCACTTTCCGGGTTGAAATTCAGCGGATCGAGGAAATCGTCATCGATCCGGCGATAGAGCACGTCTATCGGCTTATAGCCATGCGTGGTGCGCATCGCGACGCGTCCGTTCACCACGCGCAGATCGTGCCCCTCGACCAGTTCCACACCCATCTGATCGGCGAGAAAGGCGTGTTCGTAATAGGCGGAGTTGTAAATCCCCGGCGTCAGCACGGCGACCGTCGGCGTGCCCTCGCAAGCGGGCGGTGCACAGGCGGCCAGAGAGCGGCGCAGATTGACAGGGTAGTTTTGCACGGGCTGCACCCGGTTGCGCGAAAACAGCTCCGGGAACATCTGAAGCATCGTCTCGCGGTTCTCCAGCATATAGGAGACGCCCGAGGGCGTGCGCGCGTTGTCTTCGAGCACGTAGAACTGATCCGGCCCGGTGCGGACAAGGTCAATGCCAACGATATGGGTGTAGACCCCACCCGGCGGCGTCATGCCGATCATCTGCGGTAGGAAGGCCTCGTTCTTGGCGATCATCTCTTGGGGCACACGGCCCGCCTTGATGATTTCCTGACGGTTGTAGATGTCATGGAGGAACGCGTTGATCGCCCGCACGCGCTGCTCAATGCCTTTGCAGAGCCTCTGCCATTCGCGCCCTGCGATGATGCGCGGAATGATGTCAAAAGGGATCAGGCGCTCTTCGGCCTCGGCGCGGCCGTAAACGTTGAAGGTAATACCCGCCAGGCGAAACACCTCTTCCGCCTCGCGTTGTTTTGCACGCAGCCGCTTCAGGTCTTCGCCCTGAAACCAGCTCTGAAATTCGCTGTAGGGACCACGCAGAACGTCGTCACTGCCCCACATTTCATCAAAGATGTTTTTCTCACTCATGGGATGAATTTAGAGCGCGGCGAATTCGCTTCACAATCGGATTCGCGAGTCTCCCCGACGGCAGACGGTGAATTGCTGCGCAGACGCCCATTATTTAAGCAACTGCGTTCAACACTCGCTCACCTGCTCACTTCGCTGTCCCGGGGTCTCTGCAAAACCTTGCACAGCACAGCAGCTGATCTGCGCAAACATCGCCGCACACTGTCGCAGTATACAGTTGCACACATTGACTTGCGCCCCCTACTCCGCTACCCGGTTTGCCAAGCGCAGACGGGGCCATTTGCCCGCTGCTAATCCGTGACCGTGGAGGATCATTATGACCGACAAGACACCCGACATCATCTATACCATCGTGGACGAAGCCCCCGAGCTGGCGCGTGGCTCGCTTTTGCCGATCATCTCGTCTTTCTCCGACGCCGCAGGTGTCAGCGTCGCGACCAAGGACATCTCTCTGGCCGGTCGTATCCTCGCCCTCTTCCCGGATCTGCTGTCCGACGACCAGCGTGTCTCCGATGACCTCGCGGAACTCGGCGAGTTGGTGAAAACCCCCGAGGCCAACGTGATCAAACTGCCGAACATCTCGGCCTCCGTGCCGCAGCTCGAAGCCGCCATCAAAGAGCTTCAATCGCAAGGTTACCCGATCCCGGCCTACCCCGCCGATCCGCAGACGGATGAGGAAAAAGCCATCCGCGCCAAATACGACACCGTCAAAGGCTCCGCTGTGAACCCGGTGCTGCGCGAGGGCAACTCTGACCGTCGTTCCGCCAAGGCCGTGAAAGAATACGCCAAAGCCAACCCGCACCGCATGGGCGAGTGGAAATCCACCTCGAAAACCACCGTCGCCGCGATGCCGGGCGGGGATTTCTTTGCCAATGAGAAAGCCGCCACCATCACCGCCGCTCAGGCCGGTGGTGCGAAAATCGTTTTCACCGCGAAAGACGGGTCTGAAACGGTTCTGAAATCCGGCCTCAAGTATCTCGAAGGCGAGATCGTCGACGCGACCTTCATGTCCGCCAAGGCGCTCCGCGCCTACATCGAGGCCGAAGTCGCCAGCATGGAACCGGGTGTGCTGTTCTCCGTGCACCTGAAAGCCACGATGATGAAGGTCTCCGACCCGATCATCTTCGGCCATTTCGTGTCTGTGTACCTCGAAGGCTTCCTCGCCAAACACGGCGACAAGCTGGACTTCAACCCGAACTCCGGCATCGGCGCTTTGGAGAAACTCATCGCTGGCAACGCCGAGATGGAAGCCGATCTGAAAGCCGCACTGGCCGCGAAACCGGCGATGTATATGGTGGATTCCGACAAAGGCATCACCAACCTGCACGTGCCGTCTGACGTGATCATCGACGCCTCCATGCCCGCCGTGATCAAGGCCGGTGGCATCGGCTGGGGCCCGGATGGCAAAGCGGCTGACACCAAATGCTGCATCCCGGACAACTCCTACGCCTGCGTCTATGACGAGACGGTCGAGTATTTCAAAGAAACCGGCACGCTGGACGTCACCAGCTGTGGCGCCGTGTCCAACGTCGGCCTGATGGCGCAAAAAGCCGAGGAATACGGCTCCCACCCCACCACCTTTGAGATGAGCGCCGACGGCACCGTTTCCATCGTTCTGGACAGTGGCGACGTGCTTTTGTCGAATGAGGTCGAAGCCGGCGACATCTGGCGCTCCTGCACCGCGAAAAAGGCGCCGATCCTCGACTGGATCAAAACCGGCATCGAGCGTTTCGACGTCGAAGGCACCGGCGCATTCTGGCTGGACAAAAACCGTGCCCATGACGCCGAGCTGATCAAATATGTCGAACCGGCCCTCAAGGAAGCTGGCAAAGACATCCCGATCATGGCGCCGCGCGAAGCCACGCGCTTTACTTGGGAAGAGATGCGCAAGGGCAAGAACGTCGTCACCATCACCGGCAACGTGCTGCGCGACTATCTCACCGACCTGTTCCCGATCCTCGAACTGGGCACCTCCGCCAAGATGCTGTCGATCGTGAAACTGATGCAGGGCGGCGGCTTGTTCGAAACCGGTGCCGGTGGCTCGGCGCCGAAGCACGTCCAGCAGGTTCAGGAAGAAAACCACCTGCGTTGGGACAGCCTTGGCGAGTTCTGTGCGCTGGGTGAAAGCTACAACTTCCTCGCCTCCTCGAAATCCATGCCGAAAGCTGGCGTGCTGGGCGCTGCTGTCGAGGTTGCGACGCAGAAACTGCTTCTCGAGAACAAATCGCCGGAGCGCAAAGTCGGTCAGAACGACAACCGCTCCTCGCATTACTGGTTCGCCCGCTACTGGGCCGAGGCTCTGGCGGCACAGGACGACGATGCCGAGCTGAAGGCGCATTTCGCACCCATCGCCGCGGCTCTGGCCGACAAAGAATCGGTGATCCTCGATGAACTGAAATCCGAGGAAGGCAAACCGGCCGACATGGGCGGCTATTACCACGCCGACCCCGCCAAAGTGGCGTCGATCATGCGTCCTTCGGCCACGCTGAACGCCATCATCGGCTGAATAAGTACCGTGAAAACATAATGATAAGGGCGTCTTCGGGCGCCCTTATTTTTTTAGGAAGCCTCTTAAACCAATCAGTAATAAGCGCTCCGTAAGATGGACCACAAGTTGCCCTCTATTGGGCACAACAGGTTCATTAGACGAGGTCACAGCCGGATGTTCTTTAAATCGAAAGCGAAACGCGGCGCGGAGCTTTACAGCATTCCCACCACCGCTCTGGAACATGTCCTCGACGACACGCATGTCATCGTTTCCTGTGATCCGGATGGTGTCGTTCGCCATGTGAACGATATGTTTCTGGAGACGACCGGCTTTACACGCGAAGAGGCCGTCGGCAAGGATTACACCTTCTTCGTGCGCTCCAAAGACAAAGAGGAGGCGAAAGCCCTCTGGGACCGTATCCGTGCTGGCGAAATTCAAAAGGTCATCGTGCCCCGTCTGAACAAAGCAGGCGAAGAGATCTGGTTCAGCGCCACCTATAGCGCGCATCGCGGCACGGATGGCAAGATCGACTCGATCTATGTGATCGGGCGCGAAATTTCGACGATGCACCTGAAACGGCGCGACAACCGCTCGAAAGAGGATGCCATCCGCCGCTCCATGGCCTTCATCGAGTTTGACCTGAAAGGCAACATCCTGCACGCCAACGATCTGTTCCTCCAGACGACAGGCTATACGCTCGACGAGATCAAGGGCAACCATCACCGCATGTTCATGCCCGATGGTGAAGCGGACACACAGGCGTATCGCGACTTCTGGGATCGTTTGAGCAAGGGCTCGTCTGAAAAGGGGCAGGTCAAACGCCGGGCCAAAAATGGCGACATTCTCTGGCTCGAATCCACCTATGAGACCCTGATCGACCCAGAGGGGCGGCCCTTCAAAGTGGTCAAATATGCCTTCGACATCACCCAAGCGAAAAACATGGAGGCCGACGCCTGCGGCCAGATTAGCGCCATTCAAAAGGTTCAGGCGGTCATTGAGTTCAAACCGGACGGTACGATCCTTCGGGCCAACGATAATTTCTGTAAAGCCCTAGGCTATGCGGAGGAGGAAATCGTCGGCAAGCATCACAGCATGTTCGTCGATCCGAAAATCGTCCAAAGCCAAAGCTACACGGAGTTCTGGGCGGACCTGCGCTCTGGTAAGGCGCTCAGCGACGACTATGAGCGCATCGGCAAAGGCGGCAAGCGCATCTCCATTCGCGCCAGCTACAACCCGATCAAAAACGCCGCCGGACAGGTCGTCAAAATTGTCAAATTCGCCGTGGACACAACCGTTTACCGCGTGACTGTCGACACGTTGATGGCGGGCCTCGATCGTCTGGCCAAGGGCGATCTCTCGGTCTATCTGGACACGAACCTGGGCGAATTCGACAACCTGCGTCAGAACTTCAACCAAACCGCCTCGCAGCTACGTGACATTGTCAGCGGTATTGCGGATGGGGCTCAAATCCTGAAATCCGAATCCGAATCCATCGGCCAGGCGACGGATGATCTGGCCCGCCGCACCGAACATCAGGCCGCCACACTGGAAGAAAGCGCTGCCGCTCTGGACGAGCTTGTCGCCTCCGTGAAAGGCGTCGCCGAGACGGCGAATACAGTTCAATCGCGCTCAGGCGAGGCCCGAAATCACACGGTCCAAGCCGAGGAGGTCGTTGATCGTGCCATTTCGGCGATGGACGAGATCGAGAACTCGTCTAAACAAGTGGCCTCGATCACCTCCGTCATCGACGACATTGCATTCCAGACCAACCTGTTGGCCTTGAACGCAGGGGTCGAAGCGGCACGCGCTGGCGAAGCTGGACGCGGGTTCGCCGTTGTCGCCTCCGAAGTCCGGGCGCTGGCGCAGCGCTCCTCGGAAGCGGCCCGAGAAATCGCCACCCTCATCTCCACCTCGAACCAACAGGTTTCCGGCGGTGTGGAACTGGTACGAGAAGCGGGCTTGGCGCTCTCACGCATTCGCGAGGTCGCTGAGAAAATCCATGCGGGCATCGAACATGTTGCCACCTCCACCACGGAGCAGGCGACGGGTCTGGGCGAATTGAGCACGGCCATCAACCAGCTGGATCAAACCACCCAGCAGAACGCCGCCATGTCCGAAGAAACCAATGCGGCGACGATGAGCCTGCGCAACAACATTGATACGATGGAACGCGACCTGTCGTTCTTCTCGGTGACGACAGCCGCCAGTACGCCACAGGGCGGCGCGGTTCCCTTCGCGAGATCGGCATAACATCGTAGCACGACATACAAAGAGGGGAGCGTAAAACGCTCCCCTCTTTCATAGGTTTGTAAGCCAGCTCACATCTTGAAAATGCGATAGATCGCCGGGATCACCAAAACCGTCAGAGCGGTCGAAGACAGCAGCCCGAAGAACAGCGACAGGGCCAGGCCTTGGAAGATCGGGTCCGCAAGGATCACCGCGGCGCCAATCATCGCCGCCACTGCGGTGAGCAGGATCGGTTTGAACCGGGTGGCCCCCGCTTCCAAAAGGATGTCCGTCGTCACCTTACCGTCCTCATCAGCGTTGCGAATGAAATCGACCAGAAGGATCGAGTTCCGCACGATGATCCCCGCCAGAGCGATAAAACCGATCATCGAGGGCGCGGAGAACGGTGCGTTGAACAGCCAGTGGCCGATCATGATGCCAAGAAACGTCAAAGGCACAGGCGTCAGGATTACCAAAGGCAAACGGAAGGACCCGAACTGTGCCACCACAAGGATATAAATCCCCAAAAGCGCCACCCCGAAAGCGGCCCCCATGTCGCGGAACGTGACCCAGGTCACCTCCCATTCCCCATCCCACAGCAACACCGGTTTCGACGTATCGGTCGGCTGACCATGCATGGAAATCTCCGGCTTCATCCCTTCGGGCCAGTCCATCTCATCGAGCTTATCGGCCACCGCGAGCATGCCGTAGAGCGGCGCTTCATAGGCGCCGGCAAGCTCCGCCTGTACCATCACCACGTCATAGCCATTGTGCCGGAAGATCGGGAAAGAAGTCTCCTCTTCGGTGATCGCCACCACATCGCCCAGTTCGACCACACCACGCCCACCGGGCAAAGCATTGGCGGGAACCGGTGTCGAGAGCGCCGTCGCATCCAGAACGCGATCGGATTTGTCCCGCCCGATGACGATCGGGATCGGGCGCCTCCCCTCGCCACGGTGCGAATAGCCGACCGTGGTGTAGCTGTTGAGAAGCTGCAAGGTCTGCGCGGCATCGGCCTCCGCCACCTGATAGAAATTCAAATCCGAAGGCTTCATCTCTGCCCGAATGCGCCGCGCCTGGACGCCGTAATTGTCATCGGTGTCGACGATGAAATCCACGCTTTCAAAGGCCTCGCGGACCTTACCAGCCACGGCGCGACGGGTCGCGCCATCGGGCCCGTAAATCTCTGCCAAAAGCGTCGAGATCACCGGCGGTCCCGGCGGCGGCTCGACCACCTTCATGGCCGTGCCGGGCGGGACGGAAATCCCCTCGAGCAACATCTCACGCAGCTCTAGCGCGATGTCATGCGAGGTCCGGTCGCGCTCACCTTTTGGCAGAAGTTTTAACTGTACCTCGCCCATCTCTGGGTTTTCACGCAGATAGTAATGCCGCACCAGCCCGTTGAAATTGAACGCCCCCGCCGTACCCGCATGGGTTTGGGCCGACATCACCTCAGGCAGGGTCATCGCTAGTCGCGCAGCCTCCTGCGCGATGGCATCGGTGGCTTCGACGGAGGAGCCTTCCGGCAAGTCGATCATCACCGACAGCTCGGATTTATTGTCGAAGGGCAAAAGTTTGACGGTCACATGTTTGGTGTAAAGCGCGCCCAGAGACCCGAAGGACAGCACGATGACCACGATCAGGAAAATCCACGCGTGCCCTTTGCTGTGCAGGATCGGACGGGCAATCCGGGCGTAAAGCTTGCCCAATTTACCGCCCGGCACCTCACCTTCACCATGATCGCCATCGTGATGCAACTCGGCGCGGCCCGCGATTTTCATCATCAGCCAGGGCGTGATCATCACCGCCACGAAGAAGGAAAAGATCATCGCAGCCGAGGCATTGGCCGGGATCGGCGACATGTAAGGGCCCATCATACCAGAAACAAACAGCATCGGCAAAAGTGCGACAACCACGGTGAGTGTCGCGACGATGGTGGGGTTGCCGACCTCGGCCACAGCGGCGATGGCCGCACCAAAGCGGTTCTGACCCGGACGTTTCAGTCCCCAGTGCCGCGCGATATTTTCAATCACCACGATGGCGTCATCGACGAGAATCCCGATGGAGAAAATCAGCGCAAACAAGGACACGCGGTTGAGCGTGTAGCCCATGATATAGGAGGCAAACAGCGTCAGAAGGATGGTCACGGGGATCACGATGGCGACCACGATGGCCTCGCGCCAACCGATGGCGATCAGCACGAGACCGACGATGGAAAGCGTCGCAAGGGCCAGATGGAACAGAAGCTCATTGGCCTTTTCATTGGCGGTTTCACCATAGTCGCGGGTCACCTCGACGTCGACGCTGTCAGGGATGATCTCGCCCTTCATGGTCTCGACGCGATGCAAAATCTCATCGGCCACGACCACGGCATTGGCGCCCGCGCGTTTGGCAATCGCCAGCGTCACCGCCGGGCGACGCATGATCGGGGCGTCCATGCCCATTTCGGCATGGCCCTCTTCCCCGGCGCCCTCGCCCTGCGCGCCCGCGCGGGTCAGCGTCGCGACATAATGCTCATCGAGATCGGAAACAAAGGCGACATCTGCGACGTCCCGGACATAGACCGTACGCCCATCGCGGGCGGTCAGTTCGAGATTTCCGATCTCTTCGGGCGTTGTCAGCGTCTTGCCGACGATCAACCCGACCTGTTCGCCGCCATCGCGCAAAAGCCCGGCGGGGCTGGCGGAATTGGCCCCCGCGACCTTGTTCGAGAGCTGTTGCAGGGTGACGCCATAAAGCGCCAGTTTTTCCGGATCGGGGGCGACACGGAGCGCCTCTTCGGTGGCGCCGATCACATAGGTCAGACCGACGTTTTCGATCCGCGCAAGCTGAACCTCAACCTCTTTGACGACCCGCGTCAGATCGGCGGCAGTCATCGCCGCGTTGTCTTCCGACGGGCTAAAAGTCAGCGCTACGATTGCAACATCGTTGATGCCACGGCCCACCACAAGTGGCTCGTTGATCCCCACGGGAAGGCGATCGAGATTGGCCATGATCTTGTCCCGTACCCGCACAATGGCGGTCTCGGAGGGCACGCCGACGTCAAAGCGCGCGGTGACCATGATGTGGTCGTCGCGGCTGTCGGAGTAGACATGTTCGACCTGATCGATGCCCTTGACGATGGTCTCCAGCGGCTCGGTGACCAATTTGAGCCCGTCCTGCGCCTTCAGCCCCGGGGTTTCGACATGGATGTCAACGAGGGGCACGGAAATTTGCGGCTCCTCTTCGCGCGGCAGGGAGATCAGTGCGATCATGCCCACGGCCAGCGCGGCCAAGAGAAAGAGCGGAGTGAGAGGAGAGAGGATGAAGCTGCGGGTCAGATGGCCGGCAATGCCGAGCGCGCCCGACGGTCCATGTGGATTATTCATAGTCGATCACCACCGCATCACCCGCAGACAGGCCACTCAGAATTTCGACATAGGCGACCCCCTCCAGCATCACCTCATTGCCCGGCACGACGACACGTTCGCTTTGATGACCATCGGTTTCGACAGAGACAAAATCGAGGCCGCCGGATTGGGTCAGCGCGGTTTGCGGCACCAAAAGCGCGTCATGGGTGCCGACCGGGAGCTGTACTTGCACACGGCGTCCGACAAAGCGGGCATCCAGGTCCTCGACCTCGACATCGGCTTCGACACGACCGCCCTGGATCAGCGGATAGATTTTCGCAAGCGTGCCGATCTGTGCCTCGCCTGCGCCCAGAATTTGAATGGTGTCCCCTTCGGTAAGTTGGTCCGCGTAGCGCTCAGACACGCCGAGACGCAGGAAGGTGCCCCCCGCACCGATCAGGGCCAGCTGTTCACCGCCCATGATCACCGCGCCTTTCGACACAGGCACATCAAGCACGACACCGGCCTCGGGGGCGAGCACTTCGCCCTCTTCGATCTGGCGCGACACGACTTGGCGTTCGGCCTGAAGCGAGGTGATCTGGCCTTCGAGGACGGTGACATTTGTCTGCAACGCCTGCAGGCTCGAGGTCGAAATCACGCCGCGTTCCGACAGCGACTCGCCCCGGGTCAGATCGTCCTGCGCTTTCACGAGCTGGGAGTTATAGGCGTCGAGCTGGGCGTCGATGCCGTCGATCTGGAACACAAGCTTGGTGTCTTCGATCAGCGCAACACGTTGACCCGCATCGACCAGATCGCCCTCGGTCACATCGAGCGTGGTGATCGTGCCGCCGATCCGCGCCCGCGAGGGCACCTGATCGCGGGGCTCGACCTCGGCGTAGACCGGTTTCCATTCTGTGATCGGCTGCGGCGTGAGCGACAGGATTTCAGAGAGGGCGGGATGTCCGACCAGAATTGATCCGGGCAGAAGCATCATCGTGAGCAAAAGGGTGCGGCGCATTTTGACCTCGATTCTGGCGTCAGGCGAGGGCCTAACATTCAATATTTTGCATATGTATGCAAATTTCATGCCTTACGCAAGTCTACCCCGCCTTGAACTTTCAGGAAATATCGCCAGTTGTCGCGACGCCCCACGGTTTTCCGCCGGGGTCGCCGCTTCGCGCCTCAGGTTCCGTCGGGATCGCCGCTTCGCGCCTCAGGCGAGGTTGTCTTGGGCAATCGAGGCGGTTTTGACCACCGCGTGGCAGGGCCCGCCCACACGCAGCCCCAAGGCCGCGACCGAACGTGTCGTCACCCGCGCCAAGACCCGCCCTGCTCCGGTTTGGAGCGCCACCAGAACGGCGGGGCCTTGAGCCTCCGAAATTTCTACAATGGTGCCGCTGAGGATGTTAAGTGCGGAAAGCCCGACGGGACGGTCCGGCGAAAGGATCACCTCATGCGCCGCGATGCGCAGTCGAACCGGATGGCCCGGATCGGCCATGAGACGCGGCAGGAACAGAGCCTCGCCCCCGGCATCAAGTTCGGTCAACCCATCCGCGTGATGCGCCCGCACCGTGGCCCGGATCAGCGCGCCTGCGCCGCCCGCACCCACCGGCAGCACGGCAGGATCGCCCAGCACGGCCTCGGCGCTGCCCTGCCCGATCACGCGACCGGCCTCAAGCGCGATCACCGTGGAGGCGAGGCGAGCGACTTCTGCGGGACTGTGGCTGACGTAAAGCACGGGGATGGCGATCTCATCGCGCAACCGCTCAAAATAGGGCAGGATTTCCGCCTTACGCGCCTCGTCCAACGCGGCCAGCGGTTCGTCGGCCAGGATCATCTCGGCCCCAGACAAAAGTGCCCGCCCGATGGCAACGCGCTGCTGTTCACCGCCAGAGAGGCCGTCCGGGCGACGGTCCAAAAGCGCACCGATGCCCAGCATCTCGACCATTTGCGAGACTTCGCCCTGCGGCACGTCCCGCTTGGAGAACCGCCGCCCGAAATCGAGGTTTTGCGCCACGGTAAGATGCGGAAACAGCCGGGCGTCCTGAAAAATCATGCCGATCCGACGTTTGTGCGGCGGCAGGCAAGGCCCGGCCTCGCTGTCGCAGAGCACACGATCCGACAGGACGATCCGTGCATGATCCGGTTTGAAAATCCCCGCGATGGCCCGCAGCACGGTGGATTTGCCGGAGCCGGACCGACCGAACAACACGGTGATGCCGTCTGGCACATCAAAACCGAGATCGAGGGAAAAGCTTGAGAAGCGGTGTTTGAGATCGACACGCAGGGTCATGAGCGCCCTCCCCCGGACAGGCGCTTCGACACGCGACGGGCCAGAACTTCGGACAGGATGAGCGCCGCCATGGCCAGAGCGATGGAGATCAGGACCAGCCGCAACGCCGCGCTTTCTCCGCCCGGCACTTGGAGAAAGGCGTAGATTGCGGAGGGCAAGGTTCGGGTCTGGCCGGGAATGTTGGAGACGAAGGTGATGGTGGCGCCGAATTCGCCCAGAGCCTTGGCATAGGCCAGAACCGCGCCGGCCAGAATGCCGGGCCAAGATAACGGCAGGGTGACGCGGAAAAACACCCGTAACGGCGAGGCGCCCAAGGTGGAGGCGGCCTCTTCAAGACGGGCATCCACCGCCTCGATCGACAGGCGGATGGCGCGCACCATCAGAGGGAAGCCCATGATCGCGGCGGCCAGCGCGGCGCCGGTCCAGCGAAAAGAAAAGACGATGCCGAAATTTTCCAGAAACGCCCCGAGCGGCGCGCGGGTGCCCAAGGTCATCAAGAGCAGATAGCCGGTCACCACAGGCGGCAGAACGAGAGGCAAATGCACCAGACCGTTGAGCAGTTGCCGCCCCGGGAAGTCCCAGCGCGCCAAAGCGTAAGCAATGAAGATGCCAAACGGCAGGCTCGCAAGCGCCGCCCAAAAGGCGACTTTGAGCGAGAGGGCGATGGCCTGCCATTCCTCCGGCCCCAATCCTGTGGCCTCGATACTCAACACGGCTCACCCGCCACATGAGGTCGCCATGTCGCCTCAGAGGACCCTGCACCGGCATCAGACGGCCTGAACCGCCCTGATGGTCTCGTGTCACATCGCGCTGTCATGCCTGTTTGCCCTCCCGACCTCTCACACCAAGGCTCCCCCGCCTCGTCGCCCGGCCTTATATCTTCTGACGCACATGTTGTCTGTGCGCATTTTACCTGTGCAAGTCTCTTTGCAGGGTCTGACATATCATGGCCAGCCACAATACACGTCAGACGAGCGCTGCATTGCAGAAATCGAATCGAATTAACCCTCTGTCAATCGAACGAAAAAACCGCGCACGCCGCTGATCGCATTCACCATGTTTTGTCTTTTTCGATTTCTTTTCACGTGCTTTTTATGCCAATTTCCCGTTGATATAGGCTAAAAAAATATCGAAGTTAACAATCCCCCCCTAAAATTACCTT
Organism: Celeribacter sp.; assembly: GCF_048270365.1. Classification (NCBI taxonomy): domain Bacteria; kingdom Pseudomonadati; phylum Pseudomonadota; class Alphaproteobacteria; order Rhodobacterales; family Roseobacteraceae; genus Celeribacter; species Celeribacter sp. The sequence goes on from NZ_JBLWTA010000002.1 coordinate 178,540, forward strand.
GCCAGACGATAGGAAAAATTGCCCATATGGTGTAGGAATATTCAAGTGCAGCATTGAAGTTGCGAACAACTCAGAGTTGCATGGAAAATTTAATTCGCATATAAATGTCGAAAGACGCGTTTCGGAGGAAATTGTGGTGTACCCATCCAAATCCGACAGAACTTTCACGACGTCTGCTCATGCGGTAGATCTGCCCAACTTCCATGTTTCTCTCTACGAGTCTTTCGGCAAGCGCCTGTTCGACGTGATGTTCTTTTTGCTCGTCGCGCCTGCCGTCATCCCCGTGATCCTGATCCTCGCCGTGCTGGTCAAAATGGATGGTGGGCCCGCCTTTTACGCCCAGAGGCGGATCGGGCGCGACGGGCGGATGTTTCAGTTCTACAAGCTGCGCTCGATGCGGGTGAATGCCGACCAGCTTTTGGTTCAGCTGTGCAAAGAGAACCCGGAGATCGCGAAGGAATGGAGCACCTATCAAAAGCTGCGCCACGATCCCCGGATCACCAAGATCGGGCGGTTCATTCGCAAGACCTCGCTCGATGAATTGCCTCAGGTGCTCAATGTGCTGAAAGGCGACATGAGCTTTGTCGGTCCGCGCCCCTTCATGCCGAGCCAGCAGATGCTTTATGAAAAGGCCAAAGGACGCGCCTATTTCGAAATGCGCCCTGGCATCACCGGCATGTGGCAGGTTTCGGGACGTGGTGAGACGAGTTTCGTGGCCCGCGTGAAATTCGACAATCTCTACCACCGCAAACAGAGCTTTATGACCGATGTAAGCCTGATCCTACGAACGGTGACAGTGGTGTTCAAAACCACCGGGCACTGAGCCGATACGAAGCCCAATACAAAACACGTTTTGAGCCGTTCAGCCCTCTGAGCGGCTCTTTTCTTTAGCGGCCCATTTCCAGAAGACAGGCGGAAGGCACGCGCCAGGCGGCAAGATCATCGCCCGCGTAAAGCCCCTCGAGCACCAGCCCTTCGACCTCTTCGGCCTCACAGGGCGGTGTCCGGGCCCCGATCACCAAGACATCGCCAGACACCGTCTCTGGCAGGGCAAAGTTTTGCGCATAATAGCTCGAAGACCGACCGGTTTCCGGCAACGCATAGAGCGCGACCTCACTGTCGCGACCGATGTAAAAGAGATCGGCCAGAATATCGCGATTGCCACTGACGACCGGCAGGTCTTGCTCTTGCGCCAAGGCCAGAATGCTCTCCGAGAGGGCATGACGCCCGAGATAGCGTTCGAGCAGTGGAGCCCCCGCGCCGGTTTGTGGCCAGGGCGCCAGAACGATCAGGATCGGCAGGAGGATGCAAAGCACCAGATTGACGCCCAAAGCGATCCAGCGCCCGAGCCGCGGCAAGACCATGACGGCGAGGATCACGCCCGAGAAATAGGTGGCGACGGCCCAATTGGCATAGGCTTTTTCCAATAGCGCCTGCACGGTCACGGTCAGAAGCGCAGGAATGGAAAACAGCACAAGCGCCGTATGCGCGCCCTTTTTCGGGCGCAGATAGGCAAGGATAAGCGCGCCCATGGTCACGGGGCCGAAGACACCGAACTGGCTGAAAAAGAACTCCGCCATCGAGCCGAAATCAAAGGCAGCACCGGTGCGGACCCAGCCCGCGTTGTCCATCGTATGGGACACGGTGGTCAGGTCATGCGACAGGTTCCACAGCACATTCGGCAGGATGGTGACGGCAAAGCCCGCGATCATCATCGCCAGATTGCGCCAACCCGGACGCAGCCCCGGCTGGGTGAGCATCACGAGCGCAGAGCCAATGAGAAAATAGATCGCAGCGTATTTCGCCATGAAAGCGAGGCCTGCGAAAATGCCGACGGCCAGCGCATCGCGCAGGTGGCGGGTCTCGATGGTGCGGAAAAAGAACAGCAGAGCCGCGGCATAAAACGGCGCCATCACCGTGTCGGTCGAAATCATGACGGAGCCTAGCGCCACGAAGGGTAAGCTCAGATAGAGCGCCACGGTCCAAAGCGCGGCCTCACGTCCGAACAGCCGTGCGGCCAAAGCGCCCAGCAGATAGGCCGTGATCCCATGCAAAACCGCCCCCGGCATCCGCACCCAAAAGACGGCATCAGACCCCGCCAGATCGGTGACGAGACGGATCAGCCAGCCGATCAGAGGCGGTTTGGAATAATAGCCGAAATCGAGATTCTGCCCCCAGAACCAATATTGCACCTCATCGACAAAGAGATCGGTGCGATCAAACGCCAAGGCCAAAAGCCGCAGCGCGACGGCCACGGCAATGAAGATCAGCGCCAGAGGACGCCAGCTTTGCGGCTCAGTCCGAGACGGCATTGTTGGCGCGGCGATTTGCATAGATCAGCCAGAGATTGCGGACGTAAATCACGACGCCAAGGGCCTGGCCCAAAACGAACACCGGGTCTTTGCGGTAAAGCGCGTAGATCAAAAGCATCACCCCGCCCGCGAGCGAGAAATACCAGAACGCCACCGGCATCACCGAATTCTTGGCGCGTTCCGAGGCGATCCATTGCAACAGAAACCGCGCGGTGAACATGAGCTGCGCGGAGAGGCCAAAGAGCACCCACCAAAGTTCCGTCACCGTCTCGACATGCAGGATCGTCATCAGCCATTGCATCGGTTCAGCCCTCCGTGCGGGCCGAGTTGGCGGGCGACGTGACTTCGGTCGGACGCGATTTCTTGCGGCGCTTCAAAAGCCAGGCCACGCCCATGAGATCGACCACCCCCACCAGCCCGCGTTGCAGGTTCGAGTAATGCGATCGACCGCCGCCCCGCGCGCGGTGCGAGACATCGACATGGGCGATCTCCCAGCCATCGCGGGCAAACAGCGCCGGAAGATAGCGGTGCATGTGATCGAAATAGGGCAGGTTCAGGAAGTCGTCGCGGCGGAACGCCTTGAGCCCGCAGCCCGTGTCGCGCGTGCCGTCTTTGAGGATTTTCGCCCGCAGAGCATTGGCGAATTTCGAGGCGTAACGCTTCGAGAACGTATCCTGCCGCCCAACACGCTGACCGGCAACGAGACCAATATTGGCGGCATTCGGACCGCTAAACGGTGCGATCATATTGGGCACTTCGGTGCCCGGGTTTTGACCATCGCCATCCAATGTACAGCACACCGTGCCACGCGCGGCGCGCACGCCGGAGTGGACGCCTGCGGATTGCCCGCCAGACCGATCATGGCGGATCACCCGCAGATGCGGCATCACGCTCATGCGCCCAGCCAAAATATCGGCCATACCGTCATCGGAAGCGTCATCGATCACGATGATTTCGAAGGGGCCGATATTGGCACAGGCTTCGGTGATCTCATCGAGCAAAGCGCCGATGTTTTCCGCCTCATTGCGGCAGGGAATGATGATGGACGTGTCGCACATATGCCGGTCGTACCCTTTATTTTTCGTCCCCGCGATTACCGGAGCCGCCTCTTGATGTAAAGCAAAACGCCGGGGACACCATGGCATTGGCGCGGGAATAAGCCACCCTTTACACAAAGAGACGCCCCCGGTCCGCACACCGGGGGCGCCCACCCTTTGGCGCGTTCGGAACGAAACGGCCTCAGGATTCGCGATTGGCTTTCGGCGGTTTGACGAGGGACTCGAGCGTGTAAACGAGGATCGCCATGCCGATCGCGCCCATCACAGCCACGCCCAGGAACACGATGAGGTCCACCGCGCCGCCGATGTCAGACGGTGCCGAATGCGTCATCGCCATGACGAACCAGACGGCCAAAACGGCGCCCACCGGCATGGAGAGCTGCGCCCAGAGGAATTTGCGCCAGCTCACCGCACGATCCCGGATCAGCACGTAAAGATAGCCCAGCGTCACCACGGCAGCGATGATCACCATGGCCCAGAACAGCCCCCGTCCGAAAATTTCTTCGAAAACGGCGATGAGGGTCGAAAAAGTCAGATCTTTCATGTCGCTATCTCCTTAGGCCTTGCCACGCAGCATGGCGTTGTAGGTGGCTTTGAGGGCAACCTCTTTCATCAGCCAGGAAATCCAAAGCTCTTCGAGCGGCGGGATGATGCCCGGGAAGGACGGCACAAGGTTGTTGTTGTAATCGAACTCCACCAGCATCGCGCGGCCGATCTTGGTGATCATCGGACAGGAGGTATAACCGCCATAGGTCTCGGTCGGCTCAGTACCTGCGATGGCGGAGACGATCTGGTCCTCGACCACCGGCACCTGCCATTTGACGGAGGCTGCGGTTTTGCCCTTTGGCACACCGGCGACATCGCCCAGCGCCCAGATCTCCGGATAGCGCAGGTGTTGAAGCGTCGCCATATCGCATTCGACCCAGCCCTGATCCATCCATTTGTCGGCCCAGGACAGGCCGGACTGGCGGATCACCTCAGGGGCGCGCTGCGGCGGAATGAGGTGGATGTAGTCATAGTCCATCTCCTGATCGCCCTCGGCGGTGTTGAAGGTCACGCGTTTGGCGCCTGCATCAATGGATTTCACCGTGTGCTGGTAAACCGGCGCGATCTCGCGGTCTAAAAACAGCATGCGGACTTTCTCAGACACAATCGGCACCCCGAAAAGCGCACCGTCATGAGCGCCATAGGTGATTTCCGCCTTGCCACGATTGCCCGCGCGACGCAGACGGTCATCAATCAGGAAGGTGTGTTTCAAAGGCGCACCGGCGCATTTCATTTCGGTGCCGGGACGGGTGAAAATGCCGTGACCGCCCTCCTCAACGAATTTCGACGCGGCTTGCCAAGTGGCTGCGGCATATTGCGGCCCAGCATAGAGCGCGCCGATGCCGTTTCCACCGACCATATCGAGGGAGAACCCTTCGATGGCGTCATGATCAAGGATCAGGCCGGGGGCCACGACGAGGAAATCGTAGGAGAGCGACTGGCCACCCTCGGTCGAAACGGTTTTCGCGACGGGGTCAATAGCGGCGGCTTTTTCGGGAATGAGCGTGACACCTTTCGGCAGCCAATCGGTGGTCTCGGACACGACATAATTGGCGGGCTTGAGACCGGCGGCGACGAGGGTCAGGCCGGGTTGGTAGAGGTGCTCTTTGCGCGGGTCGATCAAAGTGATCTGGGCGCCTTCAAGGCGCTCAACGAGGCGGTTCGCCAGAGCGGTGCCACCTGCGCCTGCGCCGATGATGACGATCTTGGCCTTGGTCGGAATGCTGGCGGCACGGACCTCGCCAGAGGTGGCTGCGAGTGCCGTGGCCCCTGCGGCTAGGCCGAGGAACCCCCGGCGGCCGATCTGTGGGAAATTGGGTGAGTTCATGTCTCTCTCCATTTCTTCGCAAATCAAACATTATTATGCATATGTTTGAATGCATTTGGTGCGGAAAATTCCGCCAGAGGGCGGAACAGTTGGATGTAAGGCGCTCCGGGGACGGTGGAACATTCTCCCCGGAGCAGGCCACCTGAAGGGACGAAAGCGGGTTCGGCAAGGTCAGGTCGAATGACCTTGCCGACCTTTTGTCAGGCGGTGTCTCAGGGTTGGTTGTCGTGCTCGTCTGCGAGGCGCGCATCTTCGCGCATTTCAAGCCACATCGCATTGAGAACAGCGAACATGGCGGCCAACGGAAGACCAAGGATCCAGGCAAAATACCACATAATCGGTCCTTTCTCAGTAGCTTTGAGCGTTGTTGTCGAGCTCATCCTCGGTGACCTTGCCCCAGAGCACTTTGTAGACCCAGGAGGTGTAGGCGAGGATAAGCGGCATGAAGATGATCGCACAGATCAGCATCACGAAAAGCGTCAGGTGCGAGCTTGAGCTGTCCCAGACGGTGAGCGAGCTGTTGGGATCGACGGTGGAGGGCAAGATGAAGGGGAACATCGTCAGGCCGACCGAGGAGATGATCCCGGTGATGCCCAGTTTCGACCACAAAAGTGTCGAGACCTCTTTGCCTTTGCGCAGCCCCATCACCGCCATGGCGATGCCGATAAAGGCCATCACCGGCGCGATCACGATCCACGGACGGTCGGAATAGGCCTGCATCCAGGACCCACCGTGAGTCACTTCGGAGTAGAGCGGATTGCTTGGCCCGTCTTTCACGACCTCGCCAACGATCTGGTAGCCGTCGATGCCCATGGCCAGCCAAAGCCCGGCCAAGGCGTAGGAAACGGCGGCCACGATGCCCGCAACAGTGCCGTAAGTCTGCGCACGTTTCTGGACGACACCTTCGGTCTTGAGGCCCAGCCAGGCCGCACCATGCATCAAGAGCATGGAGAGCGACACCACACCGGCCAAAAGCGCGAAGGGGTTCAAAAGGCCCAGAAGCTTCATGATCGCATTGCCATCATAGCGCGGCATCAACAGATCCGGGGTCAGGTGGAACGGCACGCCTTGCAACACATTGCCCACGGCGACACCAAAGATCAGCGCCGGAACCGCACCGCCCACGAAAAGCGCCCAGTCCCAGTTGTTCCGCCACCGCGCGCTTTCGCGTTTGGAGCGGTATTTGAAACCCACGGGACGCAGGATCAGCGCCGCCAGCACGAGGAACATCGCCAGATAGAACCCCGAAAAGGACACCGCGTAGAGGATCGGCCAGGCGGCGAAAATCGCGCCCCCGCCCAGGATGAACCACACCTGGTTGCCTTCCCAAATCGGGCCGATGGTGTTGATCACGATGCGGCGCTCTTTGTCGGTCTTGCCGACGAAGGGCAGAAGCGCGCCCACGCCCATATCGAACCCGTCCGTCAGCGCAAACCCGATCAGAAGGACGCCCAGAAGCAACCACCAGATCACGCGAAGGACTTCGAAAGTCATGAATTCATGCAGGATCATCGTAGGTTACTCCGCAGGTTTGAGGGCCGGATCGTTGGAGCTGAGGCGCTCGGCATGGCGGTCCATCCACACATCCGTTTCCTCGACATCCATAAAGGGGCCTTTTTTGATATATTTGACCATCAGGCTCATCTCGATGATGAAGAGCACCGAGTAGAAGATCACAAAGCCAGCAAGCGTGATCAGCAGATCGGTGATCGACAGATGCGAGGCCGACAGGGCCGTCGGCAAGACGCCGTCCACGGTCCAGGGCTGACGCCCGAATTCGGCCACGAACCAACCCAGCTCGGCGGCAATCCACGGCGCCGGAATGATGATCACCGCAGCACGCAGCGCCCAGCGCGGGTATTGCATGCCTTTGAACGAGGTGCGGTAGAAGAAGTAGAGCATCACCGCGATGAAGCTAAAGCCCAGCCCCACCATGATCCGGAAGGCCCAGAACAGCGGCCCGACGCCCGGAACGGTGTCATCGGCGGCCATGGCGATCTGTTCGTCGGTGGCCTGACGCGGATCTTCGACATAGCGCTTCAAAAGCATGGCGAAACCGAGATCGGCGGAATGTTCCTCAAATGTGGCGCGCACCTCGGCGGGTGTCGCATCGCGCTCAGCACGGATCGTCATCAGCGCATCATAGGCAATGATACCCGAACGGATTTTCTCATTGGCTTCTGCCACAAGCTGATCCACGCCGGGGATTTCCTGCGTCAGCGACCGCGTGCCGATCAGACCCATCGCGTAAGGAATGTGGATGGCGTAATGCGTCTCACGCGCCTCACGATCCGGGATGCCGACCAGCGTGAAAGAGGCCGGGGCGTCTTGGGTTTCCCACATGCCTTCGATGGCTGCGAGTTTCATTTTTTGCGTATGCGTGGCGTTGTAGCCCGACTCGTCGCCCAGAATGACAACGGAGAAGGCCGAAGCCAGACCAAAGGCGGCCGCAATCGCGATGGAGCGACGGGCCAACTCGGTGTGGCGCCCTTTGAGCAAGTACCAGGCAGAGACACCCAGCACGAAGACAGAGGCAGTGACATAGCCAGCGGACACAGTGTGCACGAATTTGGCCTGAGCCACTTCGTTAAAGACCACTTCGAAGAAGTTGGTCATCTCCATCCGCATGGTATCCGGGTTGAACTCGGCCCCCACCGGGTTCTGCATCCAGCCGTTTGCAATAAGAATCCAGAGCGCGGAAAAGTTCGAGCCGATGGCCACAAGCCAGGTGACGATCATATGCGCCACTTTCGACAGCTTGTCCCAGCCAAAGAACATCAGCCCGACAAAGGTCGCTTCCATGAAGAAGGCCATGAGACCCTCAATGGCCAGCGGCGCACCGAAGATGTCGCCGACGTAGTGGCTGTAGTAGGACCAGTTCATGCCGAACTGGAATTCCATCGTGATCCCCGTCGCGACCCCCAGCACAAAGTTGATCCCGAACAGCGTGGCCCAGAATTTCGTCATTTGTCGCCAAATCGGGCGACCGGTCATAACGTAGACCGTCTCCATGATCGCCACGATGATCGACAGACCAAGCGTCAGCGGCACGAAGAGAAAGTGGTACATGGCTGTCATCGCGAATTGCAGGCGCGACAGCTCAACTAGTCCGAACTCCATGTTCCCTTGCTCCTTTTGCGCGAGAATAAAGATGTCTCGCAGATGCATGTTTGCGGCTTCGATGTAAGACGCCACAGGTTTGGGTACTTTGACCCAGGTCAAAATAACCAAGTCAATAAATGCAATATTATAGATATATCTTATTGTGACCGCGACATGGCGGCGCGCCCCCCCGCTGATCGGGGTGTTTTGCGTTCACTTACGCGTGAGGGCCAACTCTTCTGTCCTCTCTCTCAGAGCGACAAAATCCGGTCCGCCGCCCCCTGCTCTTCCGCGCGGTGCGCCGCGATCAACACCGCAGCCTCAGGCAAAGCCGCACGAATCCCCGCCAGCACCCGGTCTGAGGTTGCGGTATCGAGCCCCTCGGTCGGCTCATCCAAGAGCAAGACAGAGGGCTGCCGCAGAATCGCCCGCGCCAAAACCAGACGCCGGGTTTCTCCCCCCGAAAGCCCCGCGCCCCGTGGCCCCAAACGCGCGTCCAACCCGCCCTTGCCCGCGACCACCTTGTCCAGAGCCGTGGCCGCAAGTGCCGCCCAAAGCGCCGCATCCGTCGCTTCCGGCGCCGCCAGTCGCAGGTTCTCCGCAATCGTCCCCTGAATCAGCGATGCCCGTTGCCCGACCAATGTGGTGGCGCCGGGTAAAAAATCCGTAACGGATTGATCGTTTAGGGAGACTTTGCCGCTCACAGGACGCAGAGCACCGGCAGCGAGCAACAAAACCGTGCTTTTGCCAACACCCGATGGGCCTTTGAGGGCAACCCATTCCCCGGCGGCGACCGATAGATTGAAATCGGATAGCACCGGCCGCGCCGTGCCGCGCGCGAAGGTTACGGAAGAAAATGTCAGGCTCTGTGGCCCCTGCGGCCAAGGCAAAGCGTCGGGCTGGTCCGGCATCTCGGTCTGCGCCGTCACGCGACGCGCGGCCCCAATCATCCGCCCGATCTCCGCCACCGCGCGCCGCAGCGGGGCCACGGTTTCCATCAGTGCCAGCGCCGTGAAAAACCCGATGGCCGCACGCGCTGGCGTGATCTCGCCAGCCGCCGCCAGCGTGCCGCCGATCCAAAGCGCAGAGGCCGCCGCCAAAGCAGAGACGACCATGAGCGCGGCGCCTGCCTGACGCTCGCGCAGATCGGTTGTTGTGGCCGCCGTTTGACGCCGCGTCTCGGCGTCGCGACAGGCCGCAAGCTGATCCGGCAATTGTCCGTAGAGCGCGAGGTCTTCGCGGGTGGTCACCAGATCAATGAAGCGCGCCCGAAAGGCCTGCGCGGCACTTTCCGCGCGACGCGAGGGCACACGCGCCTGACGCACGCCCCAAAGCACGACGCCGAGACCGCCAAGAGTGAAAATCCCGAAAATCGCCACAGCCACGCGCCAATCCACAAGCCAGGATAGCACTGCGAGCGCCAGAACCTGAGTCGCGCCGCCGGCGATCAGCGGCAGGAACAACCGCAAGGGCACGCCGTCCAGCGCATCGACATCGGCCACGATCCGGTTGAGCGCCTGCGCGCCTCGGAGCCGGATCAAACGATCATGCGACCGGGTCGAGAGCGCCGCCAAAAGCGTAACCCTTAGCTTGGCCAGCGCCCGAAGCGTCGCATCATGGGTCAGCACGCGCTCGCCATAGCGGGTTGCCGTGCGGGTGATCGCCAGAAACCGCACCATGGCGGAGGGACGGAACACGTCGAAGACGGCACCAGTCCCGATCAAACCAGCGGCAGAGGCCGCGACGATGAACCAGCCCGAAAGGCCCAAAAGAGATGCGCCCATGATCAGGACCAGCGCGGACAGCGCCAGCCCGCGCAGCAAAGATCTGCGCTCGCCCTGCATCATGAGGCGGAAGATATGCCAGAGCTTAGACATGGGCACGTCCCCCCTCTGGCGCAGTTTCCGGCGCGATCTCGATCACCTGATCCATCCGGGCGATGAGCCGCGCATCATGAGTGGCGACAATCAAAGTCGCCCCGCGATCCGCCAGCGCCAAAAGCGCCTCGGTCACCCGGTCCGCGGTCTCATGATCAAGGTCCGCCGTGGGTTCGTCCGCCAGCACCACGTCAGGCCGCGCGGCCAAAGCACGGGCCAGCATCACGCGGCGCGCTTCGCCGCCCGACAGCCCGCCGCCGGTCTCGCCCAAAACGATCAAATCGCCCTTGGGCAGCGCTGCGAGCACCTGTTTCAGGGCCGCGTCAGAGATCAACTCGGCGCTCAAAGGCGCCCCGAAAGCAATGTTGTGGCGCAGCGAGCGGCCAAGAAACATCGGCGCCTGAGGCATCCAGCCAAGGCGCGCGCGCCAGGCGTCGGCGGTGTCGTCGGACAAGGCCTGCCCCGCGACTTCGACAGTGCCGCGGCTCGGGCGTTCCAACCCTGCCAACAACCGCAAGAGCGTGGTTTTACCTGCCCCTGATGGACCGGAAAGCGCCACCCGCGCGCCGGGGGGGATTTCGGCATCGGGGTAGGCAATCACCCGGCTGCCCCGCGTCACCGAAAGACCCGAGGTACGGATATGGGCGGGCCCGGCGAGCGGCGCGACCTTGTCGCCGGTGCCCCAAAGCGTCTCTGCCTCATGGGCCTGCCACGCGTCCAATTCACCCGCCACGGCCAGCGCAGCCGCCTTATCATGCCAAGCGGCAGAGAGGTCGCGCAACGGCTGGAAATAATCGGGTGCCAGAAGCAAAAGGAAAATCCCGCCCCAAGGCGTGATGCCGCCGCCATAGGCGCCCCAGCTCAGCTCCCCCAAAAGCGAAAACCCGACCCAGACGGCGACCATGGCGACGCCCAGAGCGGCGAACAATTCCAACACAGTCGAGGACAGAAACGCGATGCGCAGAACCGACATGGTGCGGTCGCGCAGATCGTCTGCGGCCTGTTCAAAGCGCGCGATCAGTCGCGGGGCGGCCCCCAGGAGACGGATGTCAGAGAGCGCGGCCAGCCGGTCGACCAGTAGATCGCCCAGAGAGCCGATTTCCTGCATCTGGCGCTCGGAGGCCTCCTTGGCGGCATAGCCCACCAGCGCCATAAAAAGCGGGATCAGAGGGCCAGCAATGACAAAGACCAACCCCACGGCCCAGCTTTGCCAAAAGGCAAGCGCGAGGATCGCGAAGGGCACGGTCATCACGCGGGTCTGGGCGGGGGCGTAGCGGGTGATATAGGGCAAAAGCGCGTCGAGTTTTTCGCCCGCCAAGGCCGCCAGCGCCCCGGGACCGCCCAAGGGCGAGGTGCCGAGACTATTGGCCTCACGCGCCAAAATCTCTTGCCGCGTTTGGGTGACGATGTTCTGGCCCGCACGGAACAACAGACCTTCGGCGAGATAATTGAGCATCAAACGCAGCGCGGCGAATCCCAGAAAGGCGATCACGCCCGTTAGAACCGTGACACCACCCTGGCCCGTCAGAAGCCGCGCAAACACCCCCGCCACGAACGCCGCCTGCGGCAACCACAACAGCGCCGAGAAAGCGGTCATGTAAGACGCCAGCTTGATCGCACGGCTTTCCCCGGCCAAGAGCGTCTTGAGCCTCTGCCGCTCCGGCGCGACCGTGCGGCTTTTCTTTGGTCGTGTCATGCGCGTGTGATCCCGCTGTGCTTTAAAGGCTGTGTTTTACAGGCTGTGTGCTGTTTTTACAGATCTGCCCTTTGCTGGCACGTTGCGACATGGGATGCAATCGTATGCCGTCCATGAGCGGCCTTTCTGCGGCGGGGTGTCTCACCTTGTCGCTGCATCACGGCGGGATCGTGGCGCCTGTCATGAAAGTTTCACGCAGATCTCGTGGATCTCGGTTTGGCAGATGGATTTATTTCCATTATTCACGAATCATCGAATAATAAGCGAGTCGCCCATGCCCTTTGACACCAACAGCGCGCCCCAAGCCTTTGCCGCCCTCGGCCATCCCGGACGTCTTTCGGTGTTTCGGCTGTTGATGCGCTTTGCCCCGCGCCCCGTGCGTCCGACGGAAATCGCCGAAGCGCTGGAGATGAAACCCAACACGCTCTCGGGCTATCTCTCTGACTTGTTGCACACCGGGCTGATCACCGCGACGCGCGAGGGGCGGTCACTGTTTTATGCCATGGACATGGCGCAATGCGACGGGCTGGTGGCCTATCTGGTCAACGATTGCTGTCGCGGGCGGCCCGAGATGTGTCTGAACGCCCTGCCCGAGCGCGCCACGCGGCCCTACCGGGTGCTGTTCCTGTGTTCTGGCAATTCCGCGCGCTCAATCATGGCCGAAGCTCTGTTGAATAAACTGGGCGCCGGACGGTTCGAGGCGTTTTCCGCAGGCACCCGCCCGAGCTCGGAAATCAATCCACAAACCCGCGCGCTTTTGGAGCGTCACGGGCATCTCACTGCCGGGTTGCACCCGAAGGATGTCGCCGAATTTCAGGGCGAAGGCGCCCCTGCCTTCGATTTCACCTTCACCGTCTGTGATCTGGCCGCGCGCGAGGAGTGCGCGCCGTGGATCGGCCAGCCATTGAGCGCGCATTGGGGCCTGCCGGACCCGGTGAAAGCCACCGGATCGGAGGCCGAACGTGCCTTGGCGTTTGCCCAGACCTATGAGGCGCTGCGCCGCCGGATCGAGGTCTTCACCGCGCTTCCCATTGAAAAACTCGACCGTCTGTCTTTGCAACAAAAGATCGACGATCTCTCTGACATCTAAGGATTTATCATGGCGAACATTGCCCCTAAAATTGCCCTGAACGGCCTGGGCCGCATCGGGAAACTCGCGCTGCGCGACCTGTTTGATCGCGGGCTGGGTGAGAACATCGTGTTGATCAACGATCTGGCCGGCGACCCGGAACAGCATGCGCTGTTGCTGGAATTCGATTCCGTGCACGGGCGTTGGGGCGCGGAGATTTCGCATGATGCCGACAGTCTGACCGTGAACGGCACGCACATGTTGCTGACGCGGGAGGCGCGGATCGAGAACCTGCCGCTCGCGGAGTTGGGCGTCGATCTGGTGATCGATTGCACGGGCTACTTCAAAACCGCCGAGCGCATCGCGCCCTATTACGAGGCGGGCGTCAAAAAGGTGGTCGTTTCAGCGCCGGTGAAAGACGGCGGGGCGTTGAACCTTGTCTACGGCGTGAACAGCGATCTGTACGACCCGGCGACGCATGATCTGGTGACGGCGGCGTCCTGCACCACGAATTGCCTCGCGCCAGTGGTCAAAGTGATCCACGAAAATCTGGGCATCAAGCACGGCTCGATCACGACGATTCATGATGTGACCAACACCCAGACCATCGTTGATCGCCCCGCCAAGGACATGCGCCGCGCGCGGGCCGCTTCGATGAACCTGATCCCGACCACCACGGGCTCAGCTACGGCGATCACATTGATCTACCCCGAGCTGAAAGGTCGCCTCAATGGCCATGCGGTGCGGGTGCCTTTGCTCAATGCGTCGATCACCGATTGTGTGTTCGAAGTGGAGCGCGAAACCACTGCCGACGAGGTCAACGCGCTGTTCAAGGCGGCCTCCGAAGGCGCGCTCAATGGCATCCTCGGCTTTGAGACGCGCCCCTTGGTGTCGACCGACTACGTCAACGACCCGCGCAGCTCCATCGTCGACGCGCAATCGACCATGGTGATCAACGGCACGCAGGTGAAAATCTACGCTTGGTATGACAATGAATGGGGCTATTCCTGCCGCCTCGCGGACATCGCCCGCATGGTTGCGAGTGCCATGTGATGACCACAGCAACGGCGGAAAATCCCTTACGCGCCTATATGGCCGTCACGGCGGCCTATTGGGCCTTCATGCTCTCTGACGGTGCGCTCAGGATGCTGGTGCTGTTGCATTTCAACGGGCTGGGGTTTTCGCCGATCCAACTGGCGTATCTGTTCCTGTTCTACGAAATCGCAGGCATCGTCACCAACCTCTCCGCAGGCTGGCTGGCGGCACGTTTCGGTTTGACCTCAACACTTTACGCGGGACTTGTCATCCAGATCGGCGCCCTCGCCGCCCTCGCAGGTCTTGATCCTGCGTGGTCGGTGTCGGCCTCCGTGATCTACGTCATGGCGGTACAAGGCGCCTCGGGCATCGCCAAAGACCTCGCGAAAATGTCGTCGAAATCGGCGGTCAAAACCCTTGCGCCCAAAGGCGACGGCAGCCTCTTCAAATGGGTTGCCGTGCTCACGGGATCGAAGAACGCGGTCAAAGGATTGGGCTTTTTCCTTGGTGCGGTTCTCTTGGCACTCGCTGGGTTCAAAGCGGCGGTCTGGGGCATGGCTGTGATCCTCGCCGTGACCCTCGTGGCGGTCGCGGTCTTCATGCCCAAGGGCCTTCCGACCGGCAAGAAAGGCACAAAGATTTCCGCGATCTGGTCGAAGGACCGCCGCATCAACCAATTGTCCCTCGCCCGCATGTTCCTCTTTGGCGCGCGCGATGTCTGGTTCGTCGTCGGCATCCCGATCTATTTCAAAGCGATTTTCTCCGACGGCACCCCCGAAGGCGCACGGCAGGCGTTTTTCATCGTCGGCGCCTTCATGGCGCTCTGGATCATCGGCTACGGCTTTGTCCAAGGCATCGCGCCCAAGTTCCTCAAAGGCGCCGCCGGAGACGACGCGGCCGGTGCGCGGATGGCCGTCAAATGGGTCGGGCTTCTAACGCCCATCCCCTTTGTGCTGGCCGCGCTCGCTCTGATCGCAGGCGCACCAACGCTTTGGCTGACGATCTCCTTGGTCGCGGGGCTCTTGCTCTTCGGCTTTGTCTTTGCCGTGAACTCCTCGGTGCATTCCTACCTCATCCTCGCCTTCTCCGGTGAGGACCGCGTGACGATGGATGTGGGCTTCTACTATATGGCCAATGCGGCGGGGCGGCTTTTGGGCACGCTTTTGTCCGGGCTGTCTTATCAACTGGGCGGGCTTTGGCTTTGCCTCGCCACTGCCGGCGTCATGGCGGGTCTCAGCTACTTTTCCGCGCGCGGCTTGGATCGACATTCGTCCAATTGACAGCTAAAAACTTGACCGAAAGGTCTGAAAATATGGGAAAATTCTTGCATAACTTTGCAGCCACGCACGCTCAAAGCCGGTTTTGCAGAGATTTTCCGCAATTTTGCAAAGCAAACTGAAACCTGTCGAAAAAGGGGGTTTACCAAAGGTGAAGCGGACGCTTATCACTCTGCGCCAAAGCTATGTAGCCGATCCAAACCGGCACTCTGTGGAGGAGATCCCATGACCACGCGCGACATCACCTTGATTGCTTTGTTTGCGGCCCTGACCGCCGTAATGGCCGTATTCCCGCCGATTGCCCTGCCGATTTTGCCAGTGCCGATCACGGCACAGTCTTTGGGCGTCATGCTCGCAGGCGGCGTCTTGGGCGCGAAACGGGGCGGCTTGGCGATCCTTCTTCTTCTGGTGCTCGTCGCCATCGGCCTGCCGCTTTTGTCCGGCGGTCGCGGCGGACTTTCGGTGTTCTTCGGCCCGACCGCAGGCTTCCTTCTGGGCTGGCTCGTCGCCGCTTTCGTGATCGGCTGGATGACCGAGAAATACTGGGACGGGCTGTCTTTCGTCTCCGCCACGCTGATCTGTGTGGTCGGCGGCATCGGCGTGCTTTACGCCATCGGCATTCCGGGCATCAGCCTCATGGCGGGTGTGCCGCTCACCAAGGCCTTCATGGGCTCCGTGACCTTCATCCCCGGCGACATCGTCAAGGCGCTGGTCGCCGCTGCCGTCATGGTCACGGTCAAGAAATCCTACCCGATCATCGGACAAGCCGCCTGATGTCCATGCATTTCGACAGGGTCTCCGTGACCAAAGGCACGCGCGAGATCCTGTCGGAGATCACCCTGGAGCTGACCGAGCGCCGCATTGGCGTGATCGGCAACAATGGCTCCGGGAAAAGCACGTTTCTCCGGCTTTTCAACGGGTTGGAGAAACCCACTTCCGGCACGGTCCGGTTTTCTGACACCGAAGACGACCTGCGTCGCCATGTCGGCTTTATGTTCCAGAACCCCGACAACCAGATCGTTTATCCGTTGGTCGAGGAAGATCTGGCCTTTGGCCTCAAATCCCGAAAATTGCCGAAAGCCGAAGTGACCACGCGCATCGAACGCGTGCTCAGCGATCTGTCGCTCACCCATCTCAAAGGTCGTTTGACGCACCAACTTTCCGGCGGCGAGAAGCAGATGGTCGCGCTCGCGGGCGTACTGGTCACTGAGCCAGAAATGATCGTCTTCGACGAACCGACCACGCTTTTGGACCTGCGCAACAAGATGCAATTCATGCGCGTGCTGGACACCCTGCCCCAGCCCGCCGTTGTGGTCTCGCATGATCTCGATCTGCTCGCGGGGTTTGACCGTGTCCTGCATATCGCGGAAGGCGGCATCTACGCCGATGGCACCCCCGAAGAGGTCATCCCCGCCTACCGGAAACTCTGCGAAGACTTGGGCGGATGCTGACGGACCTCTACATCCCCGGCGACAGCCTGCTGCACCGCACGCGCCCGGCGTGGAAACTGGCGCTTTTGTTTCTCTATTGCACGGCGCTTTTTGTCGTGACGCATCCTGTTGTGCTGACGGTCGGAATTTTGCTCGTCGCGCTTGGCTATGGCGCAGCCGGTCTCAGCCCCCGCGACGCCTTGACCGCAATCCGTCCTGCCCTCTTTGTCCTCGTGATCATCTTCGCCGCCCAGCTCTGGCTCGCCGATATCGCGATGGCGATTTACGTCACCCTGCGCCTCATGGCGCTTCTGATGGCCGCCGCTTTGGTGACCTATACGACCCGCGCCAGCGAGTTCACCGAGGGCATCATGGCACTTTTGTCCCGTGCCCCCGCCTGGGTGCCAAAGGACAAGATCGCGCTCGCCATGTCTCTGGTCTGGCGGTTCATCCCGCTGATCCGCGCGCAATTCGACGAGGTCCGCGAAGCACAACGCGCGCGCGGGCTGGAGCGCAACATGTTGGCTTTGCTCGTGCCCTTGGTCGTGCGCACGCTCAAGACCGCCGATGAGGTCGCCGAGGCGATCACCGCGCGCTCTCTTGATTAAAGCCCCGTTTACAGGACCCGCCTCAGCCCCGATTGCACTTTCAAAAGTCTCGGCATGTAGATCGGCACCAACGCCTGCGCCTTGTCCTGCGTCGCGGCCATGCCGGTGTTGAGCGCAGCGACGATTTTACCATGCCCATCCACCAGCGGCACAGCGAGAGACCGCAGCCCGATCTCCACCTCCTGATCAATGATCGCATAGCCCTGGGCATGCGCCTCCTCG
The DNA here is from genome assembly GCF_048270365.1 of Celeribacter sp. Classification (NCBI taxonomy): domain Bacteria; kingdom Pseudomonadati; phylum Pseudomonadota; class Alphaproteobacteria; order Rhodobacterales; family Roseobacteraceae; genus Celeribacter; species Celeribacter sp. Next base: position 196,099 of record NZ_JBLWTA010000002.1, read on the forward strand.
ATGCGCTTCATGACCTCGTCCGGGTCGGTGACGCTGAACTTCGTGCGCGGCGAGAGGTCCGAGGCCTCGACAATCGCGCGGGCGTCCTCGACCGGCAAAGCCCCCAACAGGATGCGTCCCATCGAGGTGCAATGCGCCGGCAAACGCGAGCCGGGCATCAACCCGATGGACATCACCCGCTTTTGCGCCGCGCGGGCGAGATAGACAATCTCGGTACCGTCGAGGATCGATACGGAACAGCTCTGGCCGATCTGTTCGGTGAGCTGATCGAGCCAAGGCTGCACGATCTGCGGCAGCGGCAGGGACGAGATCGCCCCCATCCCCAACCGCAAGGTGCGCGGGGTCAGCGTAAAAAACTTGCCGTCGTAATCCGCATAGCCCTCCGCGTGCAGCGTCAAAAGACAGCGCCGCGAGGTGGCCCGGTCAAGCCCGGTCATTTTGGACACATCGGTGATCGACAGCTTCGGCGTTTGCGCTCCGAAACATTCGAGAACCCGCAGGCCTTTCGCCAAAGATGAGATGGTATCGGAGGATTTGTTCGTCACTTTGTTCACCATGCGAACGACTTTTCGCAACATCCGAACAAATGTCAAGATGCGCACAAAATGACTCGTCGTCCCCCAAAGGGAGGTCTACATCCAAACGCATAATTTGGAGGATCTCATGGACAAAACCATCTCTACCGTGGCCGAGGCGGTCGCGGATATCCCCGATGGCGCACAGGTGATGATCGGCGGTTTCGGCGGCTCCGGCGCGCCGATCGAGCTCATTCACGCGTTGATCGACCGTTTCCGCGCCACCGGCAGCCCGAAAAACATCACCGTGATCAACAACAACGCGGGCAACGGCTACATCGGCATCGCCGCGATGATCAAGGCGGGCATGGTCAAGAAAATGATCTGTTCTTTCCCGCGCTCGTCCAACGCCGAGGCGTTCAACGAGAAATTCCTCGCAGGCGAGATCGAGTTGGAACTGGTGCCGCAAGGCACGCTTGCGGAACGCATCCGCGCGGCAGGGGCAGGCATCCCGGCGTTTTACACGCCCACGTCTTTTGGCACCGAACTGGCCGAAGGCAAGCCAACCGAAGAGTTCGACGGAAAAATGTATGTCCGCGAAGGCTGGCTGAAGGCCGATTTCGCGCTGATCAAAGGCCAGTTGGGCGACACGGTCGGCAACATGACCTACCGCATGGCGGGCCGCAACTTTAACCCGCTGATGGCCATGGCCGCCACGAAAACCATCGCGCAGGTGTCCCAGCTGGGCGAGCCCGGGTCGATTGATCCGCAACAGGTCATCACCCCCGGCATCTTCGTCGACGCCATCGTCGAAGTTGCACAACCTCAACAAGAAGAAGTGCTCGTGCGCACGGGAGTGGTCTACTGATGTCCGATTTCAACATTATGGCAGACAAGCTCTCCAACGCCCAAATCGCATGGCGCGCCGCGCAAGACATCGAAGACGGCTCCTATGTGAACCTCGGCATCGGCTTCCCGGAGATGATCGCAAAGTTCCAGCCCGAAGGCCGCGATGTCACCTATCACACCGAAAACGGCGTGTTGGGCTTTGGCAAAGCGCCGAAAGAGGGCGAAGAAGATTGGGACCTGATCAACGCCGGCAAAAAAGCGATCACGCTCAATCCGGGCGCGTCGTTTTTCCACCATGCCGACAGTTTCTCGATGGTGCGTGGCGGTCACTTGGACCTCGCCGTGCTGGGCGCCTATCAGGTCGCGCAAAACGGTGATCTGGCCAACTGGCGCGTCGGCTCCAAGGGCGTACCTGCCGTCGGCGGCGCGATGGATCTGGTGCATGGTGCGAAACGTGTGGCCGTGGTCACCGATCACGTCACGAAAGATGGCGGGCCTAAGCTGGTCGAGACCTGCACCTTCCCGCTCACTGGCGTCGGCTGTGTGACCCGTGTTTACACCTCTCTCGCGGTGATCGACATCGAGGGTGGCAAGTTCATTCTGCGTGAAAAACTGCCCGGCCTCTCGATGGAAGCGCTGCAAGCCGTCACCGGCGCGACGCTTCACACCGAGGGCGACGTGGCCGATCTGATTGTCCCGCAAGATTTGTAAGGAGGACCTGTGATGACCGACGTTTATATCTGCGACTATATCCGCACCCCCGTGGGCCGTTACGGCGGCGCGCTGTCTTCTGTGCGGGCCGATGATTTGGGCGCTATCCCGTTGAAAGCCTTGGCGGAACGCAACCCGTCCATGGACCTCGCGGCGATTGACGATGTGATTTTTGGCTGCGCCAACCAAGCGGGCGAAGACAACCGCAACGTGGCGCGCATGTCGTTGTTGCTGGCGGGCTATCCTGAGACGGTTTCGGGCACGACGATGAACCGGCTCTGCGGCTCCGGCATGGATGCGATCATCGCAGGTGCGCGCGCCATCAAAGCGGGCGAGGCCGATCTGATCGTGGCGGGCGGCGTCGAAAGCATGTCCCGCGCGCCTTTCGTGATGCCCAAGGCCGAAACCGCCTTTTCGCGGGCGAATACGGTCTATGACACGACCATCGGCTGGCGCTTTGTCAACAAACTCATGAAAGCGCAATACGGCGTGGATTCCATGCCCGAAACCGCCGAGAACGTCGCGGAGGATTTCAACATCTCCCGCGAGGATCAGGACCTTTTCGCTCTGCGCTCGCAGCAAAAAGCGGGCGCTGCGATGGCCAATGGCCGTCTGGCAAAAGAGATTGTTCCGGTGACCATCCCGCAGCGCAAAGGCGATCCGATTGTGGTGTCCGAAGACGAGCACCCGCGCCCGTCCACCACGTTGGAGGCGCTGCAAAAGCTCAAGACCTTCGTCAAAGCCGACGGCACCGTGACGGCGGGCAACTCCTCGGGTGTGAACGATGGGGCTGCGGCGCTGATCCTTGCCTCCAAGGAGGCGGCTGAAAAGCACGGGCTGAAACCGATTGCGAAAGTGCTGGGCGGGGCCGCCGCCGGTGTGGCGCCGCGGATCATGGGCTTTGGCCCGGCGCCCGCGTCGAAGAGGTTGATGGCCCGTCTCGGCCTCAAACAGGAAGACTTCGCGGTGATCGAACTCAATGAAGCCTTCGCCTCGCAGGGCCTCGCCACGCTGCGCGATCTGGGCATTGCCGACGACGACCCGCGTGTGAACCCGAACGGCGGCGCGATCTCCATCGGCCACCCTCTGGGCATGTCCGGCGCGCGGATCACCGGCACGGCGATGTTGGAGCTGAAACCGGGGGAAAAATCGCTCTCGACCATGTGCATTGGCGTCGGTCAAGGCATCGCGATTGCGCTTGAAGCCATCTAACTCTTTCAGCGGGCGGAGAACTCCTTCGCCCGCTGATGCAACAGGCTGGCCAGAAAATCCGCCGGACTGTCTCGCGTGAAATCGAATTTCCGCGTCAACCCCACCGCCCCCGTCATGTAATCCACACCGAGATCGAGCGTTGCTAGACGCCCCTCGGTGAGCTCGCGCTCGACCACACCGCGCGAGATGAACCAGAGCATGTCGGAACGCTCCACGAGCGGCAGACCCACGGGTCGCGCCACGGTTTCAAAGCGCACATCCACACTCTCATCAAGCCCCGCCGCGATGAGATATTGCACCACCTGTTGGCGAATGATCGAGCCGGGATTGGGCAGGATGACCGGGTAACGCCGAAGCGCCTCGACAGGCGAGAGCGCCAGCCCCGGATGACCCTTGCGCCCGACCAAAAGCACGGTTTCGTCATAGAGATATTCAAACGACAGCCCCGTCATGTCCCGCGCGGGTGCCATACGACCAACCACAAGGTCCAGCCCGCCGGAGCGCATGCGATCAATCAGATAGCGGTTCGGCCCGGTGATGACGGCGATGCGCGCGTCCGGGCGCAAATTAGAAAATTCCAGCGCCACGGCGGGAAACAATCCGCTCGCCACTGTCGGCAACACACCGACTTTCACCACATCCATCCGCCCGCCGCCCGTCAGCGCCCGAACCCCGGCCTCAAGACTTTGCAAGGACGACAGCGCATGGCGGCGAAAGGCCTCGCCCGCAGGCGTCAAAACCGCCTGCCGCCCGGTGCGGGTGAAGAGCTCCGTGCCCAGTTGCGCCTCTAGTTCAGCGATGGTTTTCGACAGCGCCGGTTGCGACACATTCCGCGCCCGCGCCGCAGCCGAGATCGTGCCCGCCTCCGCCACCGCCAGAAACGCCTCCAGATGGCGCAGTTTCATGCCGTTTGGTATATCCATTTGGTTATGCTTTTTGCATCATATTGTATTTTTCATGGCAAAATACTTATGGCAATCTGACGAAAAGGGAAGAGAAGAATGCACGCACTCACACGCGACTGGGGCACCATGCATCTCCGCCACAAAGGCGGAACTGGGCCTGCCTTGGTCTTTATCAATTCACTCGGCACCGATTTGCGGATGTGGGACGCGGTTTGCACGCAGCTGCCGCAAAACTGGGCCACGTTGCGCATGGACAAGCGCGGGCATGGCCTGTCGGACACCGCGCCTGAGGGCTACGGCATCCCGGAGCTTGCAGAGGACGTGATCGCCGCGATGGATGACACGGGGCTTGAGACCGCCATTTTGGTCGGCTGTTCCATCGGCGGTTTGATCGCGCAACATGTGGCGCTCATGGCGCCGGAGCGGGTCACGGGGCTGGTGCTCTCGAACACGGCACCGATGCTGGGCGCTGCCGAAGGCTGGCGCACCCGCATCGAAGCTATCCGCAAAAACGGCATGGCGGCGATGGCCGAGGGCATTCTGCCGCGTTGGTTCGGCCCAGATATGCTCGCCCATCCGACCGCGCCGCTGTGGCGCACGCTTTTGGCCCGCACCGATCAGGACGGCTACATCGCCACCTGCGCCGCGATTGCCGGCACTGACATCACGGATCGCCTCTCCGAAATCACCCAGCCCGCGCTGGTGTTTGGTGGTAAACACGATCTGGCGACCCCGCCCGAAGTGGTCGAGGCACTGGCCCGCGCCCTGCCCCGCGCCGATCTGGTGATGTTCGAGACCACCGGGCACTTGCCCGCCATTGAGGCGCCGGAGGGTTTTACCGAGGCATTAACGAAATTCGTGGAAAGGATCGCGGCATGAGCGAGAAATTCGATCAAGGCATGAAAACGCGGCGCGAGGTTCTGGGCGATGCCCATGTCGACCGCGCCGAGGCCGCAAAGTCCGAGTTCGACCTGCCGTTCCAAGGCCTGATCACCGAGGGCGCTTGGGGGACCGTGTGGTCCTCGGACAAAATCTCGCGCCGCGAGCGGTCTATGCTGACCATCGCGCTTTTGGCCGCGACCGGAAATTTCGAGGAAATTCCGATGCATATCCGTGCCACCGCGCGCACGGGTGCGACGAAAGACGACGTGGCGGAGGCGTTACAACACGTCGCAATTTATGCCGGTGTGCCCAAGGCGAACCATGCGCTCAAGCTCGCCAAACAAACCTATGCGGAAATGGAGGAGACCCAATGACCAGCCTGATCAAAGATCAGGGCCCGCTGATCCCGCGCAACCGCGCGATTCACCCGGCCCCATACGACCCCGATTACAAAACATCCGTCGCACGCTCGCCGAACCTGCCGCTTTTGTCGATGGAAAGCTCTCCGTCGGAGGAAACCGGCCCGACCTTTGGCCACGGCAAACTCGGTGCTTTGGACAACAACCTGATCCTGAACTGGACCAAGGGCGCGGCCCCTGCCGTGGGCGAGCGCATCCTGATGCATGGGCGGGTTTTGGATGAAAACAATCGCCCCGTGCCGCACACGCTGGTGGAGATTTGGCAAGCCAACGCAGGTGGCCGTTATCGTCACAAGAAAGACACCTATTTCGCACCGCTCGACCCGAATTTCGGCGGCTGTGGTCGCACGATCACCGATGAAAACGGCTACTACGAATTCCTGACCGTGCGTCCCGGCGCCTACCCCTGGCCGAACCGCGCCAACGACTGGCGTCCGATGCACATCCACATCTCGGTCTATGGTCACAGCTTTGGCCAGCGCCTGATCACGCAGATGTATTTCGAGGGCGATCCGCTGATTGATCATTGCCCGATCGCCGCGACGATCAAAGACCGTAGCCAGCTCGACCGCCTTGTCGCGCCGCTGGATTTCTCGAAATCGCGTCCCCTCGATTTCCTCGCCTATAAGTTCGACATCGTGCTGCGCGGTCGCCGCCAGACCATGTTCGAAAACAAGATGGAGGGCATGTAATCATGGTCCAGAAACTTGATGTTTTGCAAGAATCCCCGTCGCAAACCGCAGGCCCCTACGTCCACATCGGCCTGATGCCGACGCATGCGGGCAATCCGGGTGCATATGAAAACGAAATCGGCCTTTCGCCCCTCGACGGCGACGTTCAGGGCGAGGTGATCGAGATCACCGGCTCCGTGTTCGACGGCACCGGCTGGGCGCTGCGCGATGCGATGGTGGAAAGCTGGCAATGTGACGGCAACGGGATTTTCCCGGGCCAAGACGGCGCCGATCCGAACTTCAACGGGCTCTGCCGCTTTGCCGCCGATGCCGAGAGCGGCGAATTCACCCTGCGCACTGTGAAACCGGGCGCCGTGAAGGGCCGTGGTGGTGTGATCAGCGCGCCGCATATCTCGCTTTGGGTTGTGGCCCGTGGCATCAACATCGGGCTAAATACCCGGATTTATTTCGAAGATGAGGACAACGCGAACGATCCGCTGTTGAACCGGATCGAACAGCGTCCGCGCGTCGACACCTTGATCGCCAAGAAGACCGGAGAGGGCAAATACCGCTTTGACATCCGGCTTCAAGGCGACCGGGAAACCGTGTTCCTCGACATCTGAGCGAAAATCTGACGGTATGAAGGGGGCGGCTTCGGTCGCCCCTCTTGGTCTGAAAAAGGAAGAAAAATGAGCCTGAGCGTCTTCGATCACCCTTGGCTGTCCGGCCTGTTTGGCGACCCCGAGATGGCGCAAGTCCTCGCGCCAGAGCGTCAGATGGCGCATATGTTGGCGTTTGAGGCGGCGTGGTCGCGGGCCTGTGGCAAGGCCGGGTTGTTCGACGCGGCGCAGGCCGAAACGGCGGCGATTGCGATTGAAGCGGCTGAGATTGATTTGGCGGATATCGCAGCCGGCATGGCGCAAGACGGCGTGCCGATCCCGCGTCTGGTGAAACAGTTGAAAGCCCTCGCGCCGGCGGAGGCCGTGCACAAGGGCGCGACCTCTCAGGATGTGGTGGACACGGCTTTGGTGCTCGCGCTGCGCGAGGCGTCTTTCCTGATTGCCGGGCGGTTGATGGAGTTGGAAACCCATCTGAAAGCCATTGAGGCCCGCTTTGGCGACGCCCCTCTGATGGGCCGCACCCGGATGCAGGCGGCGACTGAGATCACCGTGCGCGACCGTGTTTTGGCCTGGCGCCTGCCGATTGCGGATCATCTCAAGACACTGGACCAAAAACGCGCCGATGTTGAAAAAGTGCAAATTGGCGGTGCGTCCGGGGATCGCAAAGCGCTTGGCGACAAGGGTGATTTTGTGGTTGCTGAGGTGGCGAAAACGCTGGGCCTCGCGCCCACGGACAAGACATGGCAGACCATGCGGCACGGGATTGCGGGCTATGCCTCGTTTCTGTCTCTGGTGACAGGATCTTTGGGAAAAATCGGCCAGGATATTGCCCTCATGGCACAGCAAGGCATTGAATGCGTTGCGATTTCCGGCGCGGGAGGCTCGTCGGCCATGCCGCACAAACAAAATCCGGTCGCGGCGGAGCTTTTGGTCACTCTGGCGCGCTTTAACGCCACGCAGGTCTCCGCCATGCACCATGCGGTCGTGCATGAACAGGAACGCTCCGGCACGGCTTGGAGCCTTGAGTGGATGGTGCTGCCTCAGATGCTGATGGCCACGGGGCGCTCGCTCTCCATGGCCATTCAACTTGTTCAAAACATTCAGAGATTGGGCGACCCGGCGTAACCCTCCGGGCCGTTTGTCTCAGAACGGCAGACCGATGTAGTTCTCCGCCAGATCGCGTCGCGCGGTCTCGGATGTGGCGAGGTGTTTCAGCGTCGCCTTACGCATCTGCTCCGCAAAAGCGTCCTCGCCGTCGAACCGATGCATCATGGTGGTCATCTGCCAGCTAAAGCGCATCGCTTTCCAAATCCGTTCCAGCGCGCGGGTAGAATATTCATCCACACCCGTCTTGCTACCGCCGGTCACCGCGTCGATCAGCGCCGTGTAGAGATAGTACACGTCCGAGGCCGCGAGGTTCAGCCCCTTCGCCCCCGTCGGCGGCACGATATGGGCGCTGTCACCCACGAGGAACAGATTGCCCCAACGCAGCGGCTCGGAGACGAAACTGCGCAGCGGCGCGATGCTCTTTTCAATCGACGGCCCGGTGACGAGACGGCGCGCGGCCTCCGACGGAATGCGGCGCGAAAACTCGTCCCAAAACCGCTGATCCGACCAATCCTCGACCTTATCCGTGAGCGGCACCTGCACATAGTAGCGCACGAGGTTTTCGTTGCGCATCGAGGCCAGCGCGAAGCCGTGGCGGGAATTCGAATAGATCAACTCGTCATGCACCGGCGGGGTTTCCGACAGAATCCCAAGCCAGCCAAAGGGATAGACGCGCTCGAACTCCCGACGCTTCTCATCGGGAATGGTCTTGCGCGACACGCCGTGGAAGCCATCGCAGCCCGCCACATAGAGGCATTCAAGCCGTTTGCGCGTGCCCTCATGGGTAAATTCGACATAGGATTTCGCCTGATCGAGATCGTGAATTTCCACGTCAGAGACCTCGTGCAGCACGGTCGTCCCCATGGCGTCCTGCGCGTTGTACAAATCCGTCGTCACCTCGGTCTGACCGTAAACCATGACCTGTTTGCCAGTCAGATCCTTGAAGTCAATGTGCACCATCAACTCCTCGTCGGTCAGGTAACAACCGTCATGCGGAATGCCCTCAGCCTCCATTCGCGCGCCGACACCCGCCTCGCGCAACAGTTCAACGGTGCCCCATTCGAGGATGCCGGCACGAATGCGGGCCAAAACGTGATTGCGGGTGGAACGTTCGAGAATGACGGTCGCGATGCCCGCTTTGTTCAAAAGCTGCGACAAAAGCAGGCCGGATGGGCCGCCGCCTATGATGGCGACCTGGGTGGTCAAAGTGGTCATATGCGTCTCCTCCAATTTGAGAAGACTTTAAAGCGCACGGCGCGACATCGGAATGGACCCGCCCGGCAATGAATGGTACTTTTCCGGCATGAGTGAGACCAGCCATATCCCCGCCTTCAACCTCTTTGGCGAAACCAGCGCCTTCCCGGACGTGATCCATTGCGAGCGCATCTTTGATCGGGCACGGCTGCACGGTTGGAAAATCTCTCCGCATCGACATCACCAAATGGCGCAGGTGTTTCACATCGAAACGGGCTTTGCGCAGGTCACGCTGGACGGATCGGAAAGCACATTGAAAAACGGTGAGTTTCTCTATGTTCCACCGAAAATTGTGCATGGGTTTACCTTTGACAAGGGCACTGAAGGGTTCGTGCTGTCGCTGCCCTCTCCCGTGGTGCAACGTCTCGGACCGCACTCGCAACCTCTGACGGCATGGCTCAGTGGCACGCATCACGCGCCCCTCTCCGACACAGCCAGCGGTCTCTTGTCTCAGATTGCACTATTCCATGATAAATCTGGTACATTTCGCGCACAGAGGCTTGTCGCCCTATCGCATGCGCTTTTGGTGACATTGGCGGAAGACAGCGCCCAGATCGACACTCCGGACCAAGATCAGACGCGGCAAATGCAGCAACTGGACGCCTTGATCGCCGATCACATGACAGAGGGCTGGAGCGCCACGGAATACGCCCGCGCGCTGCATATGACCGCCGGTCATTTGAACCGGATCGTGCGGCGCGACAGCGGGGTGACACTGACCGAATATCTCGAAACCGCGGTGATGACGGAGGCCTGTCGCCACCTCGCCTTTACGCGGCTGCCGGTGGCGGAGGTGGGCTATCGGCTGGGCTACACGGACCCGCCGTATTTCTCCCGCCGCTTCCGGGCGCGCATGGGGGAGACCCCCACGGCCTATCGCGCCCGGGTTGCGGGAGATCTTTAAGCGCTGAGCGGCAACCGCACCGGCAGAGGCCGACGTGCCACGCGTTTCGCCAGACGGACCATTTCCGCATCGCCCGTCGCGGCGAGTTTGCACCAAACAGCACGGAACAGAAGTTCGCCGGTCAACGCCATGAAATCATGGGCTTTCTCGACCGCCTGCGCCGCCATACCTGCGCGCGCATCTTGCCAGTCGGACAAAAGCGCGAGGCAGTCGGCATCGCCAGACGCCAGTTCTTCAACAAGTGCCGCAAAGGCGTCCGGTCCCTCCGGCGCACGCAGACCGCGCGTCGCGATGGCCACCGCATGGATGCCATTGGCACCCTCGTAGATCGAAGTGATCCGCGCATCGCGCCAGGTTTGAGAAACCCGATATTCGGTCAGGTAGCCATAGCCGCCCAGCACTTGGATGCCGAGATCAGCGGCGCGGATGCCCGCCTCGGTGCAGAACACCTTGCAGATCGGCGTCAGAAAATCGACCAGCGCACGGTTCTCGCCGAGGGTCAGTTCGGTCATGGTCAGATAGGTCATCGCACGGGCGCCGAGCGCGAGGGCTTTTTGCTCGTCCAACATGCGCTGCACGTCCGGGTGATCGGCAAGCACGGCTTCGGCGCCATCGGACTTGCGACCCTGTTTGCGTTCGGCGGCATAGTCCGCCGCGATGTGATACGCGCGCGACGCATGGGCGACACCTTGCAGGGACACATCGAGGCGGGCGTGGTTCATCATGGTGAACATCGCCATCAACCCCGCCCCTTCTTCGCCGATCAACTCGGCCTCTGCGCCATCGAAGGCCAATTGGCATGTCGGCGAAGCATGGAGGCCCAGCTTTTCCTCGATCCGGGTCACGGTGACCGCGTTCCGCGCGCCATCTACAACGGACGGACAAAGGAACAACGACAGGCCTTTGACGCCTTCGCCGCCCGTGCGGGCAAGGACGAGATGCAGCACGTCCTCGGACATATCCTGATCGCCGCCGGAGATGAAAATCTTCTCCCCCTCGATCCGCCAGCTGCCCCCCGAAGGCGTGGCTTTGGTGCGGATACGAGAGAGATCGGAACCCGCACCCGGTTCGGTCAGGCACATCGTGGAGAGCGTCTCGCCCGCCGCAAGACGCGGAATCCAATACTGTTTTTGCGCCTCAGAGCCGAATTTCATCAGCGTCGAAATGGCGCCCGGCACGAGGTTGCAGACCATCTGCATCGCGTGGTTGGCGCCGGAGAAAATCTCAGACACGCCCGCCGCCAAAAGCGCGTTCTGGCCCATGCCGCCAAAGTCTTCGGGCGCAGTGAGACCTTGCCACCCGCCCTCAGTGAGCTGGGCGTAAGCCTCTTTGAAGCCGTCGGGCATGGTGACGCGGCCATCGGAAAGGGTGCAGCCCTGCGCATCGCCCGGCTCGTCCAAGGGCGCGATGACGCCTTCGGCGAAGGCGGCGAAATGGCCAAGGATGCCCTCGGCCAACTCCGCGTCCCAGTCAGACAAACGATCCGCCCCGGCCACGTTGCGCAGGCAAAAGAGGATGTCTTCGAGCGGCGCTTTGAACGGCGTCATTCGGAGACCCCCAGAAGCCGCATCGCATTTTCCTTCAAAATCAAAGGCCGCACCTCGTCGCGGAACTCCGCCTTGTCGAAGGCGTCGAGCCATTTTTCCGGCGCAATCATCGGCCAGTCGGACCCGAACAACATCTTGTTTTTCAACAAAGTATTCGCGTATCGCACCAGAATGGGCGGGAAGTACTTCGGCGACCAGCCGGACAAATCGATGTAGACGTTGGGCTTGTGGGTCGCGACCGACAGAGCCTCTTCCTGCCACGGGAACGACGGATGCGCGAGGATGATCGGCATGTCGGGAAAATCCACCGCCAGATCGTCCATATACATCGGATTCGAGTATTTGAGCCGCATGCCATTGCCGCCCTTCATCCCCGATCCGACCCCCGTCTGACCGGTGTGAAACAGCGCCGGTTTGCCGGCCTCGGCGATGGCCTCATAAAGCACGTAAGCGTTGCGATCATTGGGATAAAACCCCTGCATCGTCGGGTGGAATTTAAAGCCCTGAATGCCGTGGTTTTCCACCAGATCGCGCGCTTCGCGGGCGCCCAGTTTGCCTTTCGCGGGGTCGATGGAGGCGAAGGGAATGAGGATGTCGGAATGTTTCGCGGCGGCGTCGGCGACCTCGTAATTGTCATAGCGGCGATAGCCCGTCTCGCGCTCGGCATCGACCGGGAAAATCACGGCGGCGATGTTTTTCTCGCGGTAATGCGCGGCGGTTTGGTCGATGGTCGGCGGATGGGCCCAAGGCGCGTTGAAGTATTTCGCCATGGCGGATTGCAGATCGTCATAGCCGTCATCGTGGTGACAGCCGCAGGCCTCCTCGGCATGGGTGTGAAAATCAATCGCGCGGACGCTCTTAAAATCTACCATATTCAATTCCTTACACTCGGATCAGGGCCGGATCTTCGTTGTCATACAGACGTTCCAAAAGATCGGCGCGGCGTGTGATGATTTTACGGGTGTTCAACGACCCTTTGTCGGTGATCTCGCCATCTTTGACCGAGGGCGGCTCTGACAGGATAATGGCGCGGGCAATGCGTTTGGCGGAACCCGAAGCGGCACGGGCCATCTTGCGCAAGACGTGGTGAATTTCGGCCTGAAGATGATCGTCAATCACCGCGCCCTCGGAGGTGTTGTCATCGTGGACGTGATCCGGGCGCGGGAAGACGAAGAGGCCGATCTCGCCGCGATCATGACCGCAGATCACGACATCGAGCACCAACCCGCGCAGAGCCTCCAGCGCATCGAGACGCAGCTTGCCCGCCTGCACCCATGTCCCGGTCAGCAGCTTGAAATCCTCCGAAACGCGCCCATCGAACACAAGACCCCGGTCGGGATCATCGGCATCGAGGAATTTCACCGCATCTCCGGTGATGAAAAAACCCTCTTCATCAAAGGCTTCCGCCGTTTTCTCCGGGTCATGGAGATAGCCGGGCATGACATTCGGGCCTTTGACACGGATTTCGCAACGCATGTCGTCATCGGGCAAAAGCTTGATCTCGGTCCCCGGCAAAGGCACGCCGATCACGCCGGAGCGGCCGATATGTTCGTGCACCATGACGTTGGCCGGCGCGGTCTCCGTGAGGCCCCAGCTTGAGATCATCAAGGGCAAACGCCCGCGCACTTCCATCGCCATCTCTTCGAGCCGTGTCCAGATGTCTTGCGGCAGCGACGCGCCCGCATAGAACAGCATGTCGAGGTCTTTGAAATAGGCCTCGCGCAGCGCCATGTTGTGTTCCATCTCATGCACCAGCATCGAAAACCCGACTGGCACGTTGAAGGCGAATGTGCCCGCCTTGTCGGTGATGTTGTCGACGGTGTGCTGGAACAGCGCTTTCGTCGGTTTGCCGTTGTCGATGTAGAAGGACCCGCCATGCATGAGCATCATGTTGACGTTATGCGAGCCGCCGAAAACATGGTTCCACGGCAGCCAATCGACGATGCGCGGCGGGCGTTCCTTGGTGAACGGCAGGACGGAGACCATTTGCGATTGATTGGCGCACATCATCCGTTGGGTGGTCATGACGCCTTTCGGGTCCGAACTTGAGCCTGAGGTGAAGAGGATTTTCGCCAGCGTATCGGGGCCGACCTGCGCATGGACGGCAGAGAGGTCCACGCCCGCGTCCCCTTTCAAGAGCTCAGCAAAAGGGGTCACGGGGCGCGGCGCGCCCTCCGGGAGTGAGGCCACGATTTCGATCCCATCGAGATCAGGAAGCATCAAGGCCTTGGCATAGCGCGCAGCATCGTCGACGAAGGCCATTTTGGGCCTCGTCTTGCCTATCGCATATTGCAGGCGAAAATGCGCTTCTTCGATGAGGGAATATTGTTCGGCCAAGGGCACCGTCGGCACACCCGCCCATTGCGCGCCAAAAGACAGCAACGCGTGATCGACGGAGTTGCCGGACATGATCAGGATCGGCGTCGACTCGTTGAGGCCGCGCGCGGCCAAGGTGGCCGCGATGGCTTTGACCCGCTCCAGCACCTCGGCATAGCCCAACTCGCGCCAGCCCGCGCCGGAGCGTTCGGCGAGATAGATGTGATCCGGGCGCTCGGCGGCCCATTTCTCCAACCAGACCCCGGTGTGATCCACTACGGGATCGAGCGGCAGGGCCGAGGTCAGGATGATCTCGCCCGCACTTTTGCGCTCCATGCGCACCGAATGCGGTGCAAGCGTCAGCCCCGTCGTTTGATCTTTCATGCGTTCCTCCCAAAAGCCGTTTGAAGCGGCTATTTCCTCCCGACGCGGCCCAAAAGAGCCCGAAGCGTCGTGCGTTCTTCTGTGCTCAGCGCAGCAAACAGAGCGTCCTCATGGGCCTCGACCGCCCGCTCTGCCTCGCGCCATTTCTTGTCGCCCAGCGCGGTGGTGCGCAGGGCATATTGCCGCCGGTCGCCTTCGACGCGTCCGCGTTCGATCAGATCGGCGCTTTCCAATTCATCCACCAAAACCACCACGCCGGAGCGCTCGATATGCAGCGCCACGGCGAGGCGGCTCTGGGAGATGTCGGGGTTTTCCTTGATGATCGCGAGGGCGGAAAAAGACGTCATCCGAAGCCCCAGAGGCTCCAGCACCCGCGCCAGATCCTCGCGCACCATCAAAAACGCGCGCTTCATGGTATAGCCCACGAATTGGCGCAGGTTCTGGTCTGTGATTTCGGTATCTTTATCGCACTTGCTCATCGTCATCTTTCCTCAGTTGGCCACCAAATCCACCAGCCAATAGCTCAGCACCGGGAAGCTGACCAGAATGGCGATGCGGAAGAATTCCGCGATGATGAACGGCGTGGTGCCGCGGAAAATCTGGCTCGTCGGGATGTCCTTCGCCATCGAGGAGATGACAAAGAGATTCATCCCCACAGGCGGCGTGATCAGCCCCATTTCGACCACCACCAAAGAGATGATGCCGAACCACATGGCCTGTTGTTCCGGCATGAGACCGAAATCCAGCGCCATGATCGTGGGGAAAAACACCGGCACGGTCAGGAGGATCATCGAGAGACTGTCCATGAGGCAGCCCATGACGAGGTAGAAAACGATGATTCCCATCAGCACCACCATCGGCGCCACATTGGCGGCGGAGAAATAGGCGGCCACTTCGGAGGGCATGCGTGACAGCGCCAAAGCGACGTTGAAGATGTCGGCGCCAAAGACGATGGCAAAGATCATCGCGGTCGAGCCCGCCGTGTCGATCAGGCAATCCAAAATGGCGCGCCCATCGAGACCACGGGTCAAAAGCCCCGCAACCAGCATCAGGATCACCCCGACGGAGGCGCCTTCGGCCGGCGTGAAAAACCCGCCATAGATACCGCCCAGCACGATCACGAAGATCACCACCACATGCCAGATGTCTTTCAAGGCTTTCAAACGCTGCGCGAAACTGGCGGGCTCATGGGTCGGGCCTTCTGAGGGGTAGAGCCGGACATAAACGGCGATGGCGATACAAAAGCCGATGACCGCCAGAATGCCGGGAATGGTCGCAGCCAAGAACAGTTTTACGATATTCTGCTCGGTCAACAGCGCGTAGATGATCAGCACCACGGAGGGCGGAATGAGGATGCCCAAGGTGCCGCCCGCCGCCAAAGACCCGGAGGCCAGCGCGCCGGAATAGCCATGCTTGCGCATCTCCGGCAGGGCCACGCGCGCCATGGTCGAAGCTGTCGCCAGAGACGAGCCGGAAATGGACCCGAACATCGCACAGCCCGCCACGGATGCCATGGCCAGACCGCCCCGCAAATGCCCGATCCAGGCATTGGATGCGGCAAAGATCGCAGCAGAGATGCCGGAACGCGTCGCGAGATGTCCCATGAGAATGAACAAAGGCACGATGGCCAGCTCATAGGACATGAATTTATCGACCCAGGCCGTATTGAAATAGGCCATGAGCGCGTAAGGCGAGGCGAGCGTGATATACCCAACGGCCCCCACCAACCCCATGCCCAAAGCAATCGGCATCCGGGCAAAGATCAGGATCAAAAGCCCCACGACCATCAGAATGGCAATCGTCATCGGCTCCATCAGCGCACCTCCAGACCGCGAAACGCGGAGCTGATCATCGGCAGGCCTTGCAAAAAGGCCACGATGGCCGAAAGCCCGGTGCCCAAAAGCGCGGGCAGATAGACCCACCACACGGGCGCGCGCAGCAACATGGTGCGGTCGCCATAGTCATGCATTTCCATAAGTCCCATTGCGAGCCGCCAGGTCAGAAACGCCCAACAGACGGCGAAAATCATCGTCCAGACGCCGTCAAAGCGGCGCTGGGTCACGGGTTTCAGCCAGAGCGTGAAAAGATCGACCATGACGTGCCCCTTGTTGAATTGGCACAGAGGCAAGAAGAGCGAGGCACAGGCCGCACAGGCCAGCTCGACCAGTTCGAAATCCCCGCGAATGCCACCCAAGCCCAGATTGCGCATCACCACCGACAGGGTGACGGCCAGAGAGGCCGCGAAGATCACAGCACCCCCAAGCCCCGCAGAGCCAAGGCAAATCGCCCGGAGCGCGCGGAACAGGGGGGTGTGATCCCCCTGCCCTGTATCTGTGTTAAGCCGCTCGGCCATGATGGATCACCCGGCGTCCAAAAGGGCGTTGGCACGCGCCACAATGGCCGCGCCGTCGAGACCCGCGTCGTTCAGTTTTTGGGTCCACTCGTCATAAACGGGCGTCGCCATCTCACGCCATTTGGCGATCTCGGCGGCCGGAATGGTGTGGATTTCATTGCCCTGCTTCTCGACCATGGATTTGCCGAAGGCCTCGAACTCATCGAATTGCGCGCCAAGGCGACGGGACAGATCGGCACCGGAATGATCGTCGATCACCTTGCGCAGATCGTCGGAGAGGCCTTCGTATTTGCGCTCGTTCATCACGAGGGCAAAGGTGTTGCAATAGAGCCCCCGCGCGCCCGCTTCGGGTTCGTTGGTCACAGAGGTCAGCTCTTGAAGTTTGAAGGCCGGGACCACCTCATAGGGCAGGCAACAGCCGTCGATCACGCCGTTGGACAGGCCCACAACCATCTCGGTCACCGGGAAGAACACGGTCTCCGCGCCCATGATCTCCAACATCTTGCCGGTCGCCTGATTGGGCGCGCGCAGTTTGAGGCCCTTGATGTCCTCGGCGGTCGAGATTTTCTGGCCACGGGTGTGGAATTTGCCGCCATCATGGGTGTGGAAGGCCAGAGGTTTCAGCCCGCGATATTCGTTCTGGCCGAATTCCTCCATCAGCGTATGCATCGCGACAGAGGTCTTTTCGGCATTGGTCACCATGAAGGGCAGCGCCATGGTTTCGGCCACCGGGAACCGGTCCGGCGTGTAGACCGGCAGAGTCCATGAGATGTCGGCGATGCCTTGGCGCGCTTGATCTGCGAGCTGGGGCGGTTTGCCACCCAGCTGCATCGAGGGGAACATCTGCATCTCGATGGCGCCATCGGAGGCGTCAGAGATTTCCTTGGCCCAGACATCGAAAAAGCGGGTCTGCATGGGCGCCACGCCCGGCAGGAAATGCGCCACGCGCAGCGTCACTTCGGCGGCGTGGGCTTTTTTGAGAAATGCGGGGGTCGCGAGGGCGGCGCCCATCGTGGCCATGGCCATACGGCGTGTCATAGTTGTCATGTGTAATCCTCCCAAAATCATGACGGATGCCCGTGTTACGGGTCTTGTTTTGTTGGAGCGGGCGGTCTCCTCTCCGCCCGTCTCTGGCGCGTTACCTGAAAACCGGGACGCGCTTTTCCAAGAAGGCCTTGAGACCCTCCTCGGCATCTTCACTGGTCTGCGAAACGGCGGCGCACATGCTTTCCATGAACAGACCGTCGGCTTTCGACATATCCTCGATCCGGCTGATCGCCTGGATCATCATGTAATTCGACAGCGTGGCGTTCTTGGCAATCTTGGCCGCGAGTTTTTGCGCCAGTGCCAGTGCTTCGCCCTCGCCCACGGCATAATGCGTGAGACCAAGCGCCAGACCTTCGTCCGAATTGTATTTGCGCCCCGTGAGCATCATCTCGCACATGCGATCCGCGCCCAGAATGCGCCCCACACGCACGGTGGCCCCGCCTCCGACAAAGATGCCGCGCATGCCTTCGGGCAGTTGGAAAATCGTCGAAGGCTCCGAGATGCGCACATGGGTGGCGGCGGCCATTTCAAGCCCTCCGCCGATCACGGCACCATACATGGCGGAAATCACCGGCAGGCCACCGAATTGGATTTTATCCATCACACCATGCCAGTTGCGCGAGTGGCGCATGGTGCCTTCGGCGTTGCGGGCGACATGTTCGGAAAGATCGAGCCCGGAGCAATAATGACCCTCGGTGCCCGTCAGGATCACGACACGCACACCTTCGGGCGGCGCGGAAAAGAAGGTGTCGATGGCATCCAAAAGCTCATCGCACATGGCGTTGCGCTTGCCGGGGCGGTTCATGGTCAGAGTGGCGATCGGCCCCTCGATGTCGATTTTGAGAATGTCGCTGGTCATTGGCTTTTCTTCTTATTTGATCGGCATGCGGGCGGCGGCATCGAGGCGAATAACCGTCCCGTTCAGCATCGGGTTTTCCACGATGGCCTGCGCGAGGCGGGCATATTCGTCCGGGTCGCCCATGCGGGATGGGTACGGCACGTTTTTGAGAATATCGGCGCGAATGTCATCCGGCAGGCCTGCGCTCATCGCGGTCTCAAAGAGACCCGGCGCGATGGCCATGACACGGATGCCGAACCGCGCAAGTTCGCGTGCGGCGGGCAAAGTCATCGAGGCCACGCCGCCTTTCGAGGCGGAATAGGCCGCCTGCCCGATCTGGCCGTCTTCGAAGGCCACAGAGGAGGTGTTGATGATCACGCCCCGTGCGCCATCCGCGTCGATGGGATCGGCGGCGGCCATGGCGCGCGCCGCGATGTTCATCACGGCATAAGTGCCCAGAAGATTGACGTTCAACGCCTTGGCGAAGGTGTCGATGGTGAGCGATCCGTCGCGCGGAAGGATGCGCCCCGCCGTGCCGATGCCCGCGCAGGAAACCACGATACGCGGCGTGCCCAACGCGCTTTCGATCTGCGTGAACGCCGCTTCGACCGCGCTCGCGTCGCTGACATCCACGGCGTAGCCTGTGCCGCCGATCTCTGCGGCGGATTTGGCAGCCGCCTCCCCCGACAGATCGAGAATAGCCACCGTGGCGCCCGCCTCGGCCAAGCGTTTTGCCGTGGCAAAGCCAAGCCCGCTGGCCGCGCCCGTCACGACGGCGACATGCCCTTTGATCTCCATGATGTCTCCTCCCGTTTGAGGAAACCATGCAGAGGATTAATTGTTATGTCAATGAACAATTAAATAACAGACCCATCTCGCAAATGCAGCAAAGACAAACCAGCAGAACCCGCAGGGAAAACCATGCGGGCACGCCTCCAAGAAGGCAGGATGTCGCTGCGGCGCAGAGCCGCCGCAAAGACGGAATGTCAGGCTTTTTTATCCAGAATCAGAGGCGCACGGCTGAGGTCATTGCCGGCGTCCGCCGCCTTGGTCGCAAGGCGCAAAAACTCCGCCCGCTCAACATCAGAGAGCCCGGACAGAATGTTATCCTGAAAATCCCGAACCAAAGGCACCAGCTTGTCCAAAAGCGCATCGCCTTCAGACGTCAGGCTGACGATCCGCGCGCGGCGATCATGATCGCACACCCTGCGCTCGACGAGCCCCTTGCTCTCCAGCCGGTCGATCACGCCGCCAATCGTCGCACGGTCATAGGCGATGACCCCGGCCAGTCGCGCCTGATCGATGCCCGGGTTTGCCTTGACGGCATACATCGCAGCGAATTGCACCGACGTCATGGTCAGGCCCAGCTCCTTCATCCGCTCCTGAAAGACAGACATGGAGATCTGATTCAGGCGTCGAATCAAGTATCCGGCCATGTTGTGTATTTCTAGTTGCATGAGCTTTTCCCCTGAGATTTCCCCTGAGCGCCCGGTGTCATATCCGGCGACATATCAGACTTCTTCATGCCTTATCCGCATGATGCAGGTCAATAATAAGTATGCTTACCGAATTGACTCAAATCAATAGTAAGTATACACACTATTCAAGGCGCAACGGGAGTGCGCCGCGAAAATTGCGACAAAATTCGGAGGAGCTCACATGTCCATTCGAGCCAAATTCACCCGCGCCAAGCTGCTCGGCACCATTGCCGCCGCCAGCATCGCGACCGCCACATCCGCCTTCGCGCAGGACGTCACCCTGATCATGCACCACTTCCTGCCGCCGGTGGCCAACGCCCATAAGGTGATGTTGGAACCCTGGGCGCAGAAGGTCATGGACGACTGCGACGGGCGTATCGACATCCAGATTTACCCGGCAATGTCGATGGGCGGCAAACCGGGCGAGCTCTATAACCAAGTGCGTGACGGCACGGCGGACATCGTATGGACGCTGCTGGGCTACAACCCAGGCGTCTTCCCACGCACCGAGGTCTTTGAATTGCCGACCGTGCACAAAGGCTCCGCCACCGACACGACTATCGCGCTCAATGCCTCAATGGAGATGCTGGGTGAGGATTTCAAAGACATCCATGTGCTGTTCCTGCATGCCAATGACGGCAACCTGATCCATTCCGGCAACAAGGAAGTCACCAGTTTTGAAGACGTCGCGGGCATGAAGCTGCGCACGCCTTCGCGCACCGGCGCCTGGCTGATCGAAGCCATGGGCGCGGAGCCCGTGAGCCTTCCCGTCCCTGCCGTGCCCGAAGCCATGGCGAAAGGCGTGATCGACGGCGCGATGACCACCTATGAGATCGTCCCGGCGCTCAAATTGCAGGAACTCGACAAATACACCGCCGAGCTGCCGAATGGCGACCGCTTCGGCACCGCCGTTTTCATGGTGGCGATGAACAAGGACGTCTACGAGGACCTGCCGGACGATCTGAAAGCCGTGATCGACGCCAATTCCCGCGAAAACGTCGCAGCCGAGATCGGCGCGATGTGGGAAGGCTTTGAAGAGGCCGGCATCAGCGCGCTCGATGGCGCGGGCATCACCCGCCATGTGTTCTCTGACGAAGAAGCCGCGAAATTCAACGCGGTGAGCGAAGAGGTCGTGGCCCGCTGGGTCGCTGAGGTCTCTGAGAAAGGCATCGACGGCGCCGCCATCGTGGATCAGGCCCGTGCGGCTGTCGCGGCAGCCCACGGCGAATAAAACAACCCGAAAACATAGAGCGGCGGAACCGCCCGCCGCTCTCCCCAAACGAAACGCACCCAACCGGGAGGCATGCTATGCACGCTCATGTGACGCGTCTGGCAGACATATTCGCAATGCTGGGAGGCGCGATCCTCTTTGTCATCGTGATGGTCACCACCACCAACACTGGCGCCTTTATTCTTGATCGGTTCATGGGCCTCTTTGGCCAAGACGTCTCCGGCCTTCCGGGCTACGAAGATTTCGTCCAGCTCGCCATTTCCGGCGCCGCACTGATGTTTTTCCCCTACACGCAGGCCTCACGCGGCCATGTCGCCGTCGATCTTTTCGTCGCCAATGCGCCGATGCCGGTGAAACGCGTTTTGGACCACATGTGGCTCACTTTGACGGCCGCAGTCGCGCTGTTTCTGGCCTATTGGATGGTCCATGGCATGCTCGAATCCCGTTCTGACGCCGCCGAAGCCGGTGTGCTCGGCTGGCCGATCTGGCCCTTCTACATTCCCGGCATCGCCTCCATGGCCCTCTGGGCCGTGGTCTCCGTGAGCCAGATTTTCGGAGACGCGCGCTATGCTTGATCCCATCACCATCGGGGTTCTGGGCCTCGTCGTTCTTTTCGTCCTTTTGATCCTGCGCATGCCGGTCGGCATCGCGATGATCCTCGTCGGCATCGGCGGCACCTATGCGCTCTCGCTGGCCCTGCCCTATGTGCGTTTCGTGCCCTATATCCGTCAGTTCAAATCGCTCCTCTGGGAAAACGTCGCGAGCTACGATCTTTCCGTCGTGCCTCTGTTCGTACTGATGGGCTACATCGCCGCCGAGGCGCGGCTGTCTTCGGATCTGTTCAAAGGTCTCGAAGCTCTTCTCTCCCGTCTCAGAGGCGGCGTGGCCATGGCGGCGATCGCGGCCTGCGGCGGCTTTGGCGCGGTCTGCGGGTCTTCGCTGGCGACCGCTGCGACCATGGGCAAAGTGGCCCTGCCGGAACTCAAGGAACTTGGCTACAAAGACCGTCTGTCGGCGGGCGCTTTGGCCGCGGGCGGCACGCTCGGCATCCTGATCCCGCCCTCGGTGGCGCTGGTGATCTACGCGATCATCGTCGAAGGCTCGATCCTCAAGATGTTCCAAGCCGCCGTGGTCCCCGGTCTTTTGGCCGTGCTGTCCTTTATCCTCGTGATCGCCATTTTGGTCCGCGTGAACCCGTCGCTGGCGCCCGAGCCGCGCCCGATGCCGCGCGAGGAACGCAACCTTGCTTTGAAACGCCTCTTCCCGGTGATCCTCATCTTTGGTGCGATCATTTTGGGGCTGGGCTTTGGCCTCTTCACGCCCACGCCCGCCGCCTCCATCGGCGTGTTCCTGATCGGCGCTTATGGCTTTGCGCTGCGTGCGCTGACCGGCGAAGGGCTGAACCTCAAAGGCCTGCGCCGCGCATTGCAAGCCACCGCGATCACGTCGGGCATGATTTACCTGATCCTGTTCGGGGCCGAAGTGCTCAAGGGCTTCTTCACCCGCTCCGGCCTGCCGCAGGCGCTCTCTGAGTGGGCGGCCACCTCCGGCATGGACCCGATGCTGGTGCTTGTGATCATGCTCATCGCCTTTGTCGTCTTGGGCTGTTTCATGGAAAGCCTCGCGATGATCCTCGTCGTGGTGCCCTTCTTTTGGCCGACGCTCATTGCGCTCAACGGCGGCGAATATGTCACCGCAGAGACCGCCGCCTACGGCATGGACACCGAGAGCCTCAAAATCTGGTTCGGCATCCTCGCGCTCATCGTGGTCGAGCTTGGACTGATCACGCCCCCTGTCGGTCTTAACGTCTTCATCATCTCCTCGCTCGCCAAGGACACGCCCATGTCCACCGTCTTCCGCGGTGTCATGCCTTTCTTGGGCTCCGAGGTCATCCGTGTGGGCCTCATCCTGATGATCCCCGCCCTCACCCTCACCATTCCACGCCTCATCGGCGGCTGACAATAAGGAGACACACCCATGTCTGATCTTCCCATTCTCATTGCCGGTGGCGGCATCGGTGGCCTTGCTGCTGCCTGTGGTCTGGCCCGCAAAGGGCACCGTTCCATCGTTGTCGAGCAAGCCCCCGCCTTGGGCGAGATCGGCGCGGGCATCCAGATCGGTCCGAACGCCTTTCACTGTTTCGACTATCTGGGCGTCGGCGACGAGGCCCGCGAGAAGGCGGTCTATATCGACAAGCTGCGTTTGATGGATGCGCAAACCGCCGAGGACATCACGTCCATTCCCTTGGACGAGCCGTTCCGTGAGCGCTTCAAAAACCCCTATGCCGTGGTGCATCGCGCCGACCTGCATGGTGTTTTGCTCAAGTATTGCGAAGACAGCCCGCTGGTGGACATCCGCACCAACCACGTCGTGGAAGGCTATGAGCAAGACGGCACCTCCGTGACGCTCAAAGTCAAAGACCGCGATCCGATCAAAGGCTCTTTCCTGATCGGCGCCGAAGGTCTGCGCTCTGCGATCCGCGGTCAGATGATCGGCGACGGCGAGCCGCGCATCTCCGGCCATACCACCTATCGCTCCGTCATTCCGACCGAACAAATGCCCGAAGACCTGCGCTGGAACGCCGCCACGCTCTGGGCCGGTCCGAAATGCCACATCGTGCATTACCCGCTCAAGGGCTGGAAAGTGTTCAACCTCGTGGTGACCTATCACCGCGACGTCCAAGAAGCGATCGCAGGCCGTCCGGTCTCCAAAGAAGAGGTCGCCGCAGGGTTTGAGCACATCCACCCGAAGGCCCGTCAGGTCATCGAACATGGCTCCGACTGGAAGCTCTGGGTGCTCTGCGACCGCGAGCCGATTTCCAACTGGGTCGACAACCGTGTGGCTCTCTTGGGCGATGCCGCCCACCCAATGCTCCAGTATTTCGCCCAAGGCGCCTGTATGGCCATGGAAGACGCCGTCGCCATGTCCCATTGCATCGAGCACTACGGCGAGAACGTCGAACGCGCGCTGCAAATCTATCAGGAAATGCGCAAGGTCCGCACCGCCCGCGTTCAGATGAACTCCCGCCTCATCGGCGAATACATCTACCACCCGGACGACGCGAAAGCCGCCGTGCGCAACCACGTGATGTCGGGCATGTCGCCGGATGAATGGTACGACCAGCTGTCCTGGCTCTATGGCTCCACCGGCCTCGACGACACCACCGTTAATGCCGCGCTGAAAACCGCCGCTGAATAACCACTCCCTTCGAAGAAACGCAAAAAGGAACCCACATGTCCTATGTCTTCCCCCCCGCCCCGCAGGCCTCCGTGGCCGTCGATGGCACCGATGATCGCCTGCCGGTCCGCCGCATCTTCTGCGTCGGTCGCAACTACGCCGCCCACGCCCGCGAGATGGGCAAGGACCCGGACCGCGATCCGCCGTTCTTCTTCACCAAACCGGCCGACGCCGTGGTCGACAGTGGCGAGGTGGTCGCCTACCCGCCGCAGACCGAGAATTTCCACTACGAAGCCGAGCTGATCGCTGTGATCGGCACAGGCGGCAAGAACATCGCCGAAGAGGACAGCCTGAGCCACGTTTGGGGCTATGCCGTCGGCAACGACCTGACGCGCCGCGACCTGCAACTCAAGGCCCGTGAACAGGGCCGTCCGTGGGACTGGGGCAAGGCGTTCGACCGCTCTGCCGTGATCGGTCCTGTGTTCCCGGTCGAAAAAGTCGGCCACCCCGACAAGGGCGCGATCAAGCTCACCGTGAACGGCGAAGTCAAGCAGGACGCCGATCTCGCGGAACTCATCTGGTCCGTGCCGGAGATCATTTCGATCCTGTCGCATTCCATCGCGCTTGAGCCCGGCGATCTGATCATGACCGGCACCCCCGCAGGCGTCGGCGCCATGGTTGAGGGCGATGTCTGCGTCGTCGAGATCGAGGGGCTGGGTAAGATCGAGACCCCCATCGGAAAACGCGAGGCGTAAGATATGTCGTTGAAGTTGCACAACTTCTTCCGCTCCTCGACCTCAACGCGGCTTCGTGCCGCGTTGAACCTCAAGGGGCTGGAGTATGACTATATCGCCTATGTGCTGCGCGACGGGGAAACCCGGACGCCCGAATATCTGGCGAAGAACCCGCAAGGTCTCGTACCGACGCTCGAGACCGAAGACGGCAGCTTTCTGACGCAATCTCTCGCCATCATGGAGTGGCTGGAGGAGACACACCCCGAGCACCCCCTTTTGCCCGCGGACACGGCCGGTCGCGCCCGCGTGCGTGCGCTGTCTTACATGATCGCCTGCGAAATCCACCCGCTCAACAATCTGCGTGTGCTGTTCCGCATCCGCGATCAGTTCGGGGCTGATGAGGAGGCCCAAAAAGCGTGGTTCACCCATTGGGTCACGCTCACCTTTGATGCGCTGGAAGCCGAGCTTTCCACGTCTCCGCAGACCGGCACCTATTGCCACGGTGACACGCCGACCATGGCCGATTGTTGCCTCTATGCGCAGGTCTGGAACAATAAACGCTTTGGCGTGCCGCTGGAAAACTGGCCAACGATTGCCCGTATTTACGCCGAACTCGATAAGCTGCCGGCCTTCACAAAAGCCGCCCCGCCCAACCAACCCGACGCCGCCTGAGGCCTCGCCCATACGCACGCCGCCTGACGCGTGACCAACCCGGAGGAATTGCACCATGCTGACCGAAGATCGCAACCACGACACCATCGAACACGGGATGCAGCCGGAGGACACTCCGGAACTGCGCGCGCTTTACAAAAACTTTGAGGATGAAAGCCTGATCCCGCTCTGGACCCAGCTTGGCGATCTGATGCCGATGACGCCCAAGTCCAAAGCCGTGCCGCATGTCTGGCGGTGGGCCGATCTTTTGCCGCTGGCAGAAAAATCCGGAGAACTCGTGCCGGTGGGCCGGGGCGGCGAACGCCGTGCCATTGGCCTTGCCAATCCGGGCCTCGGTGGCAACGCCTATGTCAGCCCGACCATGTGGGCCGCGATCCAGTATCTCTGCCCGGGCGAAAACGCACCGGAACACCGCCACTCGCAAAACGCTTTTCGGTTTGTGGTCGAGGGCGAAGGCGTCTGGACCGTGGTCAATGGCGATCCGGTGCGCATGTCGCGGGGCGATTTGCTTTTGACGCCGGGCTGGTGTTTCCACGGTCACCACAATGTTGCGACCGAGCCGATGGCCTGGATCGACGGTCTCGACATTCCGTTCAGCCAACAGATGGATGTGGGCTTTTTCGAATTCGGGTCTGATCGTGTGACCGACAACGCCACCCCGGATTATTCGCGGGGCGAACGGCTTTGGTGTCATCCGGGCCTGCGCCCGTTGTCGCAGCTGCAAAACACCGTCTCGTCCCCGATTGGCGCCTATCGTTGGGAGTTCACCGACCGGGCATTGACCGAACAGCTTTTGCTAGAAGACGAGGGCCAGCCCGCCACCGTCGAGCAGGGCCACGCCGCGATCCGCTACGTCAACCCGACCACCGGCGGTGACGTGATGCCGACGATCCGCTGCGAATTCCACCGGTTGCGTGCGGGCACGGAAACCGCGACGCGCAATGAGGTCGGCTCGACCGTGTTCCAGGTCTTTGAGGGCAAAGGGGCTGTCGTGATGAACGGCGTGACGCACAAGCTCGAGAAAGGCGACATGTTCGTCGTGCCCTCTTGGGTGCCGTGGTCCTTGCAGGCCGAGACGCAGTTCGACCTCTTCCGCTTCTCGGATGCGCCGATCATGGAACGCCTGGGCTTCATGCGTCAGATGGTCGAGGGGCAGTAATGTCGCTCACCGAGACAGACATCGCCGCCCGCGAAGCGCTAAAGGAACGCTTGGGCAAGGGGGCGCGGTTCGACGCCCCCAACGCGCCTACGGAGGATTTGTTGCTCGCCCGTCGCGGCACGGCCTATTTCGCGCGCAAGCTCATGGAATTGTCGGATGACGACCTCTATGCGCCCTCCGCAATTTCCGGCCTGACCCGCGCGCATATCATTGTCCGCGTCAGCTATGAGGCCCGCTATCAGGCGCTGGCTCTGGAGGCTTTAGACAAAGGTGAAGCGCTGGAACTACCCGAGGAACTGCCCTCCCTCGATCTCGCAGCGACCCTTCCGGCCCGTGCGCTTCGGCACCTGTTTCAGCATTCCGAAGTGCATCTCAACGTCTGTTGGCGCGATCTGTCCGAGGCGCAATGGGATGCGGCGCTCGCCTTGGCCGGCGGCACTCTGACGACACCCCGCGCCCTGCCTTTGATGCGCGCCAAAGGCATCTGGCAAGGCGCCCTCGATCTCGGCAATGGTGCAAGGCTCAAGGATGTGCCGAAAGCGCTCGCGCTGTGATCATTCGTCGAGCAGATGCTCGTAACGCGCATCCGTCAGGGTCTTCATGAAGGCCACAAGCGCGTCAATCTCACGATCCTCAAGCGCCGGTCCCGTGGTCAGCTCTTCCATCGAGAGGTTTTCCGCCACCTCCGGCGCACCAAAGCGTTCGCCAGTTTCCGGGTTGATCATCCGCGCCTCGGATTTGGTGTTGTAGGTGTTGTAAAACAGCACGACCGTGCGCAGGTCCTGAAACACGCCATTGTGCATGTAGGGCCCGGTGACGGCGACGTTCCGAAGCGTCGGCACCTTGATCTTGCCTTCCAAACCCGCAGTGTTCTCCACCAGCGCGTTCTGCGCCAGCCCCAGATCGGGATGCCCGCGCCCGACGCCGTTCATGTCGCGCAGCGCGCCATTCTCCGGCACGCCGATGTTGTGATATTCGTAATTGGTGAAGGTCTCACCCTCCATCCCCGCACGCGGCTTGAGCTCGTGGCAGAGGTTGCAGTTGGTGAATTGCTGCGAGAAAAACAGCGTCTCGCCCAGCATTTCCTCCCGCGTCAGCTCCGCCTCGCCCCGCAGGTAACGGTCGTATTTGCTGTCAAACGGCGAGAACAGATCGGTGCCTTCAAAGGCGGCAATCGCTTTGGTCATCGCCGCATAGGCCTCATCTTGGCCGACAAATATCTCGTCTCCGAACAGATCCTTGAACGCCACGACATAGGCCGGGTTTTCCTCCAGCCGCGCCACCACGGAGGCCGCATCCGGCATGCCCATTTCGATCGGGTTCAAGGGCGGCCCACCAGCTTGGTCGGCCAAAGTCGCAGCGCGCCCGTCATGGAATTGCCCACCGCGATAGACGCCCTCGTCGAGCTTTTCGAACATGGGCGCGAAATGCGCGTAACTCGCGGTCGGCGCATTGCGGTCCCCTATGGAAACATCGTCATCGCCCGGCGACGCCATGCCGCGCGGATCGGCAAATCCGTAGTCTGGGTTGTGACAGGTCGAACAGGATTGCGTCCGGTTCTGCGACAGGTTTTCATCGAAAAACAGCGCCTCGCCCAGCCCTTCGAGCGTCGCAAGGTCTTCGGCCTTCGCCGGAGTGGCCAGCAGAGCACAAAAGAGCGGCAAGGCGAGAGATTTCATCATGGGTTTCGCGAGGGGCATGGGCAGCTTTCCAAAGCACGAGGTCTGTCGGGACGGCTTTACCCGAGCTTTTCAATCGGGAATTTGACCGAAGTCAAGCCCCGCACAGAAATCGTGATCGCGCCCGCCCGCCCCAGTCAGCCATTTGACACCGCCTTGACCACTTGACGCTCCAAAATCCATAGCCTAAACACAGGGCTCTACGCGGCGGGCGTTGTGTAGTGGTAAGACCTTAGCCTTCCAAGCTAATGACGCGGGTTCGATTCCCGCCGCCCGCTCCAAAATCCCCCTCCCTCTCAAATCTGTGCCCGTCACTTACGCTTTTCTTTGGCACAAATACTCAAAAAAACGGGGCCCCGAAGGACCCCGCTCGAACGTCTTATCCCCTGAGATCACTTCTCAAAGGCGCAGCCCGCAGGGATGCCCAGCTTAGCAAAGACCTTCGCCGCCGGACACCAGCCGGTAAAGGAGGATTGCAGCAAGTTGGCGCCGATGAACACGGTCAGCCAGACAAAGCCGGGGTGAACGAATTGAGTCAGCGCGACGCTAAGCAGAACCATGATGCCCGCAAAGCGGAACATAGCGCGGTCGATGGACATGGGGGATTCTCCGTGAATGGAATGTCAGATTTGCGACAGGTTTAGCAGGCCACTAAAACAAATTCAATATTATGAATACAAATTCAACCGCCAGAGCGCACCCGAAATGTCCCCTGCGCCGTGGCGATCAATTCGCCGGTCTCATCGGTCAGGTGCCCTTCGGTAAAAAACGTCTTGGCCCCGCCGCCCATGCGCTGGCCCACCGCGATCAGCCGCGAGCTTTTCGGGCGCGACAGGTAGTTGATGCTCAGCGACAAAGTGAGCGTCATACGCCGATCTTCCGGGTCACCCGTATAGGCGCCGGAATAGCCCATCGCCGTGTCGAGCATCGTGGCATAAACCCCACCATGCGGCAGGCCGGAGCGGTTCAGGTGATCCGGGCAAATCACCGCTTCAAAACGCGCCACATCCCTGTCCCAACCGGTCATTTCAATGCCCAGATGTGCCAACGCCGCGGACGGCCCTTCCAAAAGCGATGTCTTCATGCGTCGATCTCCTCGATCAGCTCAGGCCCCGTGGCCCGGTTGGAATTCACGGCCTTATCGACACGGTGAAATGTAAGTCTGTCATCTGCTGCGGGCTGCATCAAACGCGCCGCGCCATGCCCCTCTTCGCCCAGCCATTTGCCCCAGTTCTGAGGCTGCAAAATGACCGGGATGCGGTGGTGAATTTCGGCCATACGGCCCGTGGATTGGGTCGTCACCATGGCACAGGACGCAAGGCGCGTGCCGTTCTGCTCCCACTCCTGCCAGACGCCCGCAAAAACCATCGGGCCCTCCCCCGCAGGCTGAATGTACCACGGCAGTTTCTCACCGCTCTCGGGGCGAAACCATTCATAAAACCCATCCGCCGGAATGAGACACCGGCGCGTGCGGCAGGCCTCGCGAAAGGCGGGTTTCTCGGCGAGGGTTTCGGCACGCGCGTTGATCAAAAGCGGGCCGTCGGAAGGCGTTTTATACCAATGCGGCACAAAGCCCCAACGCATCGGCACGAGGCGGCGCTGGCTGTTTCCCTGATCGGCGTCGCGATAGATGACGTGGATCTGCGTGGTGGGGCAGATGTTGTAATTCGGGATCGGCGGCAGGTCATTGGCAGGCGCCGCTTTGAAAAGCTGCGCCATGGCATCATTGGGCAAGGTCAGGGCAAAACGTCCGCACATGGGCGTATTTTACGCGCTCAGATGGCGGGGGCCAGAGCGGATCGTGAGCCTGGGGTCAAATATCTCAGCCTTGATCACACGCCTGAGGGGCCAAGACCACGCCCTCATGCCATAGACCCCCCTTACTCTCGCACCTGTTCATTTCTCATTAAGGTTAACCAGATTAACCTTAATGTGGGGTAAAAAGGTATGGGACAGAAACAGACGTACTGCTTTCAGAGCGTGTCAGATACTGAGTTCCCCCTCAGCGATGCGCCTTGCGGGCCAGATCGATCTTGGCATCCATCATCGACATCTCTTTCATGATCTCGGTGCGCCGCGTCCGGTCCCCGGTCTCGCGAAGCTCTTCGCGCAATTTCTCCAACTCCCGCGACAGGGTGACAAACTCCGGCACGCCGCCGTTTTCCTTGATCACCCGATTGAGAAGCGCGTTTTCCGGGTCGCCTTCCTCAGGCAAAGGCTTGCCCGCCCCCGGCAGATTGTCAAAGGCGCCGTCGCGCTCGGCCTCGGCGATTTTCTGATTGATCAAGTCGATGAGCGGGTGATCCATCTACGCCCCTTTCGCGGCATTGAACCGCGCAAGGCTGGCCTCAGACCAGACCTCTTTCGGGCTGTAGAACGCTTCGAACACCTGCGCGCCTTCGGGCAACACGACCCAGGGCAGTTTCGTGGAGGTGAAGATGTGCACATCCGGCACGATCTCGGCGCGGTCCTCAAGCGTGCCGCAACGGACAAAGGCAAACACCTCGCCTGAGCCAGCGTAATGCGACCAGAGC
This sequence comes from Celeribacter sp., assembly GCF_048270365.1. NCBI lineage: Bacteria > Pseudomonadati > Pseudomonadota > Alphaproteobacteria > Rhodobacterales > Roseobacteraceae > Celeribacter > Celeribacter sp. The sequence continues at coordinate 227,297 of NZ_JBLWTA010000002.1, forward strand.
GCGACTTTGCAGGTCGGACAGCGCGCGATGCTCTGGCCATGACCCGAATTCGACGGCGTCATCACCATGTCCGGAACGCCTTTTATCCCTTTGATCTCAGAGGTCTCAACATAGGCGTTCAAAGCGAAAGCCGATCCGGTTTCCCGCTGACACCAGCTGCAATGACAACAATGCACGATCATCGGCGGCACCGCGATCTCGAATTCCACCTCACCACATGTGCAGCGCCCTTGCATGATCCGTCCTCCAACAAAAAAGCCCCCGCATGATCGCGAGGGCTTCTTTGTTTGTCTAGGTCGAACCGCGATTTACTTCACGGTGATGCGACCGTCCGTATAGGGCGTGTAGGGCGCATTTTCGATCAGGTAATCGGCCAGAACATCGGCAACATCGGGGCCGAAGTCATAGGCATTCTCAGCGCTCGTGAACATTTTGTAGCCGTCACCACCATTGCGGACGTAGTTGTTGGACGCCACGCCATAGACCTTATCCATCTCGATCGGCGCGCCGCCGACCATCACGTCGGAAATGCGGGCGCCCACCTCGGCGGAGGGATCGACGGTGTAGGACATGCCCGCCACCTGCGGGAAACGCCCCGCGCCATCGGCCATCTCGGAGACGCCGTTTTCAAGCGCCGCGACAATGGTTTCGCCGGTCACTTCGAAGGTGGAAAGCGTGTTCTGGAACGGCAGAACCGTGAGCACATCGCCCATGGTCACCTGACCGCCCTGAATGGAAGCCCGCAGACCACCGCCGTTCTGGATCGCGATCTCGACACCTTGGTCTTTCACACGCTCCAGCATGGCGTCGGCCACGAGGTTGCCCATCGGGCATTCCACAGCGCGGCAGGTTTCGCGCGAGCCGTCGATGTCGGCGGAGGCTTCGGCCACGACCTTGGCTTTCAACTCGTTGATCGGCCCGGCCAGTTCGGCGACGCGGGATTTGATGCTTTCGTCTTCGGTCACGGAGGCGTCGAGCAGAATCGGCTCGCCCGTCGCGGAGATCAGCGTGCCCTCGTCGTCAAAGGTCAGCACGAGGTGACCGAGGTATTTCGAATAGGCATAGGCAGAGACCACCGGGACCTCGCCCACCATCGTGGGATAAGCCATGGCGCCCTCGATCTCGTTGGAGAACAGCGTGTGGGAGTGACCGCCGACCACGACGTCGATGCCCGCGACCTCTTCCGCCAGCGACAGATCCTTGTTCACGCCCACGTGGGTCAGCGCGATGATCTTGGTCACGCCTTCGGCCTCAAGTGCGGCCACATCGGCGGCAAGGCTGTCGGCTTCGTCTTGGAAGATCACATTCGGGCCGGGGCTGGAGGTCTCTGGCGTGTCGACTGCGAGCGCGGAGATGATGCCGATCTTTTCGCCGCCCACCTCAAGCACGACATGGTTTTGCACCTTATCGGCCAGAATATTGGATTGCGACACGTCGAGGTTGCCGGAGATCACCGGGAAGGACACGTGTTCGATCAGCTTGAGCGTGCCGTCCGGGCCATCGTCGAATTCGTGGTTGCCCAGCGCCATCACGTCATAGCCGATCTTTTCCATCATCTCGGCTTCGACATCGCCCTTGTAGGTCGTGTACATCAGCGAGCCTTGGTACTGGTCGCCCGCGTCCAGCAGGAGCACGTTCTCACCGTCGAGTTCCGCGCGCATCTCGGCGACTTTCGTGGCCAGACGGGCATAGCCGCCAAAGCATTCGCCCGCCGCGTTGTCTTCTTCGGGGCAGGTGTTGTCGTATTTCGTAATCGGTTCGATTCGGCTGTGCAAATCGTTGGTATGAAGAATGTGCAGCGTATATTCGGCATGCGCAGCTCCGGCCATCAGAGCCATTGCAGCGGTGGTGGTGAGAACTTTTTTGAGCATATCTTGCCCCCTGTTAAACTAGATGACCCTGAGCCTGACCAAAGTTTATCAAAGAGTCAAAGCCCTGTTCCGGGTTTGGGCTACATTCGCAACGTAACGGAAATGTAACGATGCAATGACAGGCAGATCATCCTTTTTCGACGCCCTGCCCGTCCAGCCATCCGCCCAGCACCTCCTGCGCCAATGTTGCGGGGTCCGTGTCGAGCCGCCCAGTCAAAAGCCGCATCCAGGCCGCCGCCATGATCGTCTCCGCCAGGGCCTTTGCCGTCACACCGGGCTTGACCTCGCCGCGCGCGACCGCGCTGTCGACCAGCGCGCTTAAGGCCTCCAGCCTCTCAAGGCGATAGTGCTCCAGAGCTTCGGCGACATCGGCATTGCACTGCGCCTCCGCGATGATCAGCGCAAAGGTCTGGCCTTTCGGGGTCTGCCAATGGGTAAAAACGAAACGGAAGAACGCGGCGATCGAAGCGATCAATGTGCCTTTGTCCTCGTGATGATATGTGCCTTTGGCGCGCTCATAGACCGCCACCAACAAGGCGCCCCGCGACGGCCACCATTTATAAAGCGTCGCCTTGCCCGCGCGGGCGCGTTTGGCCACCGCCTCCATGGTTAGCCCTTTCACACCCTTCTCGACCAAAAGCGCCTCGGCCGCGTCCAGAATCGCCTCTTCCGTTGCCGGATTACGGCGCGCGCCGATGGATCGACGTTGAGGCCGAGACTTTTTCCCCTCTCCACCCATCGCCTCCGCAGAGGGGGCTGTGCGATTTGCCACAGGATTTGTCACAAGCTGATCCTTTACATATCGAAACGCATCGTTCATATAGGGCGAACGAAACGCACCGTTCTCTTTGGAGCTATCACATGTCTACATCCTCCGCCACCCTGCCCCAAACGCCCCCCAGAAGACCCAACCGCCTTCGTTTCAGCTTCTTCGTCTTTATGGGGGTCTACCCTCTGGTCACCGCCATGATCTACGCGCTCGCCCCCTTCACCTCCGAATGGCACATCTGGCAACGCAACCTCGTCATGGTGCCGATGATCGTCGGCTCCATGGTCTTTGTCATCATTCCGGCGATCCACAAACACTGCCACCGCTGGCTCTGATCCACGCGGCATTTTCGCCTCTGCGTGAAAGTGTCATTGACCGCGCCGCGCCACGCTGGCATCTGGGAACCATGCTGATTTACAAAATCTTCCGCGCCCCCGAATGGGCGGCAATGCAAACCGCTGGCGAGACCCTCGGCGCCCCCGTGGATCTCGCCGATGGCTATGTCCATTTCTCCACCAAAGATCAGGTTGCCGAGACCGCCGCGAAATGGTTCGCCGGTGAAGAGAACCTGCATCTTCTCGCGCTTGAGAGCGACGCGCTGGCGCCCCATCTCAAATGGGAGCCTTCGCGTGGCGGGGCGCTTTTTCCGCATCTCTACCGGGCGCTGATCATGGAGGACATCCTCTGGGTCAAATCCCTTCCGCTTGGCCCGGAGGGCCATATCTTCCCCGATCTGTCCTGAGCCCCTAGGAGCCGCAAATGTCTATTTTCGAACAATTTGGCATGATGGTCCTGCGCAGCTTCGACCCGGAGAAGTCTCACAAACTGTCGCTCTCCGCGCTGCGTGCGGGGCTTGCGCCCCTGCCCGGCCCTGTGACGTCGGCTCGGCTCAAGACCACCTTCGCCGGGATCGAAATGCCCAACCCCGTCGGCCTCGCCGCAGGCTTCGACAAGAACGCAGAGGCGATCCCGCAACTGTCGCGCGCGGGCTTTGGCTTTATCGAACTGGGCGCCGCCACCCCGCGTCCGCAGCCCGGCAACCCGAAACCGCGCCTGTTTCGCCTGAGTGAAGACCACGCGGTGATCAACCGTTTCGGCTTCAACAATGATGGCATGGAAGAGATCGCCAACCGCCTCGCCCGCAGCCGTCATTCGCATCACAGCACGGACATCCCCGTCGGCCTCAACCTCGGCGCCAACAAAGATAGCGAAGATCGCGCCGCAGATTTCGCCAAAGTTCTGGCCCATTGCGGCAATTTCATCGATTTCGCGACGGTCAACGTCTCAAGTCCCAACACCGAGAAACTGCGCGACCTGCAAGGCGCCGAAGCGCTCGAAGCGCTCTTGGCCGGTGTCCTTGACGCCCGCAAGGGCCTGAAACGCGCGGTGCCGGTTTTGCTGAAAATCGCCCCTGACCTTGAGCTGACAGAGCTTCAGGAAATCGCCGAAGTCGCCCGCACATCCGGCATCGACGGCGTCATCGCCACCAACACCACGCTGTCGCGCGATGGTTTGAAATCTGCACATAAAGGCGAAGCAGGCGGGCTTTCCGGGCGTCCATTGTTCGAAAAGTCCACGCGCGTGCTCGCAATGCTCTCGCGCGAATTGGGCGACGACGTGCCGCTCATCGGCGTTGGCGGCATCTCTTCGGCGCTCGATGCCTATGCGAAAATCCGCGCGGGCGCCTCTCTCGTTCAGATCTACTCCGCAATGGTCTACCAGGGCCTCTCGCTCGCCCCCCGCATCGCGCGTGGCTTGGACGACTTGCTGGCGAAAGACGGTTTCGACCACGTCTCAGAGGCGGTTGGCACAGGACGCGGCGACTGGCTCTAAGTCGCCGTTTCCTTTGCTGCCCAAATACTCAAATCAGGCCTCAGCACTCCGCTCCAGCCCCGGATATTTCGCAAACAACGTCGCGCCACGGGCGATATAGCTGATCATCAGCGCCGCCCAAAGCCCGTGGTTACCCCAGACCGGGATCAGCACGGCGACCGCCACAAGATAGACCAAAAGCGACAGCACCATCATGTTGCGCATGTCGTGTGTCCGCGTCGCGCCGATGAAAATCCCGTCGAGCATCCAGGCCGCCAGCCCCAACAAAGGCCCCGCCACCATCCACGGCAAATAGGCGCGCGCCTCCGTGCGCACATCCGGTGCGGTGGTCATCACGTCGATGATCGCGCCCCCGAAGACGGCAAATCCCAACGCCAGCAAAGCGGACACAATCAGCCCCCAAAAAGACGCCAAAACCGCACCGCGCCGCAGCGCCATGCGCGAGCGTGCGCCCAAAGCATTGCCGACGATGGCCTCGGCGGCAAAGGCAAAACCGTCGAGCGCATAGGCGGTGATCTCGATGAATTGCATCAGGATCTGGTTCGACGCCAGCGTCAGATCGCCAAAGCCCGCGCCGAAAAAGGTAAAGCTGACCATGATGCCCAACAGCAAAACGGAGCGGATCAGAATATCCGTGTTGACCCGCAGCATATGCATGAGCCGCGCGCCATCGAAAACCTGTGCCCAATCGCGCCAGAGCGCGGTTTTGAAGGCATCGCGACAGAGCCAAAGTCCAAAGGCGGCGCCGGAGACTTCGGCCAGAACCGTCGCGATTGCCACACCTTCGACGCCCCAACCCAGCCCAAGAACGAACCAGAGATCGAGCCCGATGTTGAGACCGTTCATCCAGAGCTGAAGCAGAAGGACCCCGGTCGTGCGCTCTTGTGCGATGAGCCAGCCGGTGAGGCCAAAGACCGCGATGTTGAAGGGCGCGGACCAGATGCGGATGCCGATGTAACTGCGCGCGAGGCTTTCGACCTCGGTGGACGCGGGCGCCAGACGAAAGGCCGCCCAGAGGAGCGGCGCTTGGAACAGGATCAAGAGCCCGCCACCGATGACGCCGATCATCAAAGCGCGGGTCAAAAGCGCGGCCACTTCGCCCGTGTCGCCAGCCCCCCGCGCCTGGCTGACCATGCCGGTCGTGCCCATGCGCAGAAAGCCGAAGACCCAGTAAAGAGAGGCCAGAATAATCGCGCCGAGCCCGACGGCGCCGATAGGCGCGGCCTCCCCCATTTGCCCGACAACGCCTGTATCGACCGCGCCCAAGATGGGCACGGTGGCGTTGGACAAAACAATGGGCAGCGCGATTTTCAGGACCCGCCGATGGGTCAGCGGGAGCGCTTCAGTCATTGGACGTGCGATTGTCCGGCATTAGAACCGGCATCAGGAAATGCCCCGTCGCATGCACGGTCGGACGCGCGCGATTGTCCTGCCAAGCCTCAACCTGCACCGAGGCATAGCGCCGCCCCGCGCGGGTAATTTCAGCGCGCGCATAGGCATCGCGCGGCAGACCGGAGCGCAGGTAATCCACTGTCAAATCAATGGTTTTCGGGAATTTAGGCAGGACATCCACGGTCTCGCCCGCTTCGATCTTCGGCCAGACCATCGACCAGCTCAGCGTGATCAAAGCGGTGACTTCAAGGAAGGCCGCCAAGGCCCCGCCATGAAGCGCTGGCAACGCCGGATTGCCGATCAGGTCAGGCCGATAGGGCATCACCGCGGTCAATTCATCGCCGCGGCGTTCGAATTCGAAGCCCATGAAAGAGATATAAGGCACGCGCGCCACCAAAGCAGACAGTGCGGCATCGCGGCGTTCCTTCACGATCTGAATCGGTTCGGGCTTGGCGCGGCTCATGAGTTGCCCCTTTCAACGGTAAAGGCGCCGGTGGCGGCGGCGACCGGCACGTCGGAGGTGCCATCTGTGGCGGAGACCCGCACGAATCCCACGGCACGCGTCATGTGATAGCAAATCGCATGGGCGGTGATCGTCGCACCGGGTTTCGCCGCACGCATATAGTCGATTCTGAGATCGAGCGTGGCGGTCGCAAGCCCTGCGTTCGGATGGCTCATCACCGAAGCCCCCGCGCAGGTGTCCATCAGGGCCGAAACGGCGCCGCCATGGATCACGCCGCTTTCCGGGTCCCCGATCAGCTTTTCCGAATAGGGCATGTAAATCTCGGCCTCGCCCTCGCCGATGGTCGTCAGAACCATGCCCAACGCCTCGCAATGCGGCAGGCTCGCAATGAATTGGCGGGCGATTTCTGTGCGGTCGGTAGGCATGATCTTCTTCTTTATGAGCGCGGCATGGGCGCGTTTATAATGTGACCTGCCGCTCTGGCTGCAAGGAGAAAATCGAGGGCAATGGGGACAGCTGCGCCAAACTGACGCTACGAAACCTGTGCGGCAAACCCGCGCGCCGAACATGGCTTGATCCGCCCCCGCGCGGATGGCTATGGTCGCGCATGACGGCGAAATTGAGTTGCGAAACTGAACCAGTCAGTTTAGATGCGACGTGAGGAGAGAGAAGCCATGTCCGATCAACGTCTCACGTTCAAAGAGATGTGCGCCGAGTTCGATGTGACCCCACGCACGCTGCGCTATTACGAATATATCGAGTTGTTGGCCCCCGAAAAGGAAGGCCGGTCACGGTTTTACACGCCGCGCGAAGTGGCACGGATGACGCTTATTTTGCGCGGACGCAAATATGGGTTCTCTCTGGAAGAAATCCGCCAGTGGCTTTTGATCTACGAGGAAAAGGGCACAGCGGCGCAGGCGCAGGCTTTTCTCGAGCTGGCCGACCGTCAGTTGATGGCCCTCGAAGAGCAGAAACGCGAGCTTGATCAAGCGATTGCGGAGCTTACGGAGCTGCGCGCGGAGACGGTCAAAAGCGTCTCCGCCTGACGCGGCCTCCCCCCTGCGCCAACTTGCGACGTTACGTTCCTATTTCGGATCGGCTTTCCGTGCCGCTACGTCAGCACGTGACCACCGACAGCGCACATGTTGGTTTATCCTTCAAATAAGACCAATATCCAAAGCGCTTTAAGTCAAACTGCGCAAGGCGAAACATTCGCGTCCCATTATCTAAACCAAACCGTTTGCATTGCCCGTCACGAAAGAATATTTTGACAGAGTTCAACGGACCTCCGATCCCAATCGTGGCACAAAAAGTGACGCCACGTTTCGATTAAAGAGGTCTCTGTGATAAGATTAGAGTGAGGCGACGGCGCAAGCTGCGGGCCTCATAGCAGGGAGCAAACTCCAGCGAGATCATCCTCGGTGAGAGCCAGCGACCCAAGTGACGAGACCGGAGCACGCCGACGTGACGAATGAGGTTATGACGATCCGTGAAATGTGTGATGCGTTCGACGTGACGCCCCGCACATTGCGCTTTTACGAAGCCAAGGAGCTTTTGTTTCCGATCCGCGAGGGTCAGAAGCGGCTCTTTACCAAACGGGACCGGGCGCGTTTGACGCTGATCCTGCGCGGCAAAAAATTTGGCTTTGCCCTTGAAGAGATCCGGCAGCTGCTCGATCTCTACAAGGAGGAAGATCGCGGTGAAAAGCAATTGCGTGAGACCCTTGCGGCCTATCACGTGAAGCGCGCGGAAATGGAGGCGCAGAAACAGGCGCTGATCGCGGTCATGACCGATCTGGAGGATGAAATCGGATTTGTCGAAGGGCAAATCGAAGGATTGAAACGCGAGGGGTGACAGATGTCTCCCGCGCGCTGTGCAAAGGGAGACACGCCATGCCGAGCTACACGGCTCCGACCAAAGACATTCAATATGTTTTGCACGATGTGCTGAACATTTCGGGCTCCGACATTCCGGGATATGCGGACCTTGAGCCCGAGTTCACCGAAGCCATTTTCGACGCTGCTGGCCAATTGGCCTCCGAAGTCATCGCACCTTTGAACGTCGTGGGCGATCAGGAAGGCTGTACGCTGGAGAACGGTGTTGTCACCACGCCGACGGGTTTCAAAGAAGCCTTTGAGCAAGTGAAAGAGGGCGGCTGGCCCGGCCTCGACATGCCGGAGGAATTCGGTGGTCAGGGCATGCCCTATGTGATCAACACCGCCGTGGGCGAGATGTTCTCCGCCGCGAACCAGGCGTTTACCATGTATCAGGGCCTGACCCATGGTGCGGCCTCCGCGATCCTTGTCCATGGTACGGATCAGCAAAAGGCCACCTACCTGCCGAAAATGACGTCCTGCGACTGGACCGGCACGATGAACCTGACGGAACCGCATTGCGGCACCGATCTGGGCCTGATGCGCACGAAAGCCGAACCGCAAGCGGACGGCAGCTATAAGATCACCGGCCAGAAGATTTTCATCTCTGCGGGCGATCACGACATGTCCGAAAACGTCATCCACCTCGTGCTGGCCAAGATCGTCGGCGGCCCTGAGGGGATCAAAGGTGTGTCTTTGTTCATCGTACCGAAATTCATCGTCGATGAGGATGGCAATCCGGGCGCGCGCAATGGTGTGTCAGTTGGATCCATCGAGGAAAAGATGGGCATCCACGGCAACTCGACCTGTGTGATGAACTACGACGAGGCGACCGGCTATCTCTTGGGCACCGAGCACAAGGGCATGCGCGCCATGTTCACCATGATGAACGAAGCGCGTCTGGGCGTCGGCATGCAGGGTTTGGCGCAGGCAGAAGCCGCCTACCAAAACGCCGTGATCTATGCCAAGGACCGCCTGCAAGGCCGCGCTGTCACCGGCGTCGAAAACCCGGACGGCCCCGCCGATCCGCTGATCGTCCACCCGGACATTCGCCGCAACCTGATGGATCAAAAGAGCTTTATCGAGGGTGCGCGGGCCTTCATGCTTTGGGGCGCGCAGCTCATCGACCAAGCGCACCGCTCCGAGGACAAGGACGCCGATGGCCTCATCTCTCTGATGACCCCGGTGCTCAAAGGCTTCCTCACCGACAAGGGCTATGAGGCGACCGTGAACGCGCAGCAGGTCTACGGCGGCCACGGTTACATCGAAGAATGGGGCATGTCGCAATTCACCCGCGACGCCCGGATCGCCATGATCTACGAAGGCGCCAACGGCGTTCAGGCGCTCGATCTCGTCGGCCGCAAACTGGCCACTGACGGCGGCAAACATGTCATGGCCTTCTTCGAGATGGTCAAAGGGTTCTGCAAAGAGAACGGCGACGGCGATATGGCCGAATTCGTCGACCCGCTGAAAGCCGCCTCGAAAGACCTTCAGGGCGCGGGCATGTTCTTTATGCAGAACGGCATGAAAAACCCGAACGCGGCGCTCTCCGGCTCTTATGACTTCATGCATCTGTTCGGCTATGTCTGCCTCGGGCTGATGTGGGCACGGATGGCGAAAGTCTCGCTGGCGGCTTTGGAAAACGGCACGGATGACGCGGAGTTCCACCAGAACAAGCTCACCACCGCGCGCTATTACATGGCCCGCCAACTGCCGATGACCGGCACGCTTTTGAAACGCATCGAATCCGGCGCCGATCCGGTGATGACTCTCCCCGCCGAGGCGTTCTAAACTGCGCCCAACCCGAAACATGAGGCCCCTGCCCCGGCGGGGGCCTTTTCTTTTGCAGCGCCACGAAATGGCGAAATGACGGAGCGTAACCATGGCAAAGCGATTCAGAATGACGCGGCGTTTTCCTGTTTCCATGACCGAAGACGGGTATCGTCGTCTCAGACAGTTCGCGAGGGAGGCGGGCTTGGACGAGGGAGAGGCGCTGTCTTTCCTGTTCGAGAATTTCACCTCCGTCACGGATGAGGAAAAACTGACGCACCGGCTGCGTCTGTTCAATTCGGATTTGGAGACGAGAAAGAGATGAGTTTTGTGGCGCATCATAATCCACCGGCCCATGTGGGAGCCGTGATGCGCCATGAGTATTTATCCCAAGAAAAAGCCCAAAATGCGCGCGAAAGCCGATCGGCCGCAGGCCTGCGCCCCGCCTTGAGACCTTCGCGCGACTTTTCACAAGTCTTTTCCTTGGACGGCCATCGGCTCTCCAGCCTGTTCCGCAAGTCCGAACATGATCCGTTAAGGTTAACTTTGGGTAAGAGGTCTGATTTTTTCTTGGCGAAAATACTCAAAACCAATGCCGGTCGCACTACCTGTGTCTCAAAAGGAGACGCGCGATGACCATTGAACTCTATTGCTTTGGCGAAAGCGGCCATTCCTACAAGGTGGCTCTTGGATTGACCCTCGCGGGGCTGGACTGGTCGCCGGTCTATGTCGATTTCTTTGGCGGCGAAGCCCGCTCAGACGCGTTCCGCGCGCTCAATCCGATGGGCGAATGTCCGGTCTATGTGGACGGCGATCTGGTGCTGACTCAATCCGGCGTGATCCTCGATTATATCGCCAAACAGACCGGCAAATTTGAGGGCCAGAACGAGGCGGAACGCCGCGAGGTCTTGCGCTGGGTTTTGTGGGACAATCACAAGATGTCCTCGCAGGTCGGAACGGCGCGGTTCCTGATGAACTTTCTGCCCGAGAACAAACGCCCCGCCGAGGTGATCGCCTTTATGCAGGGCCGCCTCAAAGCCGCCTTCACGGTTCTGAACGACGCGCTTTCGGATCGCACATGGCTGGCCGGAACAGACGAGATCAGCGCCGCCGATCTGTCCTGTTGTTCCTATCTCTTTTACCCGGAGCCATTCGGGTTTGACCGCGCCGATTGGCCAAATATCGACGCCTGGCTGGACCGCATCAGCGCCCTGCCCGGCTGGACACACCCTTACGACATGATGCCCGGAAATCCGATGGACAGATCCTGAGACCGGGCCTGAAACGCCACTGCCAAGACTTTGGAGGAGACTATGACCGAAGCCTATATTTACGACGCCCTGCGCAGCCCGCGCGGGAAAGGGCGCAAAGACGGGAGCCTGCACGAGGTGACCTCGGCCGCGCTCTCCGCGCAGATGCTGAACGCCGTCAAGGAGCGCAACGGACTTGAGGGCCATGCCGTCGAGGACGTGATCTGGGGCAATGTGACCCAGGTCGGCGAACAGGGCGGCTGCCTTGCGCGCACGGCCGTTCTTGCGTCTGAGTTGGACCAATCCATCCCCGGCCTCGCGATCAACCGCTTTTGCGCCTCGGGCATGGAAGCCGTGAACCTCGCCGCCAACCAAGTCAAAGGCGGGGCTGGCATGGCCTATATCGCCGGTGGCGTCGAGATGATGGGCCGGGTTGCCATGGGCTCCGACGGGGCGGCGATTGCGGTCGATCCCTACATTGCGATGAAGACCTACTTCGTGCCACAGGGCATCTCGGCGGACATCATCGCCACCGAATACGGGTTCACCCGCGAGGAAGCCGACGCGCTGGCGGTCGAGTCCCAAAACCGCGCAGAAGCGGCGTGGAAGGACAACCGCTTCGCGAAATCCATCGTGCCGGTCAAGGACATGAACGGGTTGAGCATTCTCGACCATGACGAATACATGCGTCCGGGCACCACGGTCGACGCGCTTGGCAATCTCAAGGCCTCGTTCAAAGAGATGGGCGAGGTCATGCCGGGCTTCGACAAGATCGCGCTGATGAAATATCCGCATCTTGAGAAGATCAACCACATCCACCACGCGGGCAACTCGTCAGGCATCGTCGATGGGTCCGCCGCCGTTCTGATCGGCAACAAGGAATTCGGCGAGAAATACGGCCTCAAACCGCGCGCCCGCATCCGGGCGACCGCGAAAATCGGCACCGATCCGACCATCATGCTGACGGGTCCTGTGCCCGTGACTGAGAAAATCCTGCGCGACAGCGGCATGTCGATTTCGGACATCGATCTCTTCGAAGTCAACGAGGCCTTTGCCTCCGTCGTCATGCGTTTCATGCAGGCATTCGATGTTGATTCATCGAAAGTTAACGTTAACGGTGGTTCCATCGCTATGGGCCACCCTCTTGGCGCAACCGGGGCGATCATCATCGGCACCCTGCTCGATGAATTGGAACGCACCGGCAAAGGCACGGGTCTCGCCACGCTTTGTATCGCATCTGGTATGGGAGCGGCGACGATCATCGAAAGGATCTGAATGTGAACGCGGCAGAGTTTCGCGAGTTTCTGGACGATATTTCCACCTGTTTCATCACAGGGGATTTTACGCTCTGGGCCTCGCGCATCCTCCTGCCCTTTTCCATGGTGACACAACAAGGCCCCGTTTTCATGACAACCCTCGAGGAACTTCGCGAGAATTTCGATCTCTACCTTCAGGCCTGCACGGTCATGAGGCTGGACGAAGTTTATCGCCGACCGATCTCTTTGGAGGATTGTCGCGACGGGACCTTCATCGGAACCTATGAGACTGAACTGCTGGACCACGGACATCGCGCGACGGAGCCTTATACCTCCACCGCGCTGATCCACGCCACCGAGGGGGGCTATAAAATGTCCTCCATCATGAACGCGCGCGGGCATCATCCCTGGACCGGCACCAGCCCTGCGAGAGAGGGAAGACAATGACTGATTTTCATTACGACGTAGACAGCGACGGCGTGGCCGTCATCACCTGGGACATCCCGAACAAAAGCATGAACGTGCTTTCGATGGAGGGGATTTCCGAACTGGACGCCTGTATCGACAAGGCGTTGGGCGACGAGGCCGTCAAAGGGATCGTGATCACCTCTGGCAAGGACACCTTTGCCGGCGGGATGGATTTGAACATCATCGCCAAGATGAAGGACGCGGCGGGGGATGACCCGGCCAAAGGTCTCTTCGACGGGCTGATGAACATGCACGCGATCCTGCGCAAGCTGGAACGTGCGGGCATGGACCCGAAGACCAACAAAGGCGGCAAGCCGGTCGCAGCGGCCCTGCCCGGCACGGCGCTTGGCATCGGGCTCGAACTGCCTCTGTCGTGCCACCGCATCTTTGCTGCCGACAATCCGAAGGCCAAGATCGGCCTGCCGGAGATCAAGGTCGGCATTTTCCCCGGCATGGGCGGCACCACGCGTGTCTCGCGCATGGTCGGCGCGATGGCGGCGGCGCCGATCCTGCTTGAGGGCAAGATGCTGGACCCGAAGAAAGCCAAGGGTGCGGGGATCATTCAAGAGGTGGTAGAACCCGGTGAACTTTTGGCGAAGGCCAAAGAGTGGGTGCTCTCCGCGAAAGACGCGGACATCGTGAAACCTTGGGACGCGAAGGGTTGGAAAATGCCCGGCGGCGCACCTTACCACCCGGCGGGCTTCATGACCTTCGTCGGCGCCTCCGCCATGGTCAACGGCAACACCCAAGGCGTCTACCCGGCGGCGAAGGCGCTTCTGTCCGCGGTCTATGAAGGCGCGATGGTGCCGTTTGACACCGCGCTCAAAATCGAAGCGCGCTGGTTCACCCATGTGCTGATGAACCCCTCGTCGTCGTCGATGATCCGGTCCTTGTTCATCAACAAGGAGGCGCTTGAAAAAGGCGCGAACCGTCCCGAAGTGGCCGACCAGACCGTCAAAAAAGTCGGCGTCTTGGGCGCGGGCATGATGGGCGCGGGCATTGCCTATGTGTCTGCCAATGCGGGCATCGAGGTCGTGTTGATCGACCAGAAACAAGAGGCCGCGGACAAGGGCAAGGCTTACTCTGAGGCCATCCTCGACAAGGGGATCAGCCGCAAAAAGGTCACGCCGGAAAAGAAAGACCAGGTGCTCTCGCGTATCACCGCGACCACCGATCTGGACGCTTTGAAAGGCTGTGATCTCATCGTCGAAGCCGTGTTCGAGGACATCGGCGTCAAAGCAGAGATGACAAAAAAGGTCGAGGCCATCGTCGGCGAGGATTGCATCTTTGCGTCGAACACCTCGACGCTGCCCATCACTGAGCTGGCCAAGGCGTCTGCGCGCCCGGAGCAGTTCATCGGCATCCACTTCTTTAGCCCCGTGGACAAGATGCTCCTCGTGGAGATCATCAAAGGCAAAGAGACCGGCGGCGTGGCCGTGGCGAAAGCGCTCGACTACGTGCGCCAGATCCGCAAGACGCCGATCGTGGTCAATGACGCACGCTTCTTCTACGCCAACCGCTGCATCATCCCCTACATCAACGAGGGCGTGCGCATGGCGGCTGAGGGCGTGGACCTGCCGCTCATCGAGAATGCCGCAAAGCTTCTGGGCTTCCCGCTCGGGCCGCTTCAGCTCATCGACGAGACCTCGATTGATCTCGGTGTGAAAATCGCCAAGGCGACGAAGGCCGCCATGGGCGACGCCTACCCGGACGAGGCCGTGGACGAGGTGGTGTTCTGGATGTTCGATCAGGGGCGTCTGGGCAAAAAATCCAACGCGGGCTTTTACGACTACGACGAAAAGGGCAAACGCGGCTACCTCTGGGAAGGCTTCAACGAAGAGTTCCCAGAGGCCGATGCGCAACCCGATCTCGACGAGGTGCAACATCGCCTGATGATGGCGCAGGTGTTGGAGGCCGTCCGCGCGCTTGAAGAGGGCGTGTTGGAAGACATCCGCGAAGGCGATGTCGGCGCGATCCTCGGCTGGGGCTTTGCACCTTGGTCCGGCGGGCCGTTTAGCTGGCTCGACATCATCGGTGCCGCAAAAGCGGTCGAGATTTGCGACAATCTCACCGCCACGCATGGGCCGCGCTTTGAGACGCCGACCCTCCTGCGCGAGATGGCAGCCTCTGGCGAGACCTTCTACGGCCGCTTTGGTGCGGGCGTCGACAGCAAAGCCGCCTGAGCGCGCCTCACATGACACTCAGCCCTTCCCTTTCCGGGGAGGGCTTATGCGTCATCCTTGGCCAATTCGGCAAACATGTCGCGGCCTTGGATTTGCGGCGCCATGGTGCACCAGCGGTCTTCGACCTGCACCCAATGGGCGTCGTTTTCCGTGGCATGAACGATGATCCGCCCCGGCTCCGAGGTGACCGGCGCGGCGATGAGATTGAGGAAAAGCGCGAGCGCTTCAGCTGAGATACACATGGTTCGGGCTCCGTTTTGGTGACCCCTCGCGCCCTGATAAGCCCTCCCACACGAGGCATAATCTCATCATAATCGCCTGCCACACCGACAGCGCCCAACAAATGCCGCATCGCAGCATACCCCACAAAGAGATGATACTTTCTTAGGCAATTTCAGCTGCGAAAGCCCAAGAAACAGCTCTCAAAACCGAAAAGACCCGCGCAAATGCACAGGTCTTCTCCCGATCTCATCCAGAAGACGTCTCGATTTCGTCTCAGGACGCGTAGCGCCGCGATGTGGTCTGACCTCTGTGCCGCTGCTCTTCTTGCATCCAAACGCAATCCTGCGCGTCCTCATCGATCAGCGCATCCACGAACATCCGTGCCTGGGTCAGCGACAGGACCTCATAGCCCGGCTGGTCGCGCTCCTCCATCAATCCGGCGATGGTCACGGCCTCCTCGGACGGACAGTGAAACAGCGCACCGATATTGCCGAACACCACTTGTTCCGTGTCGAAATGCAGGATCACGACCTCGATGGGCTTGCGCACATGCTCACGCTCGATGCCCTTGTAGCCCTCCAAAGCGAGAGCTGGCATCAAGGTGAAAGGATCGCCAAACATCGCCTCGCCCGCATCGCTTTCCACCATCACCGCCTGCTCCGGTAAAAGTGTCATCTCCGAGCGGTTGCCCAAGGCGCCAGCGGGCACAAAGAGCGGCCAGAGATGCGCGGGGGTCCTGCCCTGATCCGTGTAGGTCCAACGTTTGATGATCCGGCGCACGGCCTGAAGGCCTTCATCAAAGGTCAGCACCTTATCGCCCTCTTGCAGAGCAGCCACATCGCGCCAGCCGGTGCTGGTTGCCACCTGCATCCCGGCAATGAGGCCCGAGGTCTGCGCCGCGTACCCACCATGAAACGCCCCATCCCACACACCAGAGCGACCGCCCGCATCATGGACCGGCTCTTTGCGCAACATCTGACCCAGTTTCATCATCGTCTCATCCCCATCAGGCTCTTTTCGGGTGGCAGCCCGAGCTCTGCGATCTGTGAGATTATGAAAAGGTGGCCGGTGGGGTCACAGTTCGACGCGAATGGGACGCAAATGGGGCATAATCCCGACATCGGCGCAAATGTCGGGGATTTCATTCAATTGTTCTCGAATTTGGTAACAGTCCGTTAAGAAAATTTGGAGTTCACTCAGGTTTAACCAAGAATTCTTGGGGTTAGCGTCCCACTCAGAAAGGAATGGCTTACCGGATGTCCCCACGATTCGACGCCGGATCCCCCCTCACAGCCGCAAAACCTCAGGAAATCTCCCTTGGCCCGCCGCATTTCAGCCTCAGTCTCGACGCGCGCTCAGTCGAAACCATAGCCAAATTGGGCAATGTCTTTCGATGCGATCCGGGCCACCAACTCCGCATCGGCTTCCGAATAATAGGTCCGAAAATCGCGGGCGCGCTGGGATTCATTCACCGGCGCAATCGGCGACAGGTCAAACCCAAGATGATCCCAAAGCGGCGCCAGATCCTCATCCAATGCCTCAAGCCGCACATAAAGATTGGCACGCTCCTGCCCCGCCCCGTCGCACAGATAGCTGCGCGATGGCACAGACAGGCTTTTGACCGTCTCGGGCGCGTTCAGGAAGTCGGAAAACTCAGTGGATTTGGCCAAAGTCACCGCAGAATGATCGAAACTCTGGCCTCTGAGCCAGTGATAATAGGACACGAACCGGTCCCAGGGATTGCGCACGAGGGTGAAGATGAAGTGATCCGCGAAGGCCTCGCGCGGCACCAGCCCCTCAATGTCCGCCAGCCGGGAATGTTTCCACAACCGCCCCGCCGCCGTCAGCCCCTTGACCCGCCCCCGCCGCTTGATCGCCTTGGGCGTATCGCCAATGAGAATGTCATCGGCCATGGCGCGCGTCTCCAGCGCCTGCGCCAGCGCCGTGCCCCCGGTTTTGGGAATGTGAACAAAGATATAGCGGCGGCCCGGCGAGATGATCATGACAAAATACTAAAGCCTTTTCTCTTCGGTTCCCAGAACGATTGTGGCGCCCGGCGTTCCACGATAGATTGCCCGAAACAACGATGAAAAGAGCAGCCCGCGCATGATCGCGCTTACGGAATTCGAACGGCTCGAAGCCCCCGGTCTCTGGCTTCCCGAAGGGGACAGCCAGCGCCGTTCCGTGATCGTCTCAGTGGGCGAGGCGACGCTGACGCTGAGTGATGATCGCACCGATGGTCGGCCCCTGACCCATTGGTCACTGCCCGCCATCGAACGCATCACCGCCGAGGGCGAGACCCCGGCCCGCTACCGTCCCGCGTCTGACAGCAGTGAAGAGTTGGAGATCGACGACGAGCTGATGATCGAGGCGATTGACCGCATTCGTCGCGCCATCGACCGTGCCCGTCCGCATCCGGGGCGGCTCCGTGGCGTGATGATCGGACTGGGGGCGGCTGCGGTACTCGGTCTGGGCGTGTTCTGGCTGCCCGGCGCGCTCATTCGTCAGGCGGTCACCATCGTGCCGCCGGTGACCCGTGCCGAGATCGGCGAGGAGCTTTTGGACCGGATCAAACGCCTGTCCGGGGCGCCCTGCGACACGGTGCATGGCGCCCGCGCGCTCAACACATTGAAAAACCGCCTCATTCCCGGAGGTTCCGGTCAGATCGTTGTGCTCACCAGCGGCGTCGCCCTGTCACAGCACCTGCCCGGCAAGATCATCCTGTTGAACCGTGCGCTGCTCGAAGATCACGAAGACCCCGATGTCTTGGCCGGTTATGTTTTGGCCGAGCTGGTGCGCGCAGAGGATCAAGATCCGCTGGAACGCCTGTTGCAGGACGCAGGGCTCACCACCTCGCTCCGGCTGTTGACCACCGGGCACATTCCGCCCGACATCCTCGACGCTCATGCCGAGAGCCTTTTGACGGCCCCCGTGGCGCCGGTGGAAAACGATCACCTGATCTCGGCCTTTGCCGGAGCAGAAGTCCACAGCGCCCCCTACGCCTATGCCCGCGACATCACCGGCGAAAGTGTTTTGCCCTTGATCGAGGCCGACGGGGTGCAGATCGAGACCACGCGGCCTGTGCTCTCAGATGGCGATTGGGTCGCGTTGCAGGGTGTGTGTGGCGGCTAATTCTTCACACGACGCCAGAAGACAAAAGAATACCCCCGCCAGATGCGGGGGTTTCTTTTTATTGTTCTGCCTCGTCTAACTCAACGCTACTTGCGCGCGAATGCGTCCCCGTAGCCTGCCCCACGAACGGCAGACAAAGCGGACAGGGTTTGCTCGGGCCGGGCAAAGGGGCCGGCCAGAACAATCTTCAAAGGCTTACCACCCCGACGCAGAACCTGCGACGAAACCGGATAGCCCATGGCCGAAAGGCGCGCAATCGAGCGCTCGGCATTTTCGGGGACACCAAAGGTGCCCACCTGGACATAGCGCAGAGCCTGCGCCTGTTGGGGTTGGACCTGAGCCAAAGCGGGTTTGGCCGCACCCGGCGTGCGCGCGGGCACCACCGATTTGGTCGAGATTTGAACCGGCGCCTGACCTTGGCCAACAGTCTGACCTGCGTATTGCGGGGCCTGAGCCGTGACGGTGTTCCGGGTCTTGAAAGGCGAGCCGAAGAGCCATTCCCAGAAGGTCTTCTTGCGCGGCGCATAGAGATCATAGGCAGGCGTGGTCTGGGTCCAGACCTGTGCCATTTGCAAGTCACCGCGGGCGGTTTGCGGACCACGGTGCGGGTTGAGGCGCCCGTCGGTCCAAGCGCGGCTGTAGCCGTCCGGCAAGCTGCCCGCCACCGGACGCGGCAGCGCGTAGGGATCGATCCCGGCGGCACGGGCCACGGCGATCTGATTGGCGCTTTGGGTCGACAAACGCGCCTGCGCGTTGCGCTGGATATAGGCGGAGGGGTGCACGGCCTGCGGACCGCACCGCACGGCATAACGCCCGCCCGTGTTCATATATTGTGCTGCATTGCCGGAGAGACCGCCACATTGCGTCAAGGCCGCCGTGGCTGTTGGTGCGACGGTGGCGGGGGCCGCGGCCGCGACCATGATCGGCGCGGGGGCTTCGGTCGGAGCCTGAATGGGGGCCTGAACAGGTGCGGCGCGTTTGACCGGCACACGCACCAGCGTCGGCTCTGTCAACCTCATCCGACCGCCATCGGCGGTGCGCACGGTGACGCCCGCAGGAAGACGTTTGAGAATATATTCGACCGTCCCGGTCTCACACCGCAGCTGACCGTCTGTGACGGAGGCCACACAGCCGCGTTCTCCCACGGTCTTGCCCGCGAGCTGTTCGAGCGGCGGCAGGCTGGGTTGCGGAACTGGCGCGGCCTTTGCGGCAACCGGTGCTGCTTGGGGGGCGGAGGTGGGCACCGACACTTGGACCGTAGAAGGTTGTTTCGGAGCAGGGGTTACAGCCGCAGCCACAGTCGTGGTCGGCGTCGGGCTCACGGGATCGGGAATGACCGGCAAGCTGTCTTCGATCTGGGCAAAGGTCGGTTTGAAACCGCAGAGCACCTGACGATCCCGCGACACGCGCGGAACCCATTGCACCGCGGCACCGGCGCCGGTGCGCACATAGGCGCAGCCCCGGCTGTCGACATATTGTGACCCTTTGTAGGATGCAGGCGGAAATTCCGCCGGATGATCGGCATTAGAAAGGGCGCGCGCCCCGGCCCCGGAAAGGCCGACGGCGGACACGCCCAAAGTCGCGACCATGACTGCGACGGAAATCGTTCTCAAACCCTGCATTATGCTGCCCCGCACAAGATATTGTGTACAGACTAGCGCAGAACTGATTCGCTGTTAAGAGGGGAAATCGCTTATTTTGTACCAAACATGCGATCGCCCGCATCCCCTAGCCCGGGGACAATATATCCATGATCGTTGAGCTTCTCATCCACTGCCGCTGTGACAATCGGCACGTCGGGATGCGCCTCTTTCATACGTTTGACGCCTTCGGGCGCCGCCAAAAGACAAAGGAACCGAATGTTTTTCGCGCCCGCCTCTTTCAGCTTATCAATGGCCGCGACCGAGGAATTACCGGTGGCGAGCATCGGATCGACAGCGATCACCAAACGGTCGCCCAAGTCTTCGGGCACTTTGAAATAATATTCGACTGGCTCAAGCGTCTCTTCATCGCGGTACAGGCCCACGAACCCAACACGCGCCGAGGGGATCAGCTCCAGAATGCCATCCATCAAGCCGTTGCCCGCGCGCAGGATCGAGATCAGCGCCAGTTTCTTGCCGTCCAAAGTCGGCGCCTGCATAGTTTGCATCGGCGTCTCGATGGTTTTTTCGGTCATGTCCAGCTCGCGCGTGACCTCATAGGCGAGCAAAAGGGAAATCTCCCGCAACAGCTGCCGGAATCCGGCGGTCGAGGTCTCCTTGTCGCGCATGATGGTCAGTTTGTGCTGCACCAGCGGGTGTTTCACGACGGTCAAATGATCAAGCATCGGTAGGCTCCAGTTTCTTGGCGACCGCCCCACGGGTCGCCTCATCACAAAAGGCCGCCTCAATCGCGACCTTGTTCAAGTCTTTGAAATCATCCTCTTCCCAGCCGAAGGTCTCGGCGAGGCGGTCGAATTCGTAGCGCATGGTGGAATGGAAGAACGGCGGATCGTCGGTCGACACGGTCACCTTCACACCGCGCTCGCGCAGCTTGGCGATCGGATGGTCGGACCACTTCGGATAGACGCCCAACGCAATGTTCGAGCCCGGACAGACCTCCAAAACGATCCCGGCTTCGGCAATCTCATCGACCAAAGCGAGATCTTCGATGGCGCGCACACCATGGCCGATGCGCTCGACCTTGAGGTCGCGAATGGCGTCTCGGACACTCTCGGGCCCGCCCCATTCGCCCGCATGAGAGGTGAGCCGCAGCCCCGCCTCGCGCGCCATGTCGAAGGCGTATTTGAAATCACCCTGCTTGCCCATAGCCTCGTCGCCGCCCATACCAAAGCCGGTGACGAAATCGCCCACGGTTTCCTGCGCACACAATGCGGTCTTTTTCGCCTGATCCGGTCCGAAATGGCGCACACAGGTCGGGATCGCGCGCATTACGATACCGGCCTCACGCTCCATCTCGTCAGCGGCTTGCTTGATCGCGGCGAGGTAGTCTTTCCATGCCGAGACATCGCCGCCGCCACAGAAATCAGGCGCCAGAAAGCTTTCGGTATAGATCACATTCGAGGCCACGCTTTCTTCCAACACGGCACGGGTCAGGCGGTAGTAATCCTGTGGTGTTTTCAGAACCGAGGTGGCAGCCTCATAGACTTTGAGAAAATCCCAGAAGTCTTTGTATTTATAGGCGCCTCTCTCGTCGAAAACGCCCGAGATATCGACCTTTTTTTCCGCCGCCAATCCGCGAATGAACGCGGGCGGGGCAGCGCCCTCGAGGTGCATGTGCAGCTCGATTTTCGGCATATCCGTGAAGCTCAAAGGAAACTCCTTCCGGGGCCTTGCGCCTCGATCCCGAGGTGTTTGGCAATCGAGGCCGCCACATAGGAAAAGGCCACAGGACCAATGGGTTTAAGACCGACACCATAGCCCAGCACCGGCACTTGTTCGCGGGTGTGGTCCGTGCCCGACCAAGTCGGATCGTTGCCATGGTCGGCGGTGAAAATCAAAAGATCACCCTCCCGCGCGCGCTCAAACAAGCGCGGCATCTGGGCGTCGAACCATTCGAGATGGCGGGCATAGCCGGAAACGTCGCGCCTATGCCCATAGAGACTGTCGAATTCGACAAAATTGGCAAAGGTGAAGGACCCGTCAGGCGCCTCGTCCATCACGTCACAGAGGTGATCGAAGAGCGTATGATCGTTGCCCTTGCGGACCTCATCCAACCCCTGCATCGAGAAAATATCGCCAATTTTCCCAACGGCATAGGTCGCACGTCCGGCGGATTTCGCCCAGTCGCAAATCGTCGGACTGGGCGGCGCTATGGCGTAGTCGTGGCGGTTGCCGGTGCGGGTGAACCCGTCTTCCAGCGTGCCGATGAAAGGCCGGGCAATGACGCGCCCGATCTTCATCGCATGGAGCGTCGGCGCGAGGTCTTCGCAAAGCTTCAACAGCCGATCGAGGCCGAAATGATCCTCATGGGCGGCAATCTGAAACACAGAATCCGCAGAGGTGTAGCAAATCGGCCAACCGGTCGCGATATGCTGCGCGCCGAACTCCTTGATGACTTCCGTGCCGGAGGCGTGGCAATTCGCCAAAGTGCCCCCTGCCCCGCACAATTCCGCCGCCTTCTCCATCAAATCCTGCGGGAAAGACGGCTGCTCGTCCGGGAAATAATGCCAATCCCACGGCACCGGCACACCGGCCAATTCCCAATGTCCCGAAGGCGTGTCCTTGCCGGGGCTGATCTCGGCAGCAACGCCATAAAGCCCTTCCGGCATCGCCTCCAACCCCGGCGCAGGGTCCGTGGTCGCGTGCGCCATCGCCGCGCCCAACCCCAGCGCATCGAGGTTTGGCACATGCAACGGCCCGGACCGCCCCTTTTCGGCGCGCCCCTCGGCACAGGCCTGCGCGATATGGGCGATGGTATTGGCCCCCGTGTCGGGCCGCTCACCGTTGAAAAACTGGTCCGCATCCGGTGCGCCGCCGAGGCCCACCGAGTCCATCACGATCAAAAATGCCCTGCTCATACCGATACCTTTTCATAGACCAAAGGCGGCTCGTCGGGGGCCTCAGAGGCCAGCCGGATCGCCGCACGGATCGCGGCCTCTGCCCTGTCGGCCTCTTCCACGGATTTGGCATGGATGGTGGCGATCAGGTTGTCCGCATCGAGATATTCCCCGATCATGCAGCAATTGGAAAGCCCCACCGCCGGGTCGACTTTGTCGCCGCCTTTCATGCGCCCGCCGCCCAGATGCACCACCGCCATGCCAAGCGCATGGCCGTCCATCTCGGACACATAGCCCGGCTCTTGCGACAGGACATCGCGCACGACGGGCGCCGAGGGCAAACGGTCGCGCCAGTGATCGACGAAATCGGCAGGCCCGCCAAGTTCTGCGATCATCTGACCAAAGCGTTCCGCGGCGGAGCCATCGGTGAGCGTGTCGCGCACGGCCCAGGCGGCTTGGTCCGCATCCTCGGCCAATCCGGCCAGAACCATCAATTCGCCCCCCAAAGCACAGGTCACATCGCAAAGGATATTATCCACCTCGCCCGTGGTCAGCGCCTCCATCACCGTCATGACTTCCAAGGCATTGCCCAGCGTCGGACAGAGCGGTTGGTTCATGTCGGTGATCAGCGCGGAGGTCTTACAGCCTGCGCCATTCGCCGTGGTCACGAGGCTTTGCGCCAAGGCGCGCGCGTCCTCGGGCGTGGTCATGAAAGCCCCTGAGCCGCATTTGACGTCGAGCACCAGCGCCTCAAGACCCGCCGCGAGCTTTTTGGACAGGATCGAGGCGGTGATCAGGTCGATGCTTTCGACCGTGCCGGTGACATCGCGGATCGCGTAGAGCCGTTTGTCCGCAGGCGCGATGGAGCCAGAGGCCGAGACGATGGCACAGCCGACGCGTTCGACGATCTCGTGGAACCGCGCGTCCGTGACTTCGGTTTTGAGGCCGGGAATGGATTCGAGCTTGTCCAATGTGCCGCCGGTATGCCCAAGCCCGCGCCCCGAGACCATCGGCACACAGGCGCCCAAGGCCGCCAAAGCGGGCGCCAGCAAAAGCGAGACACAATCGCCGACACCACCCGTCGAATGTTTGTCAATCGCGGGGGACGGCAAGTCCCAGCGCATCACCTCGCCACTGTCGCGCATCGCCAGCGTCAACGCCACGCGGTCCGGGTCGGACATACCGTTCAGCAAAGCGGCCATGGCAAAAGCACCCGCTTGCGCATCGGTCACGGCACCACTGGCGAGACCCTGCGCAAAGCCGGTCAGCTCAGTGGACGACAGCTCACGTTTGTCCCGCAATTTCTCAATGATCTGGCGTGCATCGAAGGTCATGAGGCTCAGTCCATATGATCCGGCGTGAAGGCGCCCGGCAGAAGTTCGCCCACTGTCATAGTCAGCACCTTACCTGTGCGCGACATCATCGAGACCTGCACCTCCGGCCCCGCAAATTCGCGGATTTTCTGACGACAGCCGCCACAGGGCGGCACCGGCTCGTCGCTGTCTCCGATCACGGCAACCTCGGCGATTTCTGTCTCCCCCCCCAAAACCATGGCCGCGATGGCCCCGGCTTCGGCACAGGTGCCTTCGGGATAGGCGGCGTTTTCCACGTTCACGCCGGTGTAGATCGCGCCCGAAGTCGTGCGGATCGCAGCCCCCACGCGAAAGTTGGAATAGGGCGCATAGGCTTTGTCCTGAATTTTCGCGGCTTCATCCAAGAGAGAGGGGCGCACAGAGGTTGGCAAAGACATCGGGAGGACCTCATTTTTGACTATTCGGTCCAGAGTGAAGCCTCGCCCGCCCAGATGCAAGTGCGATACACGCCACGGCACGCGGGCCTGGCGCAGGGGCCTGCCGATTGTGCGGTTCTCCGCACAGGTTTGCTTGTCTTTTACGCGCCTCGAATGGCGCCTCGACACAAGCCCCCCATTTTACACGTCTCCCCTTGCATCGGCCCCTTTGAGAGGCGTAGAGGCTTGCCGAGGGAGAGGCCTTGAGGCACATTAGGGCAAAGTTGTTTAGCATTAAACAATATCCCCACGCACATGACCGCCTAGCATGACCACAGACAAGGCCGCAGACAAGATTGGGAGATCACCAATGGCGACGGACACGCGCAACGACAGCCTGAGACAAGCCGCGCTCGACTATCACGAGTTCCCGAAACCCGGGAAATTGGAAATTCGCGCCACCAAACCGATGGCCAACGGCCGCGACCTCGCGCGGGCCTATAGCCCCGGCGTCGCCGAAGCCTGTCTGGAGATCAAGGCCGACCCGACCACCTCGAGCCGCTACACCGCGCGCGGCAACCTCGTCGCCGTCGTGACCAATGGCACGGCCGTTTTGGGCCTTGGCAACATTGGTGCCGCCGCCTCGAAACCGGTGATGGAGGGCAAGGCGGTGCTCTTCAAGAAATTCGCCAACATCGACTGTTTCGACATCGAAGTGAACGAAAGCGACCCGGAAAAACTGGCCGAGATCGTCTGTGCGCTGGAGCCGACCTTTGGCGCAATCAACCTCGAAGACATCAAGGCGCCGGATTGTTTTATTGTTGAACAACTCTGCCGCGAGAAGATGAACATCCCCGTCTTCCACGACGACCAACATGGCACCGCCATCGTTGTCGGCGCCGCCGCAACCAACGCTTTGCGCGTGTCGGGCAAGAAGATCGAAGACATTAAAGTGGTGTCCACCGGCGGCGGGGCGGCAGGGATTGCCTGTCTCAACATGCTGTTGAAATTGGGCCTCAAACGCGAAAACGTCTGGCTCTGCGACATCGCCGGGCTGGTCTATGAGGGCCGCGAAGAAGAGATGACGGCGCAAAAGGCGGCCTTTGCGCAAAAGACCGACCTACGGACGCTCGACGAGGCGATTGAGGGCGCGGATATGTTCCTCGGCCTCTCCGGTCCGGGGGTCCTGAAGCCCGAGATGGTCAAGAAGATGACCAAACAGCCGATCATTTTCGCGCTCGCCAACCCGACGCCGGAGATCATGCCGGACGAGGTCAAAAGGGTCGCACCTGACGCGATCATCGCCACGGGCCGGTCGGATTACCCCAACCAAGTCAACAACGTGCTATGTTTCCCTTTCATCTTCCGCGGTGCGCTGGATGTGGGGGCCACCGAGATCAACGATGAGATGCAGCTCGGTTGTATCGAGGGGATCGCGGCCCTTGCGCGGGCCACCACCAGCGCCGAAGCCGCTGCTGCCTATCAGGACGAGCGGATGGAATTCGGCCCGGATTATCTGATCCCGAAACCGTTCGACCCGCGCCTCATGGGGGTCGTGGCCTCGGCCGTTGCCAAAGCCGCGATGGAGAGCGGCGTGGCGACGAAACCTGTCCGCGACATGAAGGCCTATAAGGACGCGCTCGACGGTTCGGTGTTCAAATCCGCGCTGATCATGCGCCCGGTCTTTGCCGCCGCAAGCCATGCCGAACGCCGCATCGCCTTTGCCGAAGGCGAAGACGAACGCGTGCTGCGCGCCGCCCAAGGCATGATCGAGGAAACCACCGACAAACCTATCCTGATCGGTCGTCCGGAGGTGATCGCCATGCGGGCCGAGCGCGCTGGCGTGAAAATCCGCCCCGGCATTGATTTCGAGGTGGTGAACCCGGAAAACGACAGCCGCTACAAACAATATTGGCAGGCCTATCATGACCTGATGGCCCGCAAAGGTGTAACGCCGGATCTGGCAAAAGCGATCCTGCGCACCAACACCACGGCGATTGGCGCCATTATGGTGCAACAGGACCACGCCGACAGCATGATCTGCGGCACCTTCGGTCAATATCTGTGGCACCTCAACTATGTGACACAAATTCTCGGCACCAAGGAGCGCCAGCCGGTCGGCGCGCTTTCCTTGATGATTCAAGAAGACGGCCCGTTGTTCATCGCCGACACACATGTGCATACCGAGCCGACGCCGCAGCAGATCGCCGAAACCGTGATCGCCACGGCGCGCCATGTGCGCCGCTTCGGGATCGAGCCGAACATTGCGCTGTGTTCGCATTCGGAGTTCGGCAACCTCAATTGCATGACGGGGCGCCACATGCGCGAAGCGATGGAGATTCTCGACGCCGAACCCCGGGATTTCAAATACGAGGGCGAGATGCACATCGACAGCGCCCTGACCCCGGATTTGCGCGAACGCAACTTCCCGCATTCGCGGCTTGAAGGCCCGGCCAATGCGCTGGTCTTTGCGATTGCCGATGCGTCCTCCGGCGTGCGCAACATCCTAAAGACCAAAGGCGGCGGGCTGGAAGTCGGTCCGATCCTGATGGGGATGGCGAACAAGGCGCATATCGTCACGCCCTCGATCACCTCGCGCGGGCTTTTGAACATGTCCGCCATCGCAGGGACCCCGGTCGCGCATTACGGCTAAGTCCAGACGACAGAACAGATTTGCAACGCCTCCGCCTCGTCGCGGGGGCGTTTCTATTTGCAACATCAACACCTTGGAGAAGAGTTTGCAAACTACATTTGTCGGGATGTTTGCGAATTTTATATAAACTTTTCTAGCGCGCTCTGGTAACAACATTGCCGGAGCGGGGCCAATCACCAGCGGCCCCCGTGATTGTTGCGCGTGATATTCCTACGTAGCCCCGCAGGGAATCACTGACTGAGCCAATCACGCCAAGTCAGCGAGGAGGACGCGAAGAGTGGCATATAAAGACGTTTACGAGGCCTGGAAATCCGATCCGGAAGCATTCTGGATGGAGGCCGCAGAAGAAGTTCATTGGTTCAAAAAGCCCACGAAGGCGCTGTTTGACGACAAAGCCCCGATTTATGAGTGGTTCTCGGACGGGTTGACCAACACCTGTTACAACGCGGTGGACCGCCATGTCGAAGCCGGTCGCGGCGACGAGATCGCGATCATGCACGAGAGCCCGATCACCCATGCGACCAAGGGCATCACCTACAAGGAATTGCAGGCCCGCGTGTCGTCCCTGGCGGGCGCGCTCAAAATGCGCGGCGTCGAGAAAGGCGACCGCGTCATCATCTATATGCCGATGGTGCCCGAGGCGCTTGAGGCGATGCTGGCCTGTGCCCGGATCGGCGCAGTGCATTCGGTGGTCTTCGGCGGCTTTGCGGCGCATGAACTGGCGGTTCGGATCGACGATTGTACGCCGAAAGCGATCATCGCGTCGTCCTGCGGACTCGAGCCCAACCGCGTGGTGCATTACAAACCGCTTTTGGACGAAGCCATTGAGCAGGCCGGGCACAAGCCCGAATTCTGCGTGATTTTCCAACGCGAACAAGAGGTTGCCAAGCTGATCGAGGGGCGTGACTTCTCTTGGCACGGTTTCCAATACGGCGTCAAACCGGCAGAATGCGTGCCGGTCGAGGGCAATCATCCAGCCTATATTCTCTACACTTCCGGCACCACTGGCGCGCCGAAAGGCGTGGTGCGCTCCACCGGCGGGCACCTTGTGGCGCTCAACTGGACGATGAAGAACATCTACAACATCGAGGCAGGCGACCGGTTCTGGGCGGCCTCCGATGTGGGCTGGGTCGTGGGCCACAGCTACATCTGCTACGGCCCGCTGATCAAAGGCGCGCAGACCATCGTGTTCGAGGGCAAGCCGGTCGGCACGCCGCACGCCGGTGTGTTCTGGCGGATCATCCAGAACCAGCGGGTGAAGTCCTTCTTTACGGCGCCGACGGCGCTGCGCGCGATCAAGCGCGAGGACCCGAATGGCGAATGGATCAAACGCTATAAGGCACATGAGCTTCAGGCGATTTTCCTCGCTGGTGAACGCGCGGACCCCGACACGATCAAATGGGCGCAGGAGAAATTCGGCGTGCCCGTCATTGACCACTGGTGGCAGACGGAAACCGGCTGGGCCATCGCCGCGAACCCGCTGGGCATCGAGGAATTGCCGGTCAAGATCGGCAGCCCTTCGGTGGCGATGCCGGGCTATGACATCGACATTCTCGACGAGGCCGGTCATCCGGTCGCCGACGGAGAACTGGGCGCCATCGCAATCAAACTGCCGCTGCCGCCGGGCACGTTGCAGACGCTTTGGAATGCGGAAGATCGCTACAAAAAGAGCTACCTCACCACCTTCCCGGGTTACTACGAAACAGGCGACGCGGGGATCAAGGATGAGGACGGCTATGTCTACATCATGGCCCGCACCGATGACGTGATCAACGTCGCGGGGCACCGCCTGTCGACGGGCGCGATGGAAGAGGTTCTGGCGAACCACCCGGACGTGGCCGAATGCGCCGTGATCGGGGTGGCGGATCAACTCAAGGGGCAATCGCCGCTGGGCTTCTTGTGCCTCAACGCCGGGTGCGACCGCGATCATGCGACGATCGTCAAAGAGGTGGTCGCCTCGGTCCGCAAGGACATCGGCCCTGTCGCGGCGTTCAAGATGGCCTGTGTCGTGGACCGTTTGCCGAAAACCCGGTCGGGTAAAATCCTGCGCGGCACGATGGTGAAAATCGCTGACAGCCAGCCGTTCAAAATGCCCGCGACCATCGACGATCCGGCCATTCTGGACGAGATCAAAGTGGCACTTCAGGGGCTTGGTTACGCAAAAGAGTAAATTTTAACCAAAAATCTCTGTTCCCCGGCGCAAGGTTGGTTAAGACTTTGTAAACCAATTCGCCGGGGATCGACGCGGCCCGATTTGGCCGCGTTTTTTCTTGCCCGACAATGTGATCGGCAAAAGTTGCATAGGTTGAGCGTCTGGTGGGACGTAAGGGGATAATTTGACTCAGGGGAACGAACAAAGCCACACGCTTCAGATCGAGGATGCAGGGCGTATCTCCCTGTTGTCACATGATATTCGTTCGACGTATGGGGAATTGCAAAGCGCACTGAAGATGTTGGCGCAGGACGTGCATCTTCCTCAGCGCCTCCAGAATGAGCTGTCGCGGTTGAGCCATACCGGCGCGCATCTGGGTCGCTTGCTCGATGAGGTCTCCGAGGCGATCTTTCACGACCATCAGAAACGCCCCCCGCCCGTTCTCAGCAGCGCGCCGCGACTGGTCCTGACAGGGCTTGTGCAACGCTGGCAGAGGATCACCGAAAAACTCGGCTCCGAACTTTTGCTCAGTGGTACGGATCACCTGCCTGACATTGCGGATCTCGATATGCTGGCGCTGGAACAGGTGCTCTCGAATCTCGTGTCCAACGCGCTCCATCATGCCGGTCCCGGGCCGATCTCCATCGACATTGCGCGCTCTGGTCAGGGCGCGCATGAAGAACTTGTGTTCCGCATTCGCGACGCCGGGCCGGGCTACCCGCCCTCTGTTTTGGGGTCCGTGGCGCAGGCGCCCACGCCCATCGGCGCGGGGGAGCCGGGATCGGGGTTCGGCCTGCATGTGGCCTTTGACGCGACCCGTCGCTTGAATGGCAAACTGAAACTTCAGAACCCGCCAGACGGCGGCGCGGAAGCCTGTTTGACGCTGCCCTTTCCACGTCCCAACACGGCCAACACCGACACCATCGCACAGTCGCAGCACCTGCCCGAGGGGCTCGTGGCGCTTTTGGTCGAAGACAGCGCCGCTTTGCGGCTTGGGCTGCGTCACGATCTTGAGGCGCTTGGCCTGACGGTGATCGAGGCGCATGACGGCATCGAAGCGCTCGAACGCCTCACCGACCAAAAGACCCACATCGACATCGTGTTTCTCGACATCGAATTGCCCCTGCTGTCGGGGCTTCAGGTGTTGTCACGGCTCCGTGCACAGGACCAAAGCGTTCCACCCACCGTGGCCATCACTTCGCATGTGTTCATGGTGAACCGTCAGACCATCCTGTCGCATGGCGTCAAGACGGTGCTCAGAAAACCCGTCAGCGCCCAGCGCGATATTCTCGAGGCCATCGCCACCGCGCTTGAGCTGGATCACCCGCTCTCGCCCGCACAGCCCAGGTTCTACGCCCCGCCTGCGCGTTTCGCCTTGCCCCAAGATGTCCTGGCAGACTGTCTGAACAGGCTGATCGCCCACCTGCCCTGCCCGACAGCGCGCGAGGTACTGGCCCAGATGTCTGAAGATCTGGATCGTTATCTCGATGAGGCAACCGGCGCGATGCAAGGCCAGGATGGCCCAGAACGGCACGCCCAGGTGTCGCGGGCCTGCCATTCTCTGTCGGCGCTCTTTGCCACAGTCAATATGAAGACGGCCCAGCGGGACTCGCGTGTCCTGTCTGAGCGTTCAGATCAGCTGTCGCCATCTGACATCATTGAAATTCTCAGGCAACTCCGGCAATATGCCTCAAATATTCAAACTGCAATTCATTCGATCTTAACGCGCGAGATGGACACAGATGTGCCACCCACCCATTTTAATCGTCGATGACGTCGCTACCCATTTAACCCTCTTTTCTGCCACTTTAGAAGCCGAGGGACATGTCGTCCTCACCGCCCGCAGCAAACAAGAAGCGCTTGAACTGGCGCAAAATCATGCGCCACGGATTGCCTTGGTCGATCTCGTGCTGCCGGATGGCGACGGAGCGGAATTGATCGAGGCCTTGACCTCCCGCTGCCCGGAGCTCAAGGCCATTGCCGTGACCGCCTTTGCGACAGTCGACCGCGCGGTGGCCGCGATGCGCAACGGCGCCGCCGATTTTCTGGTCAAACCGCTGACCCCTGATCAATTGATCTCCGCGATCAACAATGCGCTTGCCGGACGCAGCATCGGGACTTTGCCCGGCGAAGCGATCGGGCACGGCGATGGTTTGGAAGGCGCGATCAACTCCTCGAAGCCGATGAAAGACGTTTATGCGACCATCCGCGCCGTGGCGGGATCGGCCGCCTCGGTGTTCATCACCGGCGAAAGCGGCACCGGCAAGGTCAAGGCCGCCGCCACCATCCATGCGCAATCCGGGTTCAACACCGGCGCTTTTGTCAAACTCGACTGTTCCACCGCCGACCCGGACCGGATCGAAGAAGAGCTTCTCGGACATGTCGCAACAGCGGACAGTCCCGCCAAGCCCGGCGCTGTCGAGCGCGCCAATGGCGGCACCCTTTTGCTCGATGAGGTCTGTGCCCTGTCCCCGGCGATGCAGGCGCGGCTTTTGAACATTCTCCAAACGGGCGAGATCCCCCCCCTCGGTGGCGACACGCCCCTGCCCGTCTCCTTCCGCCTGATTTGTTCCTCCACGCCCGACCCGACCGAAGAGGTGGCCCATGGCCGTTTTCGTGCGGATTTGTTCTATCGGTTGAACGTTGTGCCGATCCATCTCCCGCCGCTGCGCGAACGCGGGTTGGAAGTGGTAGAGATTGCAGAGACCGAGCTGGATCGCCTCTGTGCGCAGGAGGGGCGGAATTTCCGGACGCTCTCGACCGGGGTCAAGGCGATCTTTCTTGATCACAACTGGCCCGGCAATATTCGCGAGTTGATGAATGTGATCTGGAATGTCGCGCTGTTGAACGATGGGCCTGTCGTGGAAATCTCCGACCTGCCGCCCTATCTGCGCGGCATCGGCACCTCTCCGGCACAGGGCGCCGAGAGCGCGCCGCCGCGGTTTCCCGGACGCGCCGATCCCTTTCAGGGGCGGACTTTGGCGGAGATCGAAAAACAGGCGATTGAGGCCGCAATCCAGGCGACGGACGGGTCGATCCCGGCGGCGGCACGGGTGCTCGATGTCTCGCCCTCAACGCTCTATCGCAAGCTTGAAACCTGGGGCAAACCCGTGCGCGGCGCCCGCAAAAGCTAAGGCAAGCGCCTGATATCAGACGAATTGTTCGCGCAACAGCCGCTCTTCGAGCCCATGCCCCGGATCGAAGAGAATACGGTGTTTGACCTTGGGTTCCGAGGCGATCTCGACCCAGAGCACCTTATCCGTGTGGCGGCTGTCGGCATCGGCCATGACCGGGCGTTTTTCCGGTTCAAGCACATCGAACCGCACCTTGGCGGCACTGGGCAACAAGGCCCCGCGCCAACGCCGGGGCCGGAACGCGGCCATCGCGGTGAGCGCCAGAACATCGGAGCCGATGGGCAGGATCGGCCCGCGCGCGGAGTAGTTATAGGCCGTGGACCCGGCGGGCGTCGCCACCAGAACCCCGTCGCAAATCAGCTCTTCCATGCGGATTTTGCCGTCGATCGAGACGCGCAGCTTGGCCGCTTGCGGACCCGCGCGCAGCAAAGACACCTCGTTGATCGCCAGCGCCTTATGTTCGCGCCCGTCCTCGCCACAGGCCACCATGGAGAGCGGGTTGATCACCTCTTCCTCGGCCTCGCGCAGACGTTCGATCAGATCGTCCTCACGAAACTCGTTCATCAAAAAGCCGATGGTGCCGCAATTCATGCCGTAAACCGGCGTGTCGAGATGCATGGTCCCGTGCAGGGTCTGAAGCATGAAGCCATCGCCGCCCAAGGCCACGATCACCTCCGCTTCTTCCATCGGCACCGCCTTATATTGCGCAGACAGCCGCTCAAACGCGCGCTGCGCGATCTGGGCATCGCTGGCGGCAAAAGCGATTTTGACCATGATGTGTCCCTTTCAGACCCGGTGTTTGGTTCTCAGTATCAAAGCTGATTGGGGATTTCACCTGAATTCCTGCGGGGTTGCGCAATCCTCCTGTCGTCGAAATTGTGCCCCCAAACGGACGCGCGGGCGCGGATCGGAAACTTTCGTCTCCACAAAAGGCCTACGCGGGATCGGATTCATGATCATTATGCGCCGACAAAGGGTTTTCCAAATGTGACAGAATGGCTAAGACAGCCGCGACACTCCCAGCCTGCCAAGGAGCATATCATGACGGCCAATGTCCGCGATTCCGGTTTCTTCACCGAGGCGCTCGCCTCCCGCGACCCCGAGCTGTTCGACAGCATCACCAAAGAGCTTGGCCGTCAGCGCCACGAGATCGAATTGATCGCCTCTGAGAACATCGTCTCCGCCGCCGTGATGGAGGCTCAAGGCACCGTCCTCACCAACAAATACGCCGAGGGCTATCCGGGCCGTCGCTATTATGGCGGCTGTCAGTTTGTTGACGTGACCGAGAACCTCGCCCGTGATCGTGCGAAAGAGCTGTTCGGCTGTCAGTACGTGAACGTTCAACCGAACTCCGGCTCTCAGGCGAACCAGGGCGTGTTCAACGCACTTCTGCAACCGGGCGACACGATCCTCGGCATGAACCTCGCGTCCGGTGGGCACCTGACCCACGGTGCGACCGTGAACCAGTCCGGCAAATGGTTCAAGGCCGTGCAATACGGTGTGCGTCAACAAGATCAGCGCATCGACTACGATGCCGTCGCCGAGCTGGCCCGCGAGAACAAACCCAAGCTGATCATCGCCGGTGGCTCCGCCATTCCGCGCCAGATCGACTTTGCGAAATTCCGTGAGATCGCCGATGAAGTTGGCGCGATCCTGATGGTCGACATGGCCCACTTCGCCGGTCTCGTCGCCGGTGGGGCGCACCCCTCGCCCTTCCCCTATGCCGACGTGGCAACCACCACGACGCACAAGACGCTGCGCGGTCCGCGTGGCGGCATGATCCTCACCAATGATGTCGAGATCGCCAAAAAGGTGAACTCCGCCATCTTCCCCGGCATTCAGGGCGGCCCGCTGATGCATGTCATCGCCGCGAAAGCCGTGGCCTTTGGCGAGGCTCTGCGTCCCGAGTTCAAAGAATACGCCAAGCAAGTGATCGTCAACGCTCAGGCGCTGGCCGATCAGCTGATGAAGGGCGGTCTGGACATCGTCACCGGTGGCACTGACACCCACGTGCTGCTCGTCGACCTGCGTCCCAAAGATGTGACCGGCAAGGACACGGAAAAGGCGCTCGAACGTGCGCATATCACCTGCAACAAAAACGGCATTCCGTTCGACCCGCAGCCGCCGATGGTCACCTCCGGCGTCCGTCTCGGCACCCCTGCGGGCACCACGCGTGGCTTCGGTGAGGCCGAATTCCGTCAGATCGCCGACTGGATCGTCGAAGTGGTCGATGGGCTTGCCGCCAATGGCGAAGAGGGCAATGCAGAGGTCGAAGCCAAGGTGAAAGCCGAGGTCGAGGCGCTTTGCGAGAAATTCCCCCTCTATCCGAACTTGTAAGTTTCGAACATTCGAGACAGGTTAAGGGGCCTTCGGGCCCCTTTTTCTTTCACAATTGCGATGTTGCCCGATGTCTCAGCCAACTTCCCTAGAACGCCACCTCGGCGACTGGCTCCGCGCCCGCCTGCCGCATGTCGTCACTGAGTTTGTCATGTTCACGGTCAAAATGGGCTGGGCCTCGCTCTTTGGCGGGCTTTTGTTGATCGCCATGCTGGCGACCCATGCGGTCTGGCAAGACGACTGGACCATCGCGCGCTATGACGCATTGCTGCTCTACGCGCTCGGTCTGCAAATCCTATTTCTGATCTTTCGGCTGGAAACCTTCACTGAGGCCAAGGTCATCCTCTTGTTCCATATCACCGGCACCGTGATGGAGATTTTCAAACTCCACATGGGCAGTTGGGATTACCCCGGCGCTGGCGTGATCAAAATCGGCGGCGTGCCGCTGTTTTCGGGCTTCATGTATGCCTCCGTCGGCAGTTTCATGGCCCGCGCCATCCGCCTTTTCGACATGCGGTTCGCCCCCTACCCGCCCTATTGGGCCTCGCTCCTGTTTGCGCTCGCGATCTATCTCAATTTCTTCACCCATCACTTCGGACCGGACATCCGCATCGGGCTGTTCATCGCCTCGCTGATCCTCTTTGCCCGCACCCGTGTCTGGTATCGCATCGGCCACTGGCACTGGATGCCGCTGCCCCTGGCCGCCGTGCTCTCCGCCTTTTTCCTCTGGATCGCCGAGAATATCGGCACGGCGACACGGATTTGGCTCTACAACGGACAAGTCTCCGGCGAGATGGTCAGCTTTTCGAAAATGGGGTCGTGGTATCTGCTGCTTTACGTCAGCTTTGTCACAGTCACCTTGGTGCAGCGTGACGCGCTGTGCCCACGCGCTTTTACACCAGACCGCGCCAGACCATGACGGCGAGCCCCAGCGCGATGGTGGCAAAGATCACAAAGCCGATCGTCGCGATCAGGTCCAGAAAACGGTTCTTTCGCCGGGTCTTCACATCCTGACGTTCGAGGAAATAACGCAATTCTTTAAAGGCCTTATCGACCTTTTTATGCGGGACCTGCTGCGCCAATTTCGGATGCGCCTCAAGTGCAAGCGCCTCGATGATCACCGCCGATTTCCGACGCGCCCAGCGCGGCAAACGGCGTCCGGCGTGTTTCACCTTGGCCTCGAACCCTTCGCCCATGCGCACGCCCAGATGGTCGCGCAAAAGCACGGCAAGCTCGTCTGATCTGTGCGTCACGGAATGGTCCATGCGCCTCTTTTAGGGGGTTTGCCGCAGGGCGCCAAGGCGCTATCTCTCAACCATGCTGCACATAGATTTGAACGGTCAGCCGACCGACGCCTCGCCCCTTTTGATCGTCCACGGCCTCTTCGGCTCCGCCCGCAACTGGGGCGTGATCTCGAAACGCCTGTCCGACGAACGCCTCGTCGTCGCCGTCGACCAGCGCAACCACGGCGAAAGCCCGCGGTTCCCGACGCAAAGCTACCCCGATATGGCGGCTGATCTGGCCGAGGTCTTGGAGCCTCTGGTGGCCGAACACGGACCCTGCCACGTCATGGGGCATTCCATGGGCGGCAAGGCGGTGATGGTGCTGGCGCTCGAACGCCCCGAGCTGATCAAATCTCTGGTCGTCGCCGATATTTCGCCCGTCACCTACAGCCACGACAACACGCCTTTGATTGAGGCGATGCGCCGGATTGACCTGTCCATCGTAGAGAAACGTTCGGACGCCGACAAACAACTCGCCCGCGACGTCTTGGACACGGGCGTGCGGGCGTTTTTGCTGCAAAGCCTTGTGGTGAAAGAGAAACGTTGGCTTTTGAACCTCGACGTTCTGGAAGCCGAAATGCCGAAGATCACCGCCTTCCCCGAGGTCTCCGGGCAATACGACGGCCCCACGTTCTTCCTCTCAGGCGGCGAAAGCACCTATGTCGAGCGCGATCACCGCGAGCGCACCAAAGCGCTCTTCCCGGCGGCCAAATTCGCCTCCATCCCCGGCACGGGCCATTGGCTTCATGCCGAGAAACCCCGCGAATTCGAGGCCGCGATGCGCGCTTGGATGACGGCGGTCGACGCGAAAACTTAGGAAAACTCTTCCAGGATTTTCTTGGTCACGAACCAGGTCACCGGGATCGACACGACAAAGCCGATGGCCGCCGCGATCAGAATGGGCTGAAGCGTGTCCTTGCCCATGGTCAGCGCCACGACGACGGCGGTGCCCATCAAGGTGGTAGAAATCAACGAAAACAGAATGCCGGCAAGTCGGTTCATGGGTCTCTCCATCATATTCGATCGCGCGCATGTGACTTTAAGGTGATTCCGCGATGTCGCTTTGATCGGCGTCAAATTGCGGTCTGGCACAGAATATGACGTCGAACATGACGACGGGAACCCTATGAGGGGCTGACGCGTTGAATTGGCGAAACATGAAAGAGGAGTTTGCCATGAAACGTGTGATGATTTTGGGCGCTGTGCTTTTGTCCCTCGCCGCGTGTGAGACTGTTGAGGGGGCCGGTCAGGATATTTCCAAAGCCGGGTCCGCGATTTCTCAGGAAAGCCGAGAAGTTCAGAGTGAGATGTGAGTGGGGTTGCCGCTCGGGAATTGAAAGGAAGCGCCTGCCCGGTTGGGTGGGCGTTTTTTTATGACCACAGAAGCGAAACAAGCGCAAATCCTGTCACGCTCATTTTTCCATCGGTCCGAATAACTTCACATCTGCCTCGTTCTGAATGCTGGCTTGCGTCGCAAACTGAAATCCTTCGTCTTCTTGATGGACGCTAATTTTGCTAGTCTACCTGTGAGCGCATCGTGATTGTCTATCCGTGAGGTCGAAAGATGACGATCAACAAAGTTGAAAGAGACAACCGTCTCAATCTGAGAATAAATGTAGTTCTCGCACTTCTCACTCCGATATTTATGGCCGCTTGCTTGATTGTCGTTGGCACAATCTTTGGATGTCTCACTCACCCAAATACTTGCAGTGATCTGTCTCACAGGATTTACAACGACTTTAGTTCTGGTGCTAACAGCGCCTTTATACAAAGTGTTATGGGCGCCTCTTACGGCGCATTAGGCGCGTTTACTGCTCTCACTTGGATCCAGAACCAAAAGGAACGAAACAGCTCAACTGTTTCTCTGATAAAGGAAATCAGTTCCCCCAGCTTTATCAAAACCAGACGGCAAGCAACCGCTTTTCTAACCAGTTATCAGATCATTAAAGAGAACGGCCGCCCCTATGAGCAGGTCAGATACTCTCTATCAGAAGTCTTCTATTCAGATTTATGGAACAAACGGGATCAGGACGCCATAGATGCACTACGTTCAGTGCTTTCCATGCTCGAATTGTTGGGAAACTTGGCACATTCCGGCGAAATAGACGCGAGGAAGTTGAAGGTTCATTGCAGCGGCTTTCTCGAAAACTGGCTGGCATTGTTTAGAATTATGGCCGAAGAAGAGATTGAAACCAATGGGGAGAAAGCATGGCCCCACACAATCGCCAATTTAAATCGCGCGCTAAACGCATTTGGGTATGACCACAATCTGGTGGAAACGCACCTTGCGGCCTCACACAATTGAAACTGTAAAAAAGCCGCCCCAAAGGGCAGCTCTTTTTAACTGTCCATTTTCAGCGCGTTAATAAACGCTTCCTGCGGGATTTCCACTTTCCCGAACTGGCGCATCTTCTTCTTACCCGCCTTCTGCTTTTCCAGAAGTTTCTTCTTCCGGGTCGCGTCGCCGCCGTAACATTTGGCGGTCACGTCCTTGCGCAGCGCGGACAGGGTTTCGCGCGCGATCACCTTGCCGCCAATCGCGGCCTGGATCGGGATTTTGAACATGTGGCGGGGGATCAGCTCCTTGAGCTTTTCACACATCGCACGGCCACGGGACTCGGCACGGTCGCGGTGGACCATCATCGAGAGCGCATCCACAGGTTCGTCGTTTACCAACACCTGCATCTTCACAAGGTTGTCCTCGCGATACTCGGTGAATTGATAGTCAAAGGACGCATACCCTTTGGTAATGGATTTGAGCCTATCGTAGAAATCGAACACCACTTCGTTGAGCGGGAGGTCATAGACAACCATCGCACGGGTGCCGGCGTAGGTCAGGTCCATCTGGATGCCGCGGCGGTCCTGACAGAGTTTGAGAACATCGCCCAGATATTCGTCTGGCACCATGATCGTCGCCTTGATGCGCGGCTCTTCGATGTGATCGACATAGGTCATATCGGGCATGTCGGCGGGGTTGTGCAGGTCCTCGACCGTGCCGTCCTTCATGTAGATTTTATAGACCACAGAGGGGGCGGTGGTGATCAGGTCGAGATCGTATTCGCGCTCCAAACGGTCGCGGATCACTTCAAGGTGCAACAGACCCAGGAAGCCACAGCGGAAGCCAAAGCCCAGAGCAGCAGAGGTCTCCATTTCGGAACTGAACGACGCGTCGTTCAGTTGCAGTTTCTCAATCGCGGTGCGCAGGTCTTCGAAGTCGTTGGCATCGACCGGGAAGAGGCCACAGAACACCACGGGGATCGAGGGTTTAAAGCCCGGCAGCGGCTTCTCGCATTGCTTTTTCTCATGGGTGATCGTGTCGCCTACCTTGGTGTCGCGCACCTGTTTGATCGAGGCGGTGAAAATGCCGATCTCGCCCGGGCCAAGCTCGGCGATGTCGACCATCTTCGGCTTCAGCACGGAGAGCTTGTCGATCTTATAGGTCGCCTTGGTCTGCATCATGCGGATTTGGTCGCCCTTTTTGACCACGCCGTCGATGACGCGGATCATGACGACAACGCCAAGGTAAGGGTCGTACCAACTGTCAACCAACATGGCCTTGAGCGGCGCGTCGCGATCGCCTTTCGGCGCAGGCAAGCGCGTGACAATGGCCTCCAAGACATCGGGAATACCGATGCCGGTCTTGGCGGAAATTTCGATGGCATTCGAGGCGTCGATGCCGATGACATCCTCGATCTGCTCGCACACACGCTCCGGCTCGGCGGCCGGAAGGTCGATCTTGTTCAGCACCGGGACAATCTCGTGGTCGGCATCAATGGCTTGGTAGACGTTCGCGAGCGTCTGCGCCTCGACGCCTTGGGTGGCGTCCACCACCAAAAGAGAGCCCTCGACGGCCTGCATCGAGCGGCTCACCTCATAGGCAAAGTCGACGTGGCCGGGGGTGTCGATCAGGTTCAGGATATAGGTCTCGCCGTCCTTGGCCGGATATTCGATCCGCACCGAGTTCGCCTTGATCGTGATCCCACGCTCGCGTTCGATGTCCATCGAGTCCAACATCTGCGCCTGCATATCGCGCTCGGCCACCGTGCCTGTGAGCTGGATCAACCGGTCGGCAAGCGTCGATTTGCCGTGGTCGATATGGGCCACGATGGAGAAGTTCCGGATGTTTTTCAGCTCGGTCATGACAGGCCTTTAGCGCGTGAAGGTTTGGCTGAGTTCTATGCGGGGAAAGGGGGGGAATGTCTAGGGTTGAAACTCTGTCACATCTATAGCACAAATTTTCTGTATCAATTTTCGGCTATAAAATGCGGTCTAGCTATCAACATTTAAAAAGACTTGGTTGGCTATCAAGTTATGCTCGGCAAGCTTTATTGTCTCGGTACCTGTTGCGCCAGACTCCAGTAATCTATTCCGAATACCTAAAAGATCTGAACCGGGCAGATCGCGCCATTTCCTTACTTAGTATCTTTAGGCTAGCAATTTCTCTGGGAAATGACAGAGAATTTGGAAAACGCTACTTAGACGCCCCATACTCTCCCCATGGCCGCCCAGGCTCATTCAAAATTCGCACTCGAAAATCAGAATATGCCGCTCTTGAAATTAATGGATGGCAGAATAGCGAAGATATTCATTGGACCTTAGGCTTCCCAACACGTGGATTTTCAAATCATGAAATTCCATCTGTCTCCCTAAACACTTTCTGGCATGAAATCCAAGAAATCGCGCAAGGCATTACTCTCTTCAAAAAAGCAGAAGCCGATCTGCGAGTTCGAAAACTGTATTCAACACCTCTCTGGAAAAACGCCAAGTATAACAACGGCACCAAACTACTAGTATTGGCCCTCAAAAAGCTTTCAGAGGAAACAAATTCAGCATTTGATTTCTGGGCTGATTGGTATGAGAGCATTTTAAACGGGATTGAGCCTAACTGGGAACTCTGGAATGCAATAGCCGCAATTGATGAAGAACATTGGGAAAACGGTCCCGAAGCGGTCGCAGAAGCCATCAAAGAAATCCAAGCCAATCTCCTCGCCAAACGCGCAGCTCTCGCAGAAGAGATGGTCTTCGACCAAAACCAAAGGACCTTCAAAACCATTCCCATAGAGATCGACACACCCGATCTCTTTCGTGTCTCACTCGAGCGCTCCGAATTCGCCTATTCCCTCGCCATCAGTGGCAACGGGTTGAACGCGACCTGTTACGAAGCCAAAATTCTCGGTCACACATTCAAAACCTGCCGTGACGATCCGCAGACGGTCGAAATGAATTTCATGCAGGTGGCGGGGAGCCTAAAGCGGCAGGTGGAATGCCATGAATACCCCGAGAGCCCGGAAATCAACGGCTTAGCAGACACGCTTTTCCAAGCGGCTCTGGACATTCGCGCGACCCATCCGGCGGTCAAAGAGGCGCGCGACAAACGGGCACAGACTGCGCTCCATGAAGCGACACCGGAACAGAAAGAAGCGCTTGCCGATGCGCTTCCCGTTTTGAAAGCGATCTCTGACGACAAGCTCGCCGAAGAGTTCGAGCTTGATTTCGGACAAGTGTTGAATTCGTCGGCGGTGCCGGTGCCAAACACTGCGCCCAAACTGCCCGGAGCCGACGCCACACACAGGATCGGCAATCGTGTGGCCAAAATGAGCTTGCTGACGAAGTCATCGAACATTGCGAAAGCGCTTGATGGCAGCGGAGGCTATAAAGCACTCACGATCAGCTTGACGCTGCACACGCTGGTCGGGATCATCTTGCGATTGTTGGGCGGGTAACATCTCGGCACCCCTCCGCCCATCTCCCACCCGCGACAAACTCCGCAATTGCGTCAAACCGCAGACTCAGGCATTTTAACCGCATCTTCACCAAAACGGTGGACCCTGCGGATGTGAAAACATCGAAAAGACGGGGCCTCGTCTTGGCACTACGAGAGGCAGAGACATGAAAAAATCATTGACCGTATTGACCCTGATCGCCGCCGGTTTCACCGCGTCGCTCTCTCCCATGAGCGCCTCCGCTGGTGCCATCGAGCGCGCCTGTATGTCGTCGGACCGGGCCGCGAACAACCGCGCGCTCTGTGGCTGCATTCAGCAAGCCGCCGATCTGACCCTGTCCAACAGCGACCAACGTCAGGCCGCGAAGTTCTTCAAGAACCCGCAAAAAGCGCAGGACATTCGCCAGTCGGACAACTCCAGCCACGAGGCCTTCTGGCGTCGCTACAAAACGTTTGGGGAAACCGCCGCGCAATACTGTGGCTAAGCCCGAAAACCTCTACCCGCCGCTCAACACGCTCAAACCTGTCGGCCCAGATGTAGATACAGACATCTGGCTTGCCGATGGGCCGCCTGTGCCGTTTTACGGGATCAAATTTCCGACCCGGATGACGGTGGTGCGTGTCGATGGCAAGTTGTGGGTGCATTCGCCCATCGCGCTCGACGAAGGCCTCTTGGACGAGATGGCCGCCCTCGGCCCCATCGGCTGGCTGATCGCGCCCAATCCGATCCATTACGTATCGCTGAACGCTTGGCACAAACGCTTTCCGGCGGCACAAGTTTTGGCGGCTCCGGGCGTCAAAGAGCGCGCTAGGAAGTTCAATATCCCTGTCCCCCCGCATGAGGTTTTGACCGATGAGGCGCCCGAAGGCTATGCCAGCGCGATCCGCCAGCGCGTGGTCAAAGGGCATCGCTTTCTGCACGAGGTGGTGTTTTTCCACGAAAGTTCGAAAACTCTCATTTTGACCGATCTGATCGAGAATTTTGAGGCAGAAAAGGTTGGAAAAGTGAAAGCTTTTCTGATGCGGATGGCCGGTATTCTCGACCCGGACGGCAAGGCGCCCGCCGACATGCGCGCCTCGTTCAAATCCAAAAAGAAAGCCCGCGCGGTGATCCGCGAAGTGATTGGCTGGGCCCCGGACAAGGTGATCCTCAGCCACGGGCGCTGGTATTCTGAGAACGGCACGGAAGAGCTGAAACGCGCCTTTCGTTGGCTACGCTTGTAATTCTGCCAAGAGTCCATCGGAGGCCACCTCGATCAGATCGAGCGCCTCATCGAAATCGCGGGTATAATAGGGGTCGGGCACCGCCGTCACCCTCGTCTGCGGCGCATAGCTCATCATCAGCTTGACGGGCGTGTCATTGCCTGTAGGTCTTAGCCGCTCGATGTCGCGCAGATTGGCCTCATCCATCGCTACGATCAGATCGAATCCGCTGAAATCCTCCACCGTGAACTGACGCGCGCGCAAGGGGGAGAGGTCATACGCCCGAAGCTTCGCCGCCGCCTGCATCGGGCCATAAGGCGCCTCGCCGACATGCCAATCCCCGGTGCCCGCGCTGTCCACGATGACAGAGAGACGCGCGTGTTTTGCCTTGGTGGCAAACACCGCCTCAGCGGAGGGAGAGCGACAAATATTGCCGAGGCAGACGAAAAGGATTTTATGCATGGGGGCTCCTGTTTGACGATACGCTACCCTTGCCCGCGTGTCGGGCACAAGGCAGGGTGGTTAAAAGGAGACCTTAGATGACAGGCGGAATTTTCATTCTCTCGGGCGCCGGATTGTCGGCAGAAAGCGGCCTCAAAACCTTTCGCGCCGAGGACGGGCTCTGGGAGGATCACCGGGTCGAGGATGTCGCAACCCCTGAGGCCTTTGCCCGCGATCCCGAACTTGTGCAGACCTTCTACAACATGCGCCGCGCTCAGGCAGCCGAGGCGGACCCCAATGCGGCCCATCAGGCGCTGGCTCGGCTTCAGGCCGAGCATAATGCGCCGGTTTACCTCATCACGCAGAATGTCGACGACCTTCTGGAACGAGGAGGTGCGCGCGACGTGATCCATATGCATGGCGCCCTGAAAGACGCGCTTTGTGCCTCATGCGGCCACAGCTGGCCCGCGCCGATGGTGATGGAGGTGAAAGACCCCTGCCCCGCCTGCGGCGCGCCCACAACCCGGCCAGACATCGTCTGGTTCGGCGAAATTCCCTATCATATGGACACGATCCAGGCGGCTTTGGAAGACAGTGACCTGTTCGTCTCCATCGGCACCTCCGGCGTCGTCTACCCCGCCGCAGGGTTTAGCCAAATGGCGCGTCAGCTTGGTATCAGGACCATGGAATTGAACCTCGAGGCATCCGGCGGGCGGTTTGACGAAGTGCGCGAGGGATTGGCCAGCGCAGTTGTGCCACAGTGGGTGGACGAGGTTCTTGGCCGCTGAGCGAGGTTGAGTATTTGC
This sequence comes from Celeribacter sp., assembly GCF_048270365.1. Classification (NCBI taxonomy): domain Bacteria; kingdom Pseudomonadati; phylum Pseudomonadota; class Alphaproteobacteria; order Rhodobacterales; family Roseobacteraceae; genus Celeribacter; species Celeribacter sp. The sequence continues at coordinate 271,738 of NZ_JBLWTA010000002.1, forward strand.
ACAGCAAAGGAAACAAATGCGCCCCGGCCGCCGGTTCATAGCACTGTCGCGTCTCCGGAAGGGGTTTCGGCCACACGGGCCGGAGCGTCTCCTTCGCTGACGGTCATCGGCGCTCCCGCCTGTACCGCGCAATCAGTTTAATCGGGTTAAGGTTAATGTGCCGTTTCCTTTGTTGGAAAAATACTCAGCGAAACGCCGGTCCATGGACCCAGGTCGACAGGGAAAAGCGCTCGCCCTCGGTCACGGGGGTCACCCGATGCAACACGAAGGACGGAAAGAGAACCGCAGAGCCCTTGGCGCGATCGGCTTCGCGGATGTTGGCGTCGGGCTGCAATTCGAGTGCACCACCTTGGTATTCTGCGGGCTCGGAAAGCTGCACCACCATGGTCAGTTTGCGCCGCGCGGCCAAAGCCCCCTCGCCGATGTCGGAGTGCCATGTGAAATGCCCCTGACGCTCGGCGCCATAGCGAGCGACCTGCGGGCTTTCGCCGAACTCGGTCAGAGCAAAATCGAAATGCGTGCGGTTGGCTTCGGCTACAAGGGTCATGATCCGCTCCATGATCCAGTCCCCGCCGGTGCGCTCATCGAGCCAGGCCAAATCGGCGCGCCGCAGGTTATGATCGGAACGGTTTTTCACCAGCCCGGCATCCGCGAGCTCTTCTTCGCGCGCGAGCATCACAATCGCATCACATTCGGCCGGCGAAAACGCCTCCGGGAACGCATAGACGTTCAGCATGATCGGTCTCTTCAATTGTCCAGAAAGGGCGCGACTCGGGTCGGTAATATCCCGCCTCGCTCAAATGCGTCCTCTAAGCCATTTTGAAATTCGCGCAAGAAAAAAGGCACGCGCTCGGCGTGCCTTTGAAATTTCAACCCCATGAACATCAGTTGCTCATGGCACCATGGTTATGTTCCATTGGCATCTCCATTTCCGTGCGCTCCAGATCGACAGGAATTTCAACGGTGATGTCGCCCGCCTTCTCAAAGGTCAGGGTCACGTTGACGATGTCGCCTTGGGTCATCGGTTTGAGAAGGCCCATGAACATCACGTGATCACCGCCCCGCGCGAGGGCGTGTTTGCCGTGGGCAGGAATGGCAAAGCCCTCGGGCACGTGCAGCATTTTCATGATGCCATCACCCATGTCTTTGTGGGTGTGCAGCTCGGTGATTTTGGAAATGTCGGCCTTGGCGTCGATCAGTTGATCGTCTTCGTCGCCGGTATTTTCGATGACAAAGAAGGCGGCGCCGGCTTTGGCCATCATCCCGGAGGAGCGCGCATATGCGTCATTGATGGTGATATCGGCAAAGGCAGGCAGGGCGAAGGCACAGGCGAGCCCAGCCAGAAAGGTCGTTTTGAACATGTTGTCAGGTCCTTGTGGTCTATTGAGAATCTCGAAGGGAAGAACTCAGACCAGCGGCGGCGCACGGGCGCGGGGCCGCGGTGGCACCGTATCATGCGCATGATAGGACAGGCTCGGCGGGGTAAAGCGCAGTTCGTTTTGCACGGGCGTCGGCAGGTCGAATGCCTCCGCCAGCCCCGCGATCACCGACAGGGCACAGTCGGGACAAATGTGCGTCGGTCCGATCGGCTGCCCATCCGCATCGGTCAAAACCATGATCGGCCCCGTGCCGGTGCAGAGCACCACGGAGCCTGTCGCATCACGCATGGTGCCCCGCGCCACGGCCATGGATTGGGACGTGACGATGAGCAAAAGCGCGACCAGAACGGCCTTTATCGTGCGAGGTAGACGCATGGTATCGGGCACTCTAGCGAAGATTGCGCGAAAGGAAAGAGACCAAATGACACATCATGTCACACAGAAAACCCCGCGAAAGCTTAACCTTCGCGGGGTTCAATCTGTCAAATCCGAAAGGATTACGCGGCAGCCTGGGCTTTCGCGATGTCTTTCTTGATTTTCAGAGCGTTATCCGACAGCTCTTCATCCTTGGCTTTTGCAAGGAAGGCGTCCAGACCACCGCGGTGGTCAACGGAACGCAGAGCAGCGGCGGAAATCCGCAGTTTGAAAGAACGGCCGAGGGCTTCCGAAATCAGCGTCACATCGTTGAGGTTCGGAAGGAAACGGCGGCGGGTTCTGTTTTTGGCGTGGCTGACATTGTTGCCAGTCATCGGGCCTTTACCGGTCAGTTCGCAACGACGCGACATGGGTTCATCCTCGTTTCTACTTTCGAAAGCTTTAGCTCTCGCAGTTTAAAAGACTCGTTTCTGTCTTATTCGGCCCTCTTTTACGCGCCCTCGCCCCGGACGCAAGTCCGAAAAGCAATGAGAAACACGGGAAAACACCGATTTCCAACAGAAAAGGACACCGCCTGAGAGCCGTGCCCGAAATTCAGTTCGCGGTGCATAGGCGATCCCGGGAGAATCGTCAAGTCCCCTCTACGCTCAGCCGTGCTGAAGGGCCGCCAAAACATCCGCCGCCGCATGGCCCGGCGTGATCTCGCCTTTGGCCACTTTATGCGCGAGCCCCGAAATCATCGCTTTGAGCGGCTCTTTTTCCAGCTGCGACAAAAGCCCGAAACGGATGTCCTGTCCGAACCAATATTCCGCCTGCTCGGAGCGGCGTTTGTCAAAGAACCCATTCTCACGCCGCCAATTCGCCAGCGCAGTCATTTCCCCCCAGGCCTCTTGCAGGCCCTTTTCCTCAATCGCCGACACGGTCATCGCCTTTGGGAACTCCTGCGGGTCTTGCGGGCGTTTACGAATGAGCCGCAGCGCACCGGCGTAATCGGCGCAGGTGCGTTGGGCGGCGGGCTTCAAATCGCCATCGGCCTTGTTCACCAAGATCAGGTCGGCCATCTCCATGATGCCACGTTTGACGCCCTGCAATTCATCGCCACCCGCAGGCGCAAGCAACAGCAAAAACAGATCGGACATCTCAGAGACCACGGTCTCGGACTGCCCCACGCCCACCGTCTCGATCAGGATCAGATCATATCCAGCCGCCTCGCAGAGCGCGACAGCCTCCCGCGTGCGTCGCGCCACGCCGCCCAGTTCGGATTGCGAGGGTGAGGGCCGAATAAAAGCATCGCGTTCCCGCGAAAGCATCTCCATTCGCGTTTTGTCACCCAAAATGGAGCCACCCGAGCGCGAAGAAGACGGGTCCACCGCCAGCACAGCGACCTTCAACCCTTCTTTGATCAGCATCATGCCAAAGCTCTCGATAAAGGTGGATTTTCCCACCCCCGGTGTGCCCGACAGCCCAAGTCGCAGCGCCTGACGCCCGCTTTTTCCGATCAGTTCCATCAGCTCGATCGCCTGTGCCCGGTGATCCGCCCGCGCGCTTTCGACCAATGTGATCGCCCGCGCCAACGCCCGGCGGTTCCCTGCGATGACCTGTTCGGCAAGCTCTTTGATGTCCATGATGACCTTCCGGGTTGCGGAGCGTTGATGCAGTTTTTCCCGCAGCCTTGCCGCTTTGTCCACCCCTGCCCTCTTTTCGGCCTCTCAGCTTTCGACCATAAGGAGGCATGTTCACACCCCGCCTGCCGATTGATGACGTTCTCGACGACCTGACCGACGCCCTCGGGGCACACGGTCGCGCAGTGCTCATGGCACCGCCGGGGGCCGGGAAAACCACCCGCGTGCCTTTGGCATTGCTGCCTCTTATTGAGGGCAAAATCGTCATGCTCGAACCCCGCCGCTTGGCGGCGCGCACGGCGGCGGAACGTATGGCGGAGACCTTGGGAGAACGCGCGGGCGAGACCGTCGGCTATCGCATCCGGGGCGAAGCGAAAGTCTCACAAACCACCCGGATCGAAGTGGTGACCGAGGGCATACTTACACGAATGCTACAAACTGATCCGGAATTGACCGGGGTTGGCGCTATAATCTTTGACGAATTCCACGAACGCAGCCTGAACGCCGATCTCGGTCTCGCGCTCACTTGGGAAGTGCGGCAGGCGCTGCGGGATGATCTCGCGCTCGTGGTCATGTCCGCGACTTTGGACGCGGCCCCCGTCGCCGCACTTCTGGACGACGCCCCCGTGATCCGCTCCGAAGGCCGCGCCTATCCGGTCGAAACCCGCTGGCTCGACGCCCCCCTCTCAAAGACCCAGCGCCTGGAACAAGCCGTTGCCGATCTCACGCTCAAAGCGGTCGCAGAGGCAGAGGGCTCGGCGCTCGTGTTTCTGCCCGGCGAAGGTGAAATCCGTCGCGTTCAGAGCCTGTTGGAAGGCCGCGTGCCGCCGGATTGCACCCTGCGCCCTTTGTTTGGCGCGATGAAATTTGCTGACCAACGCGCCGCCATCGCCCCCACAAAAGATGGGCGCAAGATCGTGTTGGCGACCTCAATCGCCGAGACCTCTCTCACCATCGAAGACGTGCGCATTGTCGTGGACGCAGGACGCGCGCGCCGTGCGCGGTTCGATCCGGCCTCAGGCATGTCGCGATTGGTCACGGAGCGGGTCTCGAAAGCCGAGGCAGAACAACGTCGCGGTCGCGCGGGCCGCGTCTCCGAAGGGGTGTGTTACAGGCTTTGGACCAAGGGAGAAGAAGGCGCGCTGTCCGGCTTTGCGCCTGCCGAGATTGAAACAGCGGACCTCACCGGGCTGGCTTTGGAACTCGCGCTTTGGGGCGCCTCCGAGGGGGATTTGGCCTTTCTCACGCCGCCCCCTCCGGGGCCGTTGAGCGAGGCAAGAGCCCTCCTTCATAGCCTCGGTGCGCTCGACGCAGAGGGGCGGATCTCGGAGCACGGCAAGGCGCTCTCAACCAAACCGCTGCATCCCAGACTTGCACATATGCTACAAATCGCAGGCCAACAGGCGGCGGATTTGGCCGCAATGTTGAACGAACGCGATCCTTTGCGCGGCGCGGGTGCTGACCTGTCCTTGCGCATGCGCGCGCTCTCCTCCCCCGGCAACGCTGATCGCGGCGTGCTTGAAAGGGTCAAGCAAGAGGCCAAACGCCTGCGACGGGGCCTGCCGGACGCGGAACCAATGAGCCTCGGCGAAATGGCCGCACTGGCCTATCCGGATCGCGTCGGCCTGCGGCGGGCGGGCGACCAGCCACGCTATCTTTTGTCCGGCGGAAAAGGCGCCGTGATGCCGGAGACGGATGATCTTGCCTCTGCCCGGCTGATCGTGGTGACGGACACTGACGGCGCCGCACGGGATGCGCGCATTCGGCAGGCCGTTCAGATCAGCGAAAGCGAACTGCGCGGCCTTTATGGCGATCAAATCGCTTGGCACGATGTCTGTGATTGGGACAAACGCGAGAAACGCGTGGTGGCGCGACGGCGCGAGTTGTTTGGCGCCTTGGTACTGGATGATCGACAGTGGAAAGATGCCCCGAAAGAGGCACTGGCCCGCGGCGCCTTGGTGGGCCTGCGTCAGATCGGCCTGCCGTGGAGTGACGCGGCGAAACGCTTTGCTGCGCGCGTACGGCTCATGGGCGACAGCTATCCCGATATGTCGGAGGAGGCGCTACTCGCCGCGCTGGAAGACTGGCTTTTGCCCTATCTCAAAGGAGCCAAAACCGAAGCGGCGCTGCGGGCGCTGGACATCACCGACGCGCTGCGGGCCATGTTGGATTGGGACCAGATGCAACAGCTCGATCGAGAGGTTCCGGGGCATTTCGAAAGCCCGGTCGGGCGCAAATTGCCGATTGATTATTCCGGCGAGCACCCGGAAGTCACGGGCAGGATTCAGGAATTTTTCGGCACCACGCGGCATCCGACCGTGGGACCGAACCATGTGCCTTTGAAAGTGGTGCTGACCTCTCCGGCGCATCGTCCGGTTCAGGTGACAATGAATTTGCCGAATTTCTGGACGACCTCCTATGCCGATGTGCGCAAGGATATGCGTGGGCGCTATCCGAAACACCCTTGGCCCGAGGACCCGACGGAGGCCGATCCGACGCTGCGCGCCAAGCGGCGGGGCACATAAATGGGCTTTGGCATTTACGGATTTTTAAAGACTGTGACAGTCCGCCCGCGAGAAATGTGACAGGATTTTAACCTTTGAGCCGTGATTTATGACAGGGCGTTAAGGTTAATCTGATTAAGGTTAACGCGTGAGAAAGGGAAGGAACAGCCTTAGCGGTTGGCCACCAGCTCCCGCCAAAACAGCGGCGCCATAAGCGCGTAGACCGTCGCCATTTCGAGCCGCCCGAGATACATGCCGAAGCTCAGGACAAGCTTGGAGGCCGTGTCCAAACTGGCGAAATTGCCCGCAGGTCCGATGACATCACCCACCCCCGGTCCGACATTTGCCAGAGCGGTCAAAGCGCCCGAGAGGGCGGTCGACATATCGGCGCCGAAAAAGCTCAGGAGCGAGGCCAACACGCCGAACGTGGCAGCGTAGAGCACGAAAAACGCGATCACACCGGAGAGCGCATCGGGGGCGACGGCGCGGCCTTCGTATTTGACGAAAGTGATCCGATGCGGCGCGAAACTCATGCGGATTTGCGCCAGAAGGGCGCGAAAAGCCACGAGCCAGCGCATGGCTTTCGCGCCCCCTGCCGTCGATCCGGTGGCCCCTCCGACGGCTGTCAGAGCGAAAAAAGCGGCGACCGCAAACGGCCCCCAAAGCGTGTAATCCGTCGTCGCATAGCCCGTGGTCGTGACCACGGAGACAACGTTGAACGCCACGAGGCGCAGCGCATCAGGTAGCGTTTCATCACGCGCATACATCAGCCAGACGGCGAGAACTGCAATCGACACGCCGAGAGATTTCAGCATCGCCACGACCTGTTCAGAGCGCCAGTTTCCATGACGTACCCCTCTGATATACCACGAAAAAGGCAAAGCGCCCGCCAGCATGAAGAGGGTACAAGTCCATTGCAGAAAACCGCTTTGGAAATGGCCGAAAGAGGCGTCATAGCCCGAGTAGCCGCCGGTCGAAAGCGTGGTCAAAGCATGGGTCAGCGCATCGAAGGGCGACATGCCCCCCAAGAGATAGAGAAGTCCACAGAGGACGATGAGCGCGAAATAGATCTGCAAGGTGGCGGAGGCGAACATGGTTGCGTTGCGCAGTTCCCGCTCGCCGGTCTCGGAACTTTCCGAGCGGAAAAGCTGCATCCCGCCCACCTTGAGGATCGGCAAGAGCGCGATCCCTGTGACGATAAATCCGACACCGCCGACCGCCTGTAATATCGCGCGCCAGAGAATGATGCCGCGAGGGGTGTCGTCGAGGCCGGACATCACGGTAGAGCCGGTGGTGGTGATCCCCGACATGGCCTCGAAAAACGCATCGGTGAGCGAGAGATTGTAAAGGTGCAAAGGCCCCGCGCCGCACAAAGCGGCCACCATCCAGACCGAGGAGGTCAGGAGAAACGTGTGCAGAGGGCGCAGGTCTTCGGTGCGCGGCGAGGAGGCCAGCGCCAGAGCGCCGCCCAGAAACCCGAAGAAAAAGGCGGATTCCTCGAACACCGAGGCCGTGTCGGGAAAGGCCACGGCCACCACCCCCATGAGAGCGGCGAAAAACACCATGACCAAACCATTGATGAAGATGACGAAGCTCATTCCCGCCCACCTTGTCACGCGGCGCACCAATACTGCGGCGCGTCAGTTCTGGGAAATCACAATTTCAGGGGCACAGGCAAGACAAAATAGGCCAGATAAAACAGGCAAGACAAACCTGTCGGCTCACCCATGCCACGGTCCGTGTTGCCCTTCGCCGCCATCCATGCGTTCAAATCCATGGGCCCCGAAGAAATCGCGTTGTGCCTGAATGAGATCGGTGGTGCCGCGACCTTGGCGCATGGTGTCGAAATAGGCCAGTGCGTTGGCAAGAGCCGGGATCGGAAGACCTGTGGAAGTGGCGTAGGAGACCACACGGCGCAGGGCGGGAAGTCCGGTTTTCATATGGGCGATGAAGTCCGCGCTAAAGATGAGTTGATCCTGCGGCAGACCGTTGCGGATGGCGGCGGCCATATCGTCCAAAAGCGCAGAGCGGATGATGCAGCCCTCGCGCCAGACCTCGGCTGCACGGGCCAAATCGATACCCCAGTCATAGTGATCAGAGGCAGCTTTCAAAAGCTTGAACCCCTGATCATAGGCCACGAGTTTGGCCACCAAAAGCGCCTGTTCGAAGTCCGTTTCCTTTGGCAAGGTCAGGTGATGTTCCGGCTCGATGCCAAAAATTTCCGCCCCCGCCAGACGCGTCTCCTTTTCCGAAGACCAGGAACGCGCCGCCACAGCGGCCTCAATGGTCGAAGGCGATTGGCCCAAAGTGAGCGCCTCAATCGCGGTCCAGCGCCCGGTGCCCTTTTGCCCGGCCTTGTCGACGATGACCTCGACCATCGGCTTGCCGGTCGCAGGATCAGAGGTTTGAAGCACCTTGCCGGAGATTTCCACGAGATAGGAGTTGAGCGGGCCTTTGTCCCAGTGCTCGAAAAGGGCACCGATTTCCTCAGGGGCCTTGTGGGCACCATCACGCAGAAGGCCGTAAATCTCGGCGATCATCTGCATATCGGCATATTCGATACCGTTATGCACGGTCTTGACGAAATGCCCCGCCCCGTCCGGACCGAAATGCGCAGCACAGGGATCGCCGTCATGTTTCGCGGCAATTGCCTCGATGATGTCGCGGATCGTCTCATAGGACGCAGGGTTGCCCCCCACCATGATCGACGGCCCGTGACGGGCACCTTCTTCGCCGCCCGACACACCCATGCCGATGAAGTTCAGCCCCTGTTCACGCAGAGCGGACTCGCGACGCCGGGTGTCGTGGAAATCGGCATTGCCTGCGTCGATGATCATGTCGCCCTCTTCCAAAAGGGGCGTGAGCGCTTCGATCACCGCATCGACCGGACCGCCGGCCTTGACCATGATGATCACGGCGCGGGGGCTGGCGAGGGCCGCAACAAGCTCCTCGTAGGTTTTGGTCGGCATCAAACCGTCTCGCAGATCGCCGCTCTGCGCAATGAAGTCATCGGTCACGGAACCGGTGCGGTTGAACACGGCAATGGGAAAGCCCTTTTCCGCGATATTGAGCGAGAGGTTCGCCCCCATGACGCCCAATCCGACGAGACCGATGCGGGCTTTGGTGGTGATTTGAGACATGGGGCGCTCCTTGATCGCGGGCTTTGGGACGGATAGAGGCACAGGGGGGATCCACGGGGGGGATCATCGGTGCCTGTCGCGGTTCAACTTATGGCAAAAACCGCGTCTGACAAGAGCGCCTAAAAAAGCCGCTTTTGCCCCCCCCAAAGATAGCCGAAACCGGAAGTTTCCTGCGAATGGCTTGCAATTTTCCAGCCCCCGCCCTATGTATATACGCAATATAGACAAAAACAGGCACAAGTTCAGTTCATGGTTCCCCTACTCAAATCCGCTTGGACGGGCGTTTTCGACCCCCTCCTTCGTCGTCCCGACCGCGTGCAATCTGCGGCGCTTTGTTGGCGTAACGGCAAGAAAGGTAAGGAAGTTCTGATGATCACCTCGCGTGACAGCGGGCGTTGGATCATCCCAAAGGGCTGGCCGATCCGGGGGCTTGATGGGGCTGGCACCGCGGCACAGGAAGCCTGGGAAGAAGCCGGCGTAAAACCTGTCACGAGCAAGACCAAGCCGCTGGGCCTTTATCACTACATCAAAAAGCTCGACAACGGTTTGCCTGCGCCGGTTGAGGCCACGGTCTACTTGATCGAGGTCGATCATCTCGAGGATGATTTCCCGGAAAAAAGCCAGCGCAAACGCAGCTGGATGTCGCCGAAACAGGCAGCCGCTCTGGTCGATGAGCCGGAGCTGCGTGAGTTGCTTCTCGACTTCTGAAACGATTTACCCTGCGCTCAAGAGACGCGAAAGGCTTGCATTGCAAGGCCGGGCGCGTTAGCGCTTCGCCGTTTGTAACAGATTGACAACGGATCGAAGCCACGATGTCTGAGAGCGAAGAGCACGGAAAACAGTGGAAAACCCTCGATAAGGATCTTAACCGGATCAGTCAGATCGAGTTGGCCACGTTTCACATCGCGCGCCCCATGGTGGGACTTGGGGTCGCCTTGGCCTTTATCATCGTCGCGGGGCTGTTTGCCGCCTTGGTCTTTGGTGGGCAACCCGGCTCTGCCGTGGTGATCGCCGCCGCCGCTCTGGGCGCCTATATGGCGATCAACATCGGCGCCAACGATGTCGCCAACAACATGGGTCCTGCCGTCGGCGCCAATGCGCTGACCATGGGCGGGGCGATCGTGATTGCCGCGCTTTGCGAAAGTGCGGGCGCGCTTTTGGCGGGCGGCGATGTGGTTTCGACCATCTCCAAAGGCATCATCGACCCAAGCGCGGTGGCCAACACGCAGGTCTTCATCTGGGCGATGATGGCCGCGCTGTTGTCCTCGGCACTTTGGGTCAACCTCGCCACTTGGATCGGCGCGCCGGTCTCCACCACGCACTCCGTTGTCGGCGGCGTCATGGGCGCAGGCATTGCGGCTGCGGGCTTTGCCACGGTGAACTGGGGTTCGATGGGGCTGATCGCATTGAGCTGGGTGATCTCGCCCCTCTTGGGTGGCGTGGTCGCCGCAGGGTTCCTATGGTTCATCAAGGCCCGGATCATGTATCAGCCCGACAAGATCGAAGCCGCGCGCCGTTGGGTTCCGGTGCTGATCGGCATTATGATGGGCACATTCGCGACCTATCTCGCCGTCAAGGGTCTCAAGAAAATCATCCAAATCGATCTTTTGTCGGCAGTGCTGATCGGACTGGCCGTAGGCGCGCTGTCCTATGTGGCCTCCGCGCCTCTGGTGCGCCGCCAGTCCGAAGGTCTGGAAAACCGCAACAAGTCTCTCAAGGCGCTCTTTGGCCTGCCGCTGGTCATTTCGGCCGCGCTTTTGTCCTTTGCCCATGGCGCCAATGACGTCGCCAATGCGGTCGGCCCGCTGGCCGCCATCGTGCACGCCAATGCCTCCGGTGAATTCGCCGGAAGCGTCACCATCCCCCATTGGGTCATGGTGATCGGCGCCTTCGGCATCTCTTTCGGCCTCATCCTGTTCGGCCCGAAACTGATCAAAATGGTTGGCAGCCAGATCACCAAACTCAACCCGATGCGGGCCTATTGCGTGGCGCTTTCCGCCGCGATCACCGTCATCGTCGCAAGCTGGCTGGGCCTGCCGGTCTCCTCGACCCATATCGCCGTGGGCGGCGTATTTGGCGTCGGCTTTTTCCGCGAATGGTATCACGAGAAACGCCTCGACGAGACGATGCGCAAGAAAAAAGACCTGCGCATCGCCGCCGAGGAACGCCGCCGCCGCAAACTGGTCCGCCGCAGCCATTTCATGACCATCGTCGCCGCCTGGGTGATCACGGTTCCGGCCGCAGCCCTATTGTCGGCCATCGTGTTCTGGGTGCTCTCGCATCTGGCCGGGTAAGCCGGTCAAACACGGGGGGTGTCCAAGAGCGACAAGGCCTTAGGGATCGACAGGCTGACGATGACCGTCAAGGCAGCCAGCAGCAAAAACAGGATACGAGAAGCCTCCGCGACCGGGGTCTGCATCGTGTCCTGCAACGGCCCGCCCGCGACGATGGAGAGGGCATCCGCTTCTGAAAGCCCGCCAACGCCCACGATCAGCCGGGCCTGAAGCGCTGACCAGCGCCAGTACGACAGGATCGGTTGCGCGGCGCGTCGGCAAAAGAATGACTCAGACCGTGATCGCAAAGAACGCCGAGGCAAAAAGCCCCTGCGTGCCGCGCAAAATGTCGATCACCAAAAGCGAGGGCGCGAGGATCAGCCGAACCCGCTGAAGACGAACCCACAAGGCTAATGCGAAACACTTTGCGCCGCCCGATGCGGTCCGCCAGCGTTCCCGTCACCAATGGCAGGGCCCCGAAAACCAGCATGAAAGCATTGACCACCCAGCTCAGCACCGGGCCGGTTTGGCCGAAACTGCGCCCCAAATCCGGTGTGGCAATGGCCCCGCCCGCGCAGGCTCCTTTGCAGAGGCAAGGCGGCGGCTCGGAGTGTCCTGCCCCGCCGATTGCGCGCACTGATCGATCATCTCGTCGCATAAACGGGGCGCGTCATCGCACCCCGTCTAAATCGTTGAAAGCTTTCTTATTTGCTCTCGACACACCAGCGCATGATGGATTTTTGCGCGTGGAGACGGTTTTCCGCCTCGTCGAAAATCACCGATTGCGGGCCGTCCATCACGTTGTTCGTCACCTCATCGCCACGGTGCGCGGGCAAGCAGTGCATGAACAAAGCGTCTGGATGCGCAAAGGACATCAGCTTGCGGTCCACCCGGTAGGGCCGAAGCTGGTTGTGGCGACGTTCGCGCGCGGAGGCCGGATCGTGCATCGAGACCCAAGTGTCGGTGACCACGAGATCGGCGCCTGCGACAGCCTCTTCGGCGTTGCGAGTGATCTCGATGTTCGATCCTTTGGCACGCGCCTCTTCGACAAACCCCATCTCGGGATCGAGCGGTTCAGGACCCGCAAAGGTCATGTCGAACCCGAACTGACCGGCGGCATGGATAAACGACGCGCAGACATTGTTGCCGTCGCCGAGCCAGACGACTTTCTTGCCTTTGATCGAGCCGCGATGCTCTTCATAAGTCAGAATGTCGGCCATGATCTGGCAGGGATGGGTGCGGTTCGTCAGCCCGTTGATCACCGGCACGGAAGCATATTCCGCCATCTCCAAAAGCGTCTGCTCCTCGAAGGTGCGGATCATGATCATGTCGACGTAACGCGACAAAACCCGCGCGGTGTCGGCGATGGTTTCACCGTGGCCCAGTTGCATATCGGCGCCCGAAAGCACCATGGTCTGGCCGCCCATCTGGCGCACGCCGACGTCGAACGACACACGCGTCCGGGTCGAGGGTTTCTCGAAAATAAGCGCGACCATTTTGTCTTTGAGCGGCTGTTCCGCATCGAGCGCAGCTTTCGGTTTGTCGTAACGCGCGTTCTTGGTGAGCTTCGCGGTTTCGATGATCCGGTGCAGATCCTGCGCAGAGGTTTTGTGAATGTCGAGGAAGTGGTTCATAGGTCTATTCTCTTCGTCTGTCAGAGCGCGCTGGCGGCGGCATCAATCCGCGACACGGCCTCGGCAATCTCTTCGTCGGTGATATTGAGCGCGGGCAAAAGCCGCACCACATTGTCGGCGGCGGGCACGGTCAGAACACCTTGCTCATAGCCTTTGCCCACCAGATCGGCAGGCGCGATTTTGCATTTGAGGCCCAGCATGAGGCCTTCGCCACGGACGCCCTCAAAGACATCCGGGTGATCGGCCACGAGACCTTCGAGCTTCTGACGCATCAGCCCCGCCTTGCGGTTCACCTCAGCGAGGAAAGCGGGATCGGACACGATCTCCATGACCTTGAGCCCGATGGCACAGCCCAGCGGGTTGCCACCATAGGTGGAGCCATGGGTGCCCGCAGTCATGCCCGACGCCGCTTCTTCGGTCGCCAGAACAGCCCCCAGAGGAAAGCCCCCACCGATGCCTTTGGCAACCATCATGATGTCGGGCGTCACGCCGGCATATTCATGGGCGAAAAGCTTGCCGGTGCGCGCAACACCACATTGCACCTCGTCGAAAATCAACAAGCAGCCTTTGGTCTCCGCAATCTCGCGCAGCCGTTTCAACGCCTCGTCGGGGACGACACGAATGCCGCCCTCGCCCTGCACCGGCTCGATCAGGATCGCCGCGGTTTTGTCTGTGACGTGATCCGCGACAGCGTCCCACTCACCAAACGGCAGATGCACAAACCCCGGCATCAAGGGGCCAAAGCCCTTGACCATTTTCTCGGTGCCGGAGGCGGCAATCGCGCCGGTGGAGCGGCCATGGAAACAGCCCTCAAAGGTGATGATCTCGATCTTTTCCGGCTGGCCTTTTTCATACCAATATTTACGCGCCATCTTGATCGCCAGCTCGGCGGCCTCGGTGCCCGAGTTGGTGAAGAAACAGGTGTCGGCAAAGGTGGTCTCGACCAGCTTGTCCGCAAGCGCCTCCTGCGCCGGGATTTTGTAGAGGTTCGAGACGTGCCAGAGCGTGTCAGCCTGTGCTTTCAGCGTCTCGGCCAGTTCCGGGTTGGCGTGGCCTAGCGTGTTCACCGCGATGCCCGCGCCCAGATCGAGGAAACGTCGCCCGTCCGCCTCGAAAAGCCAGGAGCCTTCGCCTTTGACGAAGGACAAGGGAGCCCGGTTGTAGGTCGGCAGAACGGGTGTGATCATCGGTCTTATTCCTCTGAAAATGAGAGGCCTCATGGGTGGCGAAAGCCAGCGGGCCTGTCAACGGTTTGGACGGGGATTTTGCGGTATTTTGCAAGCTTTGCGCCAGTTTGGCGCGTTTTGTGCCGTGGACATCACGTCTTGGCACAGTTGAACGGACGTCTTACGCGGTACGGCGTCGACGTCGGATGATACGGGCATATGTGCGGATCATGTTCATGAGATGCGCTTTACGGGCAAAGCGCGGGCGCTGTCAAAGGATATTTGGGGAAGTGCTCAGTCTGCCGAGAGGAATTTGGAATTGCCGACCGCGCGCGAGGATGAGCTCCCGCCGACAGTAATGCGTTTTGTCACCGCAGGTTTGGCAGCCACTTGCGGCGCACCAAGCGCAATTTGGCGCTTGAGCGCAGACACTTGGTCGATCAGAGACATGCCAAATCCGACCTTGCGGTCACCTCGCGTGCCGAGGGAGGAGACGACAGAGACGATCGCGGGCCGCACCCCGTCATAGGCAAAGACCGGCGCGCCGGAGGAGCCATAGGTAATGTCGCAATCAAAGCTGTAGATGTCGTCGGAATAGTCCAGCACATGACATTCGCGCTGAATAGAGAGCGCCGCGTTGCGCCCGCGCCCGTAGGAGGCGACCATCAGCTCGCCACGGGGTTTAGAGCTGCGATGCACCGCGAAGGGCCGCGCCAACGCCGTCGGGATCGGAGAGGCCAGTTTGATCAGAGCTACATCGTTGCGGATGTTCGCGGCGGTCACCTCACGCTGCGCCTCATAGCCCGGCGAGACCGCCACGGCATAGCCACGAGAGGCGGCGATATAGTCGCCATTCCTGAGCCCCGCACGAAACAGAATATGCCCGGCAGGAAACGGCGTATTATCCTCGGCCACCACACAATGCGCCGCCGTCAGCACGAGATCGGCAGCGATCAAGGCCCCGGAACAGGTGCTTTGCCCGGCAATATCGAGCCGCCCAACACCCTCCCAGCCGATCAACTCGGCACGCCGGTCGGCGCTGTCCAATTCGGACGGCAGGCTGTCGGCGGCCAGTGCAGCCCCTACCATAAACAGACAGGCAAAGACTGTCGTTGCGCATTTCCTCAAAACCATTGCGAGCCTTTATGACAAGATATCGCAATGGCTTAATGATTAAATCTGGCAAAACTTTGATGCCGCTGCCGAGTGTCGGCTCGGACGTCACATACCGGTATTGGCTGCCAACAATTCGGCCTCATAGCTTTTCGCAACTTTGCGCGCGGCTTGCCCGTAGTTGTTGAAATCAGTTTGCAGCTCCGGAAAGAGACCGAACAACTCATCACATTCCGCACGCCGCAAGGCATGATGCGCCATGGCGCCCGGATGAAAGCTCTCCGAAACAACGCCTTCCGAGAACACCAACTCGTGTTGATCGAACAGCATGTGATAATAGGTCACAGATCCAGTTTCGCGCAGGCGAATTGTGGTGCCATTCACAAGATGCTTGGCCGCCATGAGCACCTCATGAGCGTCGAGCAAGAGTTCAGCCGCGACACTGCGGTGGAGCACACGGTGCTGCTGCGACACCACCAGCGGTCGATCATTGCCCAAGACGCCCTGATCGATTTCCACCGGCGCAAACGCGCCTTGTGCTTTGGCCGTCGCATGCCCGATCCAGCGCACAGGCTGCGCACCGTGATCCTGTGTCATCACCAGATCGCCCGCCTTGATATTTTCGATCACCTCCCAACCGCCAAGGGTCTTGATCCGCGTGCCTTTGGCGAAACAGACCGGCAAGTCGATTTCATTTGGGTTGGTGAGATCAAAATCCAAGATCGCATTCCGCTCGATCCTTCTGATCAACTGTGAAACCCCGAGGAGGTTCAACAAAGGAATGTCGAGCGCCTCAGACAACAGCCCATCCAAAAGCGCCGCCGGACCATCCTCCGGATACTCGATATACGTCTGACCATCGACCTCCCAGGCATTGAAAGGCACGGAGGAGGACAGCGACAGCTTTATCCCCAGGATCGTGACGCTGACGCTCGCTTCACCGCTGCCGATGAAGGTGGCATTGGTGTCATTCCAGGTCGCATTTTCCGTGCTGTCCCAATTCAGGTCTCCGTCGGTGTCACTCACATCCAGAGTGCCGGTTTGCGGCCCCGAGAATGAGTTGAGCAGCATCGTGTCCAACAGACCTTCGGCATTCAAAAGCGAGCCGTTGTACATGTAAACATTGTCGAGCGTGCGCTGTACCATAATATATCCTAAAGTACTAAGTATTACCCCAATCAACTTTAGCGTGCATAATAAATACACCATAACATCAATAAGTTTACAACAGCCCATCCTTTTATGCTCACCCCAAGATCGACAAGCCTCAGAATGTTGCTGAAAAATGCATCGAAAAACCCCTCCGCAGAGCGAACTGCGAAGGGGGCTGTTTCCACATCGGGAGCAATAAAAGCTAAGGGTAGATATTGTTTCAGGCACTCTTTGGCGAATCGGTCACCCCGACGCCACGGTGTCAGGATTTCAGCTTGGTGCCGCGTTTGAAGAAGGTCCAATCGACGAAAACCACCACGGCCGTCACCGCCGTCATCACCGCAAGACCCAACCAAGGCGAGCTGTCGGAGGTGCCGATGATGCCATAGCGCACACCGTCGATCAGATAGAACACAGGGTTCAGATGGGTCAGCACCTTAAACCACTGCGGCAGGGTCTCGACGGAGTAGAAGGTGCCCGACAGAAACGACAGCGGCGTGATGATGAAATTGGTGATCGCGGCCATGTGGTCGAATTTCTGGCTCACAATACCCGCCAAGACGCCCAAACCGCCGATGAACAGAGCGCCCAGAAGGATAAAAGCAATCGCAAAAAGCGGGTGATGCAGGGGCAGACCGACAAAGATGGCCATCACAGCCCAGATCGCGAAAGCCACGACCATCCCGCGCGCCACACCGCCCGACAAGTAGCCGATGACCAACTCAGAGGGCGACAGCGGCGGCATCAGCGTATCAACGATATTGCCCTGTACCTTAGAAATCATGATCGAGGACGACGTGTTCGCAAAAGCGTTCTGGATCACCGTCATGGTCAGGATGCCGGGCGCGAGGAAATGCACGAAGGGTACGCCCATCACGTCGCCGCGCGAGGGACCGATGGCGAGCGTGAAAATCGTCAGGAACAACCCCGCCGTCACCAGAGGCGCCAGAAGCGTTTGCGTCCAGACCGCCAGAAACCGGCGGATCTCGCGCATCATCAGCGTGTAAAGCCCAAGCCAATTGACGCGACCAAAGCGCCGCACCCCCATCTGAATTTCAGATTCAGCCATGTTCATCCCCTTGTTCATCCCACATCCGCCTTGCTATATAGGCACGCGCCCCTCAAGAGACGTGCCAAGCGGAAGAACCTTATGTTTTCCCGCAAGCCCGCTTGTAACCGCAAGCGTGGTGCTTAAAATAGGGGTTAGAAGAAATTCTCAAGCACGCCTTGCCGGACTTAGGCCAATTTGGACCGCAAATGTCTTGTGCAAGGGTGATCATGGTGCGGGCCCTGCCCGGATCAGCAGACAACCGAAGGAAACACGATGTCCTGGACCGATGAGCGCGTCGAACTGTTGAAGAAAATGTGGGGCGAGGGTCAATCCGCCTCGCAGATCGCCAAGGAGCTTGGCGGTGTGACGCGCAATGCGGTGATCGGCAAGGTGCACCGTCTGGGCCTGTCGAACCGCGCCGGATCGGGTGCCGCCGCGAAACCCGCCGCTGCGCCCAAGGCAAAACCCGCAGCCGCGCCCAAACCCAAAACCGAGGCCAAGCCGAAACCCGCCGCGAAACCGGCGGAGGCCCCTGTTGCCTCTGAGGCCGCCCCGAAACCGGTCAGCCCGGCGCGCCGCGCGATTATTCCGGCAGGGCAACCGCTGCCGCCGCAGCCCTCGACCAATGAGATCCCCGCCGAAGCTCTGGCGAAGGTCAATGAGATCGAGAAAAAGGCCAAAAAGCTGTCGGTGATGGAACTGACCGAGAAGACCTGCAAGTGGCCGGTGGGCGATCCCGCGACCGAAGATTTCTGGTTCTGCGGTCTGCCGTCGCAAGCCGGCAAGCCCTATTGCGAGGCCCATGTGGGCGTGGCCTTCCAGCCGATGTCCTCGCGTCGCGACCGCCGCCGCTGAGCCTCTAGCGCTCTCGTGAGCCCCTGACGCTCTCGTGAACCCATGTGAACAGGCCGCCCTTCTGGAGAGAGGGGCGGCCTTTTTCAGGCCTAAACTGCGCAAAAATGAACATAAATCGCACATCTTTAGCGTTTTTCCGCAGAGATGTGTTTACCCACGCACAAAATCTGTTTGAGACTGCGGAATATGAGAGGGGCCGGACAGCCGTTAGCTTTGTCGCATCTTAAACATCCATGCCAAAGAAAGCTTTGACATCATGAAAAACCTGCTTCTCTCCACCGCCGTTCTTCTGGGCGCCGCTGCTGCTGCCAACGCTGAGCCGGTGAAATACGTGCTTGATCCGTCGCACAGCCAGATCGTGTTCTCTTACGAGCACCTCGGCTACTCCACCACCACCGGCATGTTCTCCGGGTTCGACGGTGAGATCATGTTCGACGAAGCCGATCCGGCCGCCTCTTCCGTCTCCGTGTCCTTCCCGACCGACAGCCTCTACACCGGCTGGGCCGAGCGCACCGCGCACTTCCTGACCGGCGACTTCTTCGGCGCTGAAGAGAACCCGACGATCTCTTTCGTGTCCACCGGCATCACCGTGACCGACGAAGACGAAGCCGACATCACCGGCGACCTGACCATCAACGGCATCACCAAATCCGTCGTGATCGAAGCCGAGATGACCCAAAAAGGCGATCACCCGATGGCGAACAAGCCTTGGGTTGGTTTTGACGGCGATCTGACCGTGCTGCGTTCCGACTTCGACATGGGCCAATTCGCCCCCTACGTCTCCGACGAGGTCGAGATCGAGATCTCCATCGAAGCCACCCCGGCTGAGTAACTCTCGCCCGACCCGAATGAAGAAGGCCGCCGGAGCGATCCGGCGGCCTTTTTATTTGCTCGATTGAGGGACGCGGCGGGCTTACTGCCGCACCGCCGTCAGTTCGGTCGCAACCTCAACCCCAAAGCCCACCGTGCCCTCATCCTCGTAGCCCGCGCCCATGCCGAAGTCGCGGCGATCCAAAGCGGTGGTGCCGGACATCGTGGCGCGGTCACCGTCGAGTGTAAGATCGAAAGCCAGCGTCACAGGCACGGTCTGGCCGACCAGCGTGAGCGTTCCCGCGGCCTCATGCGATGTGCCCTCAAGGCGCGTGATCTCACCTGTGAAAGTCGCGGTCGCATAGGTTTCGGTGTCAAAAAACTCCGGCCCCTGCGCCTGTTGCGTGACAGTGCCGAGCGACAAAGAGGTGGTGTCGATGGTGACCGTCACCTCGCCCGCGCCGGTCTCGTCGTCATAGGCGATGGCGGCGTTCCAATTGGCAAAGCTGCCCTCAACCGGTGCGCCCATCTGGGTCACGGTGATCGTCAGGCCGCCCTGCTCCACCTCCCAGACGGGAAGCTCGGATGTGATCTCCGCCTGCTCCATTGGCGCGGCGCTGGCGACCTCTTCATGTTGTTCCAGAGGAGCGACAAAGGGAAAGGCCACGACGGCAATCCAGAGCACGGCGGCCAAAACGGGAGGAAGCGCGGAGGCGTGGGGCGCGCCCTCGACCCCCGCCTCCGTTCCGCGCAACATCCGCGACAGCACGCCGTCTTTTTCGATCACCGCATGTTTGAGCGCACCCAGAATGTGCAGCGCCACGGTGATGTAAATCACCCAAGCCGACAGCCCATGCACCGCGCCCGCCATATGGGCGACATCTTCGGATTTTGGCACGAAAGGCAGGGTCTGACCAAAGGGCCAGAGGATCGGGGCAAAGCCGCTCTCTGCCGCATGCATCACCCAGCCCGACAGCGGCATGATGAGGATCGCGCCGTAGAGCATCCAGTGGATCACCTCAGCCAGCATGGTCTCCGCCTTGCGCTCCGGATGCACCGGCACGGGTTTCGGTTGGACAAAGGCCCAGAGGATGCGCAGCACCGCGAGGCCAAGCACGGTGACGCCGATGGTTTTATGCACGGAATAGAGGGTTTGGAGCCGCTCAGCGGTCTCCGCCGTGCGCGGCGTGTTCTCGCCAATGAGGCCAAGCGCAATGTCCGCCAGGATCAAAAGCGCGATGGACCAATGGAAAAAGCGCGCGGCGGCGCCGTATCGGGTGGCTGTGTTGGAGAGCATGGGCGACCTGTGTGCGAATGGATTTTCGTGTGAGTTTGACGCGAGGTTAACCGAAGGCGGTGCCCCAAACACTAGCGCCGTCCGCACAGTCGCTGTGCGCGCGACGTGCGATTTCGAACAGATTACGTCAGAAGCTGCGCGTCCATCCCACAGAGACGGATATGTGACACATCTCCGGCTTTGATGAGGCTGCTGGCATGGGGCGCCAACATCGGACGGATTGTCCGAGCGCGCAACAGGGCTTCTCAGGCGGGCCGCTTTCGGAGTATATCGCGCCATATGAGCCAGAATCCTCCAGCCCTCCGCCCCGATCTTGCCCCGAAGCCTTTGTTCGACGGGTCCCGTCGTAACATTCAAGGCCGCGACGGCCAGCCGACCATCGGCATGGTCTCTTTGGGCTGTCCGAAAGCCTTGGTCGACAGCGAGCGCATCCTGACGCGGCTGCGCGCCGAGGGCTATCAGATCAGCGCGGATTATTCCGGCGCAGATGCCGTGATCGTCAACACCTGTGGCTTTCTCGACAGCGCCAAGGCCGAAAGCCTTGAGGCCATTGGCGAGGCCTTGCAGGAAAACGGCAAGGTGTTGGTCACCGGCTGTCTCGGCGCCGATCCCGAGTATATCACTGGCGTGCATCCAAAGGTTCTGGCCGTCACCGGCCCGCATCAATACGAACAGGTCTTGGACGCCGTGCATGCCGCCGTGCCGCCCTCGCCCGATCCCTTTGTGGACCTCCTGCCCGCAACCGGCGTGAGCCTCACGCCCCGGCATTTCAGCTATCTGAAAATCTCTGAGGGCTGCAACCACGCCTGCAAATTCTGCATCATCCCGGACATGCGTGGCAAACTTCAGTCGCGCCCCGTCCATGCAGTGCTGCGCGAGGCGGAGAAACTTGTGGAAGCTGGCGTCAAGGAATTGCTCGTCATCTCGCAGGACACCTCCGCCTATGGGCTTGATCGCCGTTACGAGGCCTTTCCGTGGAAAGACCGCGACGTCCGGAGCCACATCACCGATCTGGCGCGCGAGTTGGGCCAACTGGGCACGACGGATGACCTCTGGGTGCGGCTGCACTACGTCTACCCCTACCCCCATGTGCGCGAGCTGATCCCGCTGATGGCGGATGCGGGCAATGCGGTGCTGCCCTACCTCGACATCCCCTTCCAACACGCCCATCCGGACACGCTCAAACGTATGGCGCGGCCTGCGGCGTCGGCAAAGGTCTTGGACGAAATCGCCGCCTGGCGTGCGATGGCGCCGGACATCACGCTGCGCTCGACGTTCATCGTCGGCTATCCGGGCGAGACGGAGGAAGAATTCCAATACCTGCTGGATTGGATGGACGAAGCGCAGCTCGACCGTGTGGGCTGTTTCCAATACGAAAACGTCGATGGCGCGCGCTCGAACGCGCTGGCCGATCACGTCGCGCCCGAGCTGAAACAAGAGCGCTGGGAACGGTTCATGGAGAAGGCGCAGGCGATCTCCGAGGCCAAACTGGAAGCCAAGGTCGGCACGGTTCAGCAGGTCATCGTGGACGACATTGACGAAGACGGCATCGCCACCTGCCGCACCAAGGCCGACGCGCCGGAGATCGACGGGAACCTGTTTATTGATGAGGGGACCGAGGGGTTGAGTGTTGGGGATTTGGTGACTGTGGAGGTTGATGAGGCTGGGGAGTATGATTTGTGGGGTTGCCTCCCAAAGACATGATCCGGGGGAGCATTTCTCGGAGGCAACGCGCGGGAGCGTCGGAGACGCGGAGCGCTGGGGAGCATTTGACAATCAGTAAGTAAAATTATGTTCGGGGGCACATAAAACGACTATTTACGTCTGCTGAGTTCAGCCCGGATATCCTCAATCTGTAATTCTAACTCTGCCTTCTCATTACGCAGATCAGAAATTTCTTTTGACAGGCGGCGTTGCTCATCGTCTCGCCCGCCCCCAAGTGTGTGGCGTCGAGCTTCTTGATAGTCATGAAGCTTGACTTGTGCCTGCGCGATATTGGCCTCTTTTGCATCTAGAAGCGCCTTTGCACGCACAAAGGCTTGCCGAAGAGGTCCCGTTGATATGCTACCAAATTGCTTATCCTTCCCACCCTCTTCCAATTTTGACTTAAGCTCCTCTCGAACATCTTCGTCCTGAATTCTCTCAGCACGATCAGCGAGTTCCGCATTATCTACCATAAGCGCCAAGGCGCGTGTTCGTTCAGCTTCCCACTCATTTCTTCGTTTTAAGCGTTCATGCGCGCGCTCATCATCCCGGCTGCGCACCGCACTCACCTGCCCACTCACGATTTCATGGAAAAAATTATTCACGAAGGGCAACCCAGCGGCAATGACAGCACCTAGAATGAGCGGGCCAAGCACATAGCCACCAAAGTCGGTGTGCGTATCGAAGTATCTGATCCTGTCCTCAGCCGAAGTTTCAGAGAAGGCGAGGTAAAATATTTCGCGCCAGTTGATCGCGAAAAAAGCAAAAGCAAAGGACGCGAAAAAACGGCTTTTGATCCGTGAACGTCCTTCGTCCAGAAATTCTTTAATAAAATCCATTCTCAATCCCCCGAATTTGAGAAACATGAGCACGATCTCCAGCAGAAAGTCCAGCACCCGCCCTGTGGGGCGAGGCTGGCGCAGAGCGATGACTGTGTCATCGCTTGGTTTCCCATTGAGACCATTGCCCTCCAAACCCCGAACCGGTTAACTCTCCCCCAAGAGGAGACCCCCATGCTCAAAAACTACAAAGACCTGCTCGCAGCTGCCCACGAAGTGATCGAGACCATCCCGACGCAAGACGCCATCCGCCTCATGCGCGACGAGGGCATCGTCTTCGTCGATCTCAGAGACCGGCGCGAGCTTGAACGCGAGGGGCGTATTCCCGGCGCCTTCCATTGTCCGCGCGGGATGTTGGAGTTTTGGATCGACCCGGAAAGCCCCTATTACAAACCCAAATTCGGCGAGGACAAGAAGTTCGTCTTTTACTGCGCTTCCGCCTGGCGCTCCGCGCTTGCCACCCAGACCTGTATAGAGATGGGGTTCACCAATGTGGCCCATGTCGCGGGCGGGTTTACCGCGTGGAAAATGCATGGCGGGCCGGTCGAAGAGGTCGAAAAGCCCTAAACCCGGTCGAGGTAATAGCGCACCGCGTCCTGCACATGACGAAACCGGTCGCCGCCCAGATGTTTGCCGCCATACCAGCGCGTCACCACCACGATCTGGCCGGTGACGCCCTCGCGCTCCAACATCCGCAGGATCACCATCCCCGCGCCGCTTTCGCCGTCGTCATTCTTGAGAGGCGTGCCATCAGGCAGCACAACGCCCCATGTGTTATGCGTCGCCTTGGCGAATTTCTTTTTGCGGCAGAGCTCTTTGAGAAAGGCCTTGGCCTCCGCCTCCGACGCGCAGGCGCCGCCGGAGACCGCATATTTCGAGCCGCGGTCGGATATGATGCCGTCATAAATCTGCATGGGTCGCTTATAGGGTCATGAGATCAGAACCGCCAGCCACGCCACAGCGGCGGCAATCGCGGTCACCGTCACAGCGGCGGAGCCCGCGTCCTTGGCGGTTTTGGCCAGAGGGTGTTCGCGATCCGAGATGTAATCCACCGCATCCTCAATCGCCGTGTTCAACAGCTCGGCGGCCAAGATCAAAAGCCCCAGCGCGATCACAAGCCCACGCTCCAAAGCACTCAGATCAAGGACAAAAGCCAAACACCCGGCGATAAGATTGGCCCAGACCCAAGTGCGGAACGAATGCTCCGAGCGCCACGCATAGCGCAGCCCCGCGACGCTCCAGACGGTGCGCAGGACCAGCCGTTTCGCGGTGTAAATCGCTTTGTCTCTCATAGGTCTCCTCCCTGCCCGAGCATGGGCGAGGAAAAAGGCCAAGGCAAGCGACGGAAGCGATGCGCGCGCCCGTAAAAAAGGGCAGAGACAAGAAAGGTGTTCACCATGTCCACGTTACGTAAATTCGCCACGCCGCTGACCATCGCCACATTCACCATTGTCGGCGTCACGGGCGTGCTTTGGTATTTCCATTTCATCACCTCCGCCGGGCGTTGGATGCATGAGATCATCGGGCTGGCGATGATGATCGTGGTCGGGCTGCACGTCGTGTTGAACTGGCGCGCGTTCAAGACTTATTTCAAACGTCCTCTGGCGATCGGGATCATTGCATTGGGCGTGGTGTTGACCGTCGGCGCCTATCTGGTGCCGGATCAGACGCAGGCGCGTGGCGGCCCGCCGCAATTCGCGGCATTCTCGAAATTCGCGGATGAGAGCCTGACCACCTTGGGGCCGATCTTTGACACGACGGGCGAGATTTTGGTGACCCGGCTGGAAGACGCAGGCTATCGCGGCGCCTCGCCCGAGAGCACCATCGCCGATCTGGCGGGCGACAATGTGCGGGCGCAGATGCAGGCGTTTTCCGTGTTGGCCGCTGACGGGGCCTCTCCGGGCGGTCAGGGTCAGGGCGCTGCCGCACGCAACTAAAACAGCAACTCAGACAACAAAAAGGGGCCACAAGAGGCCCCTTTTTTTCATCCCTCGATGGTCTGATTACTCCGCCGCAAGCTGGTTTTGCACGGCACGAACGTAGTTCAACTCCTGAGAATTTAGGCAATACTCCGGGGTCGCCTCTTGTCGGCCCTGATGGTCGAGCAGCCACAGGATACAGGCGTCATGTTTCGTGCATTCCCCACAACGCCTTTCCATATTGGAAAGCTCCTGCGTCGAGATTTCACCGGATGCGGCGGCACGCACCACATCTGCGCCAAGCCGGTCGGCCATGCCATGCATGAGGCAGGCGGTTCCCGGTTTCAGGCGTGGAAGGATGTCTGTCGTCATATCGTCCTCCATTGTGGTTTTGGGACGCGTTTTGCGCCCATGAGGCGGCTCAAGTGGCCGCGAGACGTTCAAGCTCGGATTTGTTGCGGCAATAGCGCGGCGCCGCCACGGCCGGGACAGCCAGCTCGGCCTGCGCATCGAGAAACTTGACGCACATATCCGGCGCCGTGCAGCTCAGGCAGCGATAGACCCGGTCCGTGGCCTCAACTTCGGAGGCCTCTTCGCCCCGTTGCGCGCGCTCTTCCAGATCGACGCCCAAGGCGCCCGCCATACGCTCCACAAGGCGCGCGTGGGTTTCAAATGTCCCGAATTTGGTCATGACAGCCTCCGATGATATGCGTTCTCACATCCCAAGAGGAAAAAACCATGGCGGGGGAAGCGCCTCTTTGATCCTGATCAACTGCGGGATCTGGGGCAGGTTTCCGCAGGTTTTCTTGCAAAACCGCGAAGAATTAAGGCATTGTTTACGGATTTTCCGAAACCATCACGCCGCGCGCCCGAAAAGAGCGGCCACCCTGCCCCGAATCTCGGGACGCGCCAAAGGCACGGCGGC
Source organism: Celeribacter sp. (assembly GCF_048270365.1). Lineage (NCBI taxonomy): Bacteria > Pseudomonadati > Pseudomonadota > Alphaproteobacteria > Rhodobacterales > Roseobacteraceae > Celeribacter > Celeribacter sp. The sequence goes on from NZ_JBLWTA010000002.1 coordinate 297,496, forward strand.
GCCCTCGCCAAAGAGACGCAGCACCGGGAAAATCCGGTACAATTCTGCACGGGTGGCCTCTTCCAGAGTGTCCAAAGCCATGGCTCCCGGAAAGAAGCTCTCCGAGATCAGCCCGCCGCTGTCCAAAAGCTCATGGCCATCGAACATCAGATGCACATAGGTGACTTCGGTCAGGTCCGCGCGCTGACGAATGGTCTCACCGTTGACCAACCACCGCGCCGGCACCAAAGCCTCTTCGAGCCCCACGTAAAGCTGCACCCGATGCCCGGTGACAAGCACGCGGTGCTGCGGTGAGACCAAAACGGGGCGACGCGGCACATGGCGATTCAGCGCCCCGCGCAAAATCTCGATCGGCGCCAAATCCGGGGCGCGGGTCAGGTCGATCCTAGACGTCCCAACCCAGCGCACGGGTTGAAGCCCATGATCCGCAGTCCAGACCAGATCGCCGACGGCGATGTCTTCGATCGGTTTCGGCCCGAGGCCCGTACGCAAGACGGAGCCCGCCGCGAAACAGATCGCATCCTCGACCTCCGATATCTGCAACTCACCATCGTTATTGCCACTGTCGGGATCGGCGATTTCATCCGCCGAGGTATAGACCATCGTGGCGCCATCCAACCCGGAGATGTCGAGGATATAGCCGTTCTGGAACAGAACATGTTCGTCGCCCGCGCCCATGTTCTGGTAATTGTTGTTGTCGGGGTTCAGCCCCTCCATGATGACATTGCCATCGGCATCAGTCAGCCGCCAAAACTGACCATTGGTGAAGGTGTCCGACGGGTTTTGGTAGACCTCGAGGTAATAGATATCCTCAGAGGTGCCGAGGGGGGTGATGCCGGAAACGGTAAGTTCGAGATTGGGCGGATTGGTGCCATTCAAAGAGGCAGAACCATAGGTGCCGATCATATTGCCTTTGATTTGAATCGCCATCTCGCACCATACCATTTTGTCAAATTTCCCAATCATGACGTAAGGTTAGCTTACATCAGACACGGTTTTTTGAGGGGTACGGCACAATTCAGACGCAGGAAAGGCCACAAGGAGGCTCCTCACTCAATCGTGTGATCTGTCTGTGCAAATGCCTACAATTTCGCCATGGTGCGGCGCACGGTTTCGATCCGTTGGCCGTTCGGCGGGTGAGAGCCAAGGAACCTGTCGCCCGGATCGGGGATGCGGGTGAAATAGGCCGCACCCCGCACCGGATCGTAGCCGGAATGATAAGCGATCACCGTGCCCAGTTTGTCCGCCTCCAGCTCGTAATCCTTGGAGTACCGACGCGCGCCCACTGTGGCGCCGATATCCTGTGCGCTGGACACGGCACTGGCGTCGCCCCCGATCGCAGCAATCAGAACGCCGCCCAAAAGCGCGCCGGTCATCGCCGTTTGTTGGGTCCGAGCGATATGGCCGGAGATGTGATGCGCCGCCTCATGCCCCATGATAAAGGCCAGCTCGTCATCGTTTTGCACATCTTTCAAGAGTGCAGACGTAAAGGTCAGAACCGGGCGCCCCGATTTGTCCTGCGATTGCCAGGCGTTGGAAGGCGCACGCGGATCGGTTTCCAAGACGATCTTGAAATCGCAATTCGCGCCTTGGGTGCGCGTACGGCATTGCCGTTCGGCCACCGGCTCGACCCGGGAGACGGTCCGGTTAAAATCGGCCACGGAAAGGCCCGGCCCCGAGGCCCGGCTCACGGGAGCAGCTGCGGGGGCGCTTGGCACGGTTGTGGTTTCGACACAGCCCGCGAGGGCGACTGCGACCAAAAGGGAAAGGCCTGCACGATACATTCTTCGGTCTCCGACACGCATTTTTTTGCGAAAATAACCGCAAGTGCCCTCGCTGACCAGTCACATCGCAGTGCTCTCCCCTTGAGCGTAAAAAACCGGGGCAGTTCCCCACCCCGGTTCAAAGAGGTTCCTCAGAACCGCGTCGTCAGACCAATTTTGAACAGACGCCCGTTTTCGCGATAAGAGGTCTCATCGGCGGGCTGTTCATCGAACAGGTTGTCGATCCCGAGGTTCAGTGTGGTCGCATCGGTCAGATCGTAGCCCAGCGCCACGTCGACCAGGACATACGGGTTCTTGTTCTGCCCCGCAGGCACCGCGCGGGCCTCATCTTCGCTCAGCTCGTCTTCGGTCACATAGCCGACCTGTTTGCCGACATAGGTGATGTCGCCGGAAAGCGTCAGACGATCATTCGCCCGCCAGCTTGCCCCAGTGGTGACGTTCCATTTCGGTGTCGTGGCCATCGGGAAAGCATGATCGAGCTCTTCGTATTTGAACTCGGATTTCGCCAGATAGGTAAACGAGCTGCTCCAGATCACATCCTCGGTCACATCCCAAGCGAAACCACCTTCGATCCCGGCGGTTTTGCCGCTTTCGATATTGGTCCGCTCAAACACGTCATAGCCGGTGTCCGGGTCGATCTCGCCGGTTTTGCGCGCGCCGATCATGTCGGTGATGTCATTGTAAAACGCCGTCAGTTCCCAATTGACCACGCTGCCCTGATAGTTCAGCCCGATCTCGTAGTTGTCGGAGGTTTCCGGTTCCAGATCCGGGTTGCCGTAGATGATGCAAGGCCCGGTGTAGGGTTTACAGCCATTGCCACGCGACGACATTTTGTAGTTCGGGTTGAGCGACCGCAGATCGGGCGCCACGAAGGCTTGCGCATAGCCGGCCTTGAGCATCAAGCCACCGCCGAAGTCGTAATTGGCGTAGAGCCGCGGCGTGATGTGTTCGCCGTAGTCCTCATGGTGATCATAGCGCAGCCCGCCGGTCAGGGTCAGAGCCTCGGTCACGTCAAAGCGCCCCTCGGCATAGAGCGCGCCGGTCACCACATCGCCTTCGATCACGGCACCATCGCGGTTCGTCGCCGGATCGCTCAGTTTGTCTTTCGCAATCGTTCCGCCCACCGTGTAGCCAAACGCTTTGCCCGCAAGGAAGGTTTCCGCCGCATAGCGGGTCTCGAAGGTGGTCGTTTCATAGGTGATCGGATCGCCCCAGGCCGGATCGACCCAAGACGCGTTGGACGAATCCTCATAGCGCAGGTAGCTCGACAGGGTCCCCGCCCCGACCATCCACTCGTTGGTGATGGCATAGCCCTCGCGGTCGATCTTGTTGGTGTCATGTTCGCCCTCTGAGGCAAGGTATTTCTCCTGCCCCGTGGTGGCCTCAAAGCCCCATTCGACCGTACCGCTGGGCCGCCAGGTGAACCGTGCGCCCAGCTCGCGGGCGTTCGAGCCGTCGGAACCATAGGTCGTCTGTTCCGTGCCGGTGTCATCGGTCCAGACAAAGCCCTCCGGCGCGTCGCGCTCAGACAGTTTGCTCCAAAGCTCGACATCCACCGTCTCGCTCAGGGCGCCGCTGACGTAGCCGGAGATTTGGCGGCTGTCCGCCGTGGTCGACGATTCGCCAAAGCCGAAATCGGTGGTGATCGAACCGCCCCAAACGCCCGTAGGTTCCTTGGTGATGATGTTCACCACCCCGCCCATGGCGTCAGACCCGTAGAGCGTGGACATCGGCCCGCGCACAACTTCGATCCGCTCGATCGCATCCAGAGGCACGGCGTTCAGATCACCCTGATAATGGCGCGCAAAACTTTTGCCAGTGCTGATGCGTTTGCCATCGACCAAAGTGAGCGTCCGGTTCGAGGAAATGCCGCGGAAAGACACTTTGGAAATCCCGTCATTCCCCCGCGTCAGGTTGAGGCCCGGCACGCGCCGCAACAGGTCATTGAGATCGCGCGCGCCCTCTTGGGCAATCGTGTCCTGATCAATCACGGTGATCGAAGCGGGCGCGTCCTGCACGGTGGTTTCAAGGCCAGAGGCGGTCGACACGACGATCTCGTCGAGAACGATCAAATCGTCCTGCGCCAGAGCGACAGAGGGCAAAAGCGTCAGAGCCGTGGTCATCAAAAGCCCGCGCGACAGCGACGCGGAACGGGGAGGAAGGGGGGGCATGGTGCGTCTCCAAAAGATGTTTCGAAATGGATCCCTCCGGGCCCGCGCAAAGCTGGCGGCATATCAAGACGCGCCTCGGTGGTGCGCGCGACGTATAAAAACGGTCGATCATGGGATGAGACAGCCCAATCGACACAAACGTGATCCCGGATATGGATAGCTCGCGTAAACTGGCTGCCTGTCAAAGCACAAAAATCAGCGGGAGATGCAAGGGGCTTAACTTATTATTTTAGTCGGAATAAAAGATCATCCGATCTCGTTGCCCCAAGATCACAGATTGCCACCGTCAGAGCCTCTTGCTTTTGCCGGGCCGCAGGTGCAGCATCAAACCATGTTTACCATCGAACACGATTTCGACGCGACGGTCGTCACCATAGTGGATGAGGGCGAGGCCCCTCTTCTCGAAGATGTCATCATCTCGGCCTTCGCGGAATGCGTGACGGTCGAACAACACGACCCGCGCACAGATAGCACCCACAAGATCACGCTCTCGCTGCAACAGCTGCGTGATCTGGGCGCGGCGCTTGATTTGCCTGAGGGCGCCTATCGGCTGTCGCCGGTGGAGGAGTGACAGGGCTGGCTTGTCCTAAGGCGGCGTATGGGAAGGCGTAGAGTTGATGTTCGTTGTGCGGGAGGAAGTCTTCTCAGTCAGCCAAAGCCACGCGGAGGCAGGGCTATAGAAGTTTTTCTCCGTACGCCCAAATAAGCGTACCTAGGATCAGCGTAAAAATACTTACCCTACCGCCGTTCTTAATAAGCCATTCGTCAAATTTTCTTTTAGGTTGACCGTGCCTAGGCAAAGAACCGAGGTTCATGCCTCCATCTAAACCCGATCCCGGTTTCAGTCTTTCAAATAAAATTGTTCCGGTCACCATTACGGCCCCTGATGCCGAAAACCAACTAAAATCACATGCTTGATTGAATTCGATCAAGAAGCTTACTATAGCCCAGACAAAACTTGCCATCATCAAAACAAAACCAATTATCATTCGGTCTGACTTGAATGGCTCGGCTTTTTGTTTCTCTCTGAACATCTTTCCTCAATCTTTCCAAAGCACGGCAGTAGATCCAGATAGATAAATGCAAACCCATTGTGTTGGAAGAGATAAGACTTCCTTTTGAGTCTTGGCGGTCGAAATGCCGGTAACTATGGGCTCAACCTGAACATTCACCCCACCCCAGCATTACTCCACCCGAAACACCTTGTCCCGAGAGGTCTCGCCGCGCACCAGCGTTAGCGTCGATTTCGCCCGGCCCATGGCTTTGGCCAAAATCTTAATCACATCTTTCGTCGCCTTGCCGCCTTCGGGCACAGTGGTGACGTAAACCCGCACGACCTGCTCCTCTTCGACAACCACCGCATTGCGCGAGGCCTTGGGCGTCACGCGCACCGACAGCATCCCGTCGATCACGCATGCCTCAAGGGCTGCTTTCAATTCCATCTTATCCATGCCTCCCTTTACCATCTGCGCGGTTGAAAACACCGACAAAAACGCCGACATGTTGCAGGAAACGCAGATGAAAGGCCTCTCATGCCCGCGCCCAACCCCGCCGCACTCGATTTCCTTTTGACCCGTCGGTCCCGTCCGGCCAAGACGCTCACCACGCCGGTGCCGGATCGCGACACGCTCGTGACGCTGTTGACCGCCGCCGCGCGCACGCCGGACCATGGCAAACTTGAGCCCTGGCGGTTCATCGTCTTGGAAAAAGCTGCCCTTACCCGGCTGGCGGAACGCATTGCGCCACTGGCCGAAACCCTCGGAATTGACCCCGACAAGGTCGAGAAAGCCAAGCGTCAATATGCCGACGCCGATCTCGCCATCGCCGTGGTGTTCTCGCCGAAGGACAGCGCAAAAGTCCCCCATTCCGAACAGCTTTACTCCGCGGGCGCCGTTTGCCTGTCGCTGTTGAACGCGGCCTTGGCAGCGGGCTGGGGCGCGAATTGGCTCTCGGGCTGGGCCTCGCATGACCGCTCTTTCTGCGAAGAGGGCCTTGGCCTCGCAGCACATGAAAGCATCGCCGGTTTCATCCACATCGGGACTGAGACCATCGCGCCGCCGGAACGTCCCCGCCCTGATCTCAATCAGATCGTCGACTGGGTCTCTGCGTGATGTTCGGCGATTTTTCCAAGGCGCTCGGCCAATTGGGCGACAAGCGATTTCAATCCGTGCTGTTCAAAGGTCTCGGCCTCACCGTCGCGCTTTTGATCGCGATCTATCTGGCCTTTGTCTGGGTGATCGGCGTTTTCGTGCCCGACACCTTCACCCTGCCCTTCATCGGCGAAATCACATGGGTCGACAACGCGCTCTCCATCGGCTCGTTCTTCCTGATGATCGGACTTTCGGTGTTCCTGATGGTGCCGGTCGCCTCGGCCTTTACCGGCATTTTCCTCGAAGAGGTCTCAGAGGCGGTTGAGGACGTACATTACCCCGGATTGTCCGAGGTGCCGCACCAGAGCCTGTCGGACATCGTCATGGATTCCTTGGGCTTTTTGGGGGTGATTGTCCTCGCGAACCTGATCGCCTTGGTGCTGTACCTGATCCTCAACATCGCCGCTCCGGTGATTTTCTGGGCCTTGAACGGCTTCCTGTTGGGCCGCGAATATTTCCAGATGGTCGCCATGCGGCGTCTGGGGCGCGAAGGTGCCAAAGCGGCGCGCAAAAGGCATATGCCGGAGATTTGGTTGGCGGGGGCCTTGATGGCCATCCCGCTCACCATTCCTTTGGTCAACCTGCTGATCCCGGTTCTGGGGGCTGCCACCTTCACGCATATGTTCATGCGGCTCGAAGGCGGCACCGTTTCATCCGGCTCAGCTGTCCGCCACTGACGGCAGCTTCGCGGTCCAGTCGAGATCGTGCCACGTGATCCAACCCGAAGAAATGATCGCCACCAAAATGGCCCAGATCACCGTCGCAAAGCCCGTGACCCAAAGCGCCTTGCGCCTTGGGTTGTAATTGGCGGGCGCGCCGTCATGGGTGCCTTCGACCTTGTCGATGCCATTCTCATGACGCAGATCGCCCTGGGTCTTAAGCCCGATCGGCAGGGCGACGAGCATGGTCATGAACCATGTCACCGCATAGAGCACGATGGCTGAGGTGATCCCCATCTCAGACCTGTTCCAACTCGACCAGACAGCCGTTGAAATCTTTCGGATGCAGGAACAGCACCGGCTTGCCATGGGCGCCGATTTTCGGCTCGCCAGAGCCAAGCACACGCGCACCCTCTTCCTTCAACTTGTCGCGCGCGGCGAGGATGTCGTCGACCTCGTAACAAATGTGGTGAATGCCCCCCGAAGGGTTCTTGTCGAGAAAGCCTTGGATCGGGGAGTCGTCCCCCAGAGGATAGAGCAGCTCGATCTTGGTGTTCGGCAGCTCGATGAAGACCACGGTCACGCCATGATCCGGCTCGTCCTGCGGCGGGTTCACCTTGGCGCCCAGCGTGTTGGCATATTGCGCAGATGCGGCTTCGAGGTCCGGCACGGCAATGGCGACGTGATTCAGGCGACCGATCATATTTCTCTTCCTCCATGAAATATCCGCCCGTTTATCGCCCGAGACCGGGGTTCCCGCAAGGCATTTAGGGTACAGATACCGCTCACATTGACCGTCCCGTCTCAAGGTTAACCAGTCATTCACCAGTTCTGAGGTTTACTCCGAGTCGCACTGGATGGAGCTGAACAATGAGTGATGAACTTGAACGCCTGTTAACGATACAGGCCCCGACCGCGGAGCGCCCGCTCCTTGGACTGACCGTTTTGGTTGTCGAGGACAGCCGATTTGCTTCTGAGGCGATGCGGCTTTTGTGCCTGCGCTCTGGCGCGCGCATCCGACGGGCCGACAGCCTGAGTTCTGCACGCAAGCATCTGCGCGTTTATCGCCCGAATGTGGTGATCGTCGATCTCGGCCTGCCGGACGGCTCCGGGGCGGAGTTGATCGACGAGCTGACGCATGCCCGTCCGCGGGTCGATGTGGTGCTGGGCATGTCGGGTGACAGCGGGGCCGAAGCTCTGGCGATTGCGGCCGGTGCCGACGGGTTCATTGAAAAACCGATCTCTTCTCTGGGTGCCTTTCAGGAATGCGTTCTCTCCTGTTTGCCCGAAGACGTGCGTCCCGAGGGGCTTCATGCCGTCAGCGACGATATGATCAGCCCAGATCCCATCGCGCTTCAGGATGATTTCGTCCATATCGCCGATCTTCTGACCACCGATGGCGGCGAAGATCTTTTGGATTACATCGCGCAATTTCTCTCCGGTGTCGCGCGCACGGCGGGCGATGCGGAGATGGAAGTGGCGGCGCAGGCTTTGGTCTATCACCGCGAAAAAGGCCTGCCCTATGGCTCCGACGTGGCGCGGATCGCGGGGCTTGTGCAATCCCGGATCGAGCCGCGCAAAGTCGTGTAACATCTTCGGTCCATCCATAGAAAAAGGGCGCCGGAAGTTCCGCGCCCTTTTTTGATATCTGTTTCTGCCGTGCCGAAGCGGCTTAGTCTTCTTGGGGAATGACCCGCAGGTTCAACTCGCGAAGCTGTTCATTCGTAGGCTCCGACGGCGCACCCATCATCAGGTCTTCAGCGCGTTGGTTCATCGGGAAGAGCATCACTTCGCGGATGTTGTCCTGATCGGCGAGGATCATCACCGCGCGGTCGATGCCAAGGGCACAGCCGCCGTGCGGCGGGGCGCCATATTGGAAGGCATTGACCATGCCGCCAAAGCGTTTCTCGACCTCATCCTTGCCATAGCCCGCGATCTCGAAGGCTTTGAACATGATCTCCGGTTTGTGGTTCCGGATCGCGCCCGACACCAACTCATAACCGTTACAGGCCAGGTCATATTGGTTGCCCAGCACCTTGAGCGGATCACCCAAGAGCGCGTCCATCCCGCCCTGCGGCATGGAGAAGGGGTTGTGTTCAAAGTCGATTTTGCCGCTCTCTTCGTCCTGTTCATAGATCGGGAAATCGACGATCCAGGCGAATTTGAACGCATCGCGCCAGTTTTCGTCCTCCGGCGCTTTCGGCGTCTCTTCCCAGATCACCGTGCGGGCCTTGCCAGCCACACGCTCAAAGGACTTCGGCTTGCCACCCAAGAAAAAGGCCGCATCGCCCACTTCAAGGCCAAGCTGCTGACGGATTGCCTCGGTGCGCTCAGGTCCGATGTTTTTCGCCAGCGGACCGGCGGCTTCCATGCCTTCGCCCTGATCGCGCCAGAAGATATACCCCATCCCCGGCAAGCCCTCTTGCTGGGCGAATTTGTTCATCCGGTCGCAGAATTTGCGCGAGCCGCCTTTCGGCGCCGGAATGGCGCGCACTTCGTTGCCCTCTTGTTCGAGAAGCTTGGCGAAGATCGCAAAGCCAGAGCCACGGAAATGCTCGGAGACATCCTGCATCTTGATCGGGTTCCGGAGATCCGGCTTGTCGGTGCCATACCAAAGTGCCGAGTCTTTGTACGAAATCTGCGGCCAATCGCGGTTCGCTTTCCGGCCCTTGCCGAATTTGTCGAACATGTCGGCGATCACCGGCTCCATCACGTCAAAAATGTCCTGCTGCGTGACAAAGGACATTTCCATGTCGAGCTGGTAGAAATCCGTCGGGCTACGATCCGCACGCGGGTCTTCGTCGCGGAAACAGGGCGCGATCTGGAAATATTTGTCAAAGCCCGAGACCATCAGAAGCTGTTTGAACTGCTGCGGCGCCTGCGGCAGGGCGTAGAATTTGCCCGGGTGAAGGCGAGACGGCACCAAAAAGTCACGCGCGCCTTCCGGCGACGAGGCCGTGATGATCGGCGTCTGGAATTCGTTGAATCCATTGCCCCACATGCGCTGACGCAGGTCCTGAACGACCTGAGAGCGCATCACCATGTTCTTCTGCATCTGCTCACGACGCAGATCGAGGTAACGGTATTTCAGACGGGTCTCTTCCGGGTATTCCTGATCGCCAAAGACCATCAGCGGCAGCTCGGCGGAGGCGCCCAAGATTTCGAGATCGCGCACGAACACCTCGATCTCGCCGGTGGGCAGTTTCGGGTTCACCAGCTCCGCATCACGCGCCTTCACCGTGCCGTCGATGCGGATACACCATTCGGAACGCACCTTTTCCATCGCGGAAAACACCGGGCTGTCCGGGTCGCAGAGCACCTGCGTCATACCGTAGTGGTCGCGCAGATCGACGAAAAGAATGCCGCCATGATCCCGGATGCGGTGCACCCAGCCGGAGAGGCGCACGGTGTCGCCCACGTTGGAGTTGTTCAATTCGGCGCAGGTATGGCTGCGGTAGACATGCATGGATCGGATCCCTTTAGGAGATGTGGGCAATCGTTTCGAAAACGCTCGCGCTGATACACAAGGCCCAGAGCGGAAAGTCAAGCCTAAGGCGGGGCCTGCGCCCTTGCGTGAGGCCGTCGAATGACAGAAACTGCCCGAAAAATTTAACGAGTAGATTTGAGGACACGCCGTGCAGCACCCTTTTATGCGGGAAACATCATGACGCCACCGTTCAAACGCTCCGAGTGGGTCGCCATCGCCTGTCTGATGTTCGGCTTCACCCTCTTGTGCGTGACGATTTACGCAAATGTGCCCTCGCCCGACTTTCTAGCATCCTGGATGGCGGGCAAGTTTTGGGTCGCGGGTGAGACGCATAACATCTACCCGCCGCTTGAGAATGGCATGTTCGACCTCTATTCGCCACGCGACTGGTATGAGGCGCTGACCGTGGATGGCGAGACACAAGAAGTCTTTCCCTTCATCTATCCGCCGATCTGGGTCTTTCTCGCGGGCAAGCTGAGCCAGATCGTCGATTATGAGACCATCCGCACCTTCGCCTCCTATGTGAACCCGGTGCTGTTGGCCTCTTGCGCGCTTTTGGCGCTGCGCATCACGCGGCGGCCTATTCCAGTGATCCCCGCGCTCCTCATCGGCATGGTGTTCTTTTCGCTCAGCGCCATCGGCCAGATCGCCCTGATGCAGAACCAGTTCCAGATTCTCGTGGCTTTCCTGACGCTTCTGAGCATCGAACGGAGCCGCAACGGTCATGAGATCGCGGGCGGCGCGGCCTTGGCACTGGCGGCGGCAATCAAGCTTTACCCAGCGATTTTCGTCATCCTGTTTCTGGCGGGCGGGCATCGACGCACTGCGGTGTCTTTTGTCGGCTTCGGCCTCGCGCTTGGTCTTTTGTCCATCGCATTGACCGGCTGGCCGCTGCACGCGCTGTTCCTGCACACGGTCTCGACCATTTCCGGCACGGTTCTCGTGACGCCCGTTTCGTGGTCCTTCGACCCGATGATCGGACAGATGTTTTTCGAAGACACCCTACGCAACCGCCCGATCCCCGAGTGGACAGCCCTCTACGGCATCGACATGAAACCGGGCGAAGGCTTTTTCTTCATGGCCAAACCCGCGCTTTGGAAAGCCCTGTCGAGTGGTGCCATGCTCGCCACCATGGCGCTGGGGGCCATGCTGATCCGCCTCGCCGAACGTCAGGGCGCGGACAGCGGCTGGGTCTGGGCCTTTGTCATGGGGCTCTTCGCGCTCGCCAATCCGTTGAGCTGGAGCTACCACTATATCGCCATCGCCGCCTTTGCCCCGCTCTTTGTGTTCCGGATCGGTCTCCTGCGCGGCGTGGTCTGGATCGCATTCATCGCGATTCTCAGTTCGAATTTCGCGCCTCAGATGTCCTATTGGGTTCAGGATCGGCTGCATTGGCCCTTGGTGTCGTTTCAGGTCTGGGGCACGCTGGTGATGACCGCGATGGTCGCCTCGTTTGGCTATTGCGTCTATCATCGCCACTGAGCCAGACGGCTTGGTGCGTTTTTTGGAAATCCGCCCTTGCACCCCCGCCCGTCATGACTATAACCCACGACAATTTGCGCGCGCCCTGCTAAAGAGCGCGCGAAAGCTGCTCAAACATATTCCGGGGTCTGCCATGCCGAAGAGAACCGATATTTCCTCCATCATGATCATTGGTGCGGGGCCGATCATCATCGGGCAAGCCTGTGAATTCGACTATTCCGGTGCGCAGGCCTGTAAAGCGCTCAAGGAAGAGGGCTACCGGGTCATTCTGGTGAACTCCAACCCGGCGACGATCATGACCGATCCGGACATGGCGGATGCGACCTATATCGAGCCGATCACGCCGGAAGTCGTCGCCAAGATCATCGAGAAAGAGCGTCCCGATGCGCTTTTGCCCACCATGGGCGGCCAGACCGGTCTCAACACCTCGCTAGCGCTCGCCGACATGGGTGTTCTCGAGAAATTCAACGTCGAACTCATTGGCGCGAAACGCGAAGCCATTGAAATGGCAGAAGATCGCAAACTGTTCCGCGAGGCGATGGACCGTCTCGGCATCGAGAACCCGAAAGCCGACATCGTCGCCGCGCCGAAGCTTGAAAGCGGCAAATACGACATCGGTGCGGGCATGAAGATCGCGATGGATGCGCTGGAGCACATCGGCCTTCCGGCGATCATCCGCCCGGCCTTTACGCTTGGTGGCACCGGTGGTGGCGTGGCTTACAACCGCGACGACTATGAGAAAATCTGTCGCTCGGGTCTTGAGGCCTCTCCTGTGGCGCAGATCCTCGTCGATGAATCGCTTCTGGGTTGGAAAGAATATGAGATGGAGGTGGTGCGCGACACCGCCGACAACGCCATCATCGTCTGTTCCATCGAGAACGTCGATCCGATGGGTGTGCACACCGGCGACTCGGTCACCGTGGCCCCTGCGCTCACGCTCACCGACAAAGAATATCAGATCATGCGGACGCATTCGATCAACGTGCTGCGCGAGATCGGCGTCGAAACCGGCGGCTCCAACGTGCAATGGGCTGTGAATCCGGTCGATGGCCGTATGGTTGTGATCGAGATGAACCCGCGCGTGTCGCGCTCTTCCGCTCTGGCGTCGAAAGCCACAGGTTTCCCGATTGCAAAAATCGCCGCGAAACTCGCCGTGGGCTATACGCTCGACGAGCTGGACAACGACATCACCAAGGTGACGCCGGCCTCTTTCGAGCCGACCATCGACTATGTCGTCACGAAAATTCCGAAATTCGCGTTTGAGAAATTCCCCGGCTCCGAGCCGAACCTCACCACCGCGATGAAATCCGTGGGCGAGGTCATGGCGATTGGCCGGACCTTCCACGAGTCGATGCAAAAAGCGCTGTCCTCGATGGAATCGGGCCTCACCGGCTTTGACGAGATCGAGCTGCCGGAAATGCCGAAGACCTCCGATATTGTCGAGGCCGACGGCTCCGCGACGACCCTGCCGCGCATCCTTTTGGGCGCCGATGAGGCCGCGCAGCAGAAGATCGACAAATCCGTCACCCGTGAGCTGGCCAAAGCCACGCCGGATCGTCTCCGTGTGATTGCCCAAGCCATGCGCTTTGGCTTCTCTGACGAGGAAATCCAGGAGATCAACAGCTTCGATCCGTGGTTCCTCGCCCGTATCCGCGAAATTCTCGTGGCCGAGGCCGAGGTCAAACGCGATGGCCTGCCGGTTACCGAAGAAGGCCTGCGCAAGCTCAAGATGATGGGCTTCACCGACGCGCGTCTGGCGAAACTGACAGGCCGCGACGAGGCCAATGTGCGCCGCGCGCGCCGCAACCTTGGCGTCACCGCCGTGTTCAAACGCATCGACACCTGTGCCGCCGAATTCGAGGCGCAAACGCCCTATATGTATTCCACCTACGAGGCCCCGATGATGGGCGACGTGGAATGCGAGGCGCGGCCTTCGGATCGCAAGAAAGTCGTCATTCTGGGCGGTGGTCCGAACCGGATCGGCCAGGGCATCGAGTTCGATTACTGCTGCTGTCATGCCTGTTTCTCGCTGACCGAACAGGGCTACGAGACGATCATGATCAACTGTAACCCGGAGACCGTGTCGACCGACTACGACACCTCCGATCGTCTGTATTTCGAGCCGCTGACCTTTGAACACGTCATGGAAATCCTGCGTGTCGAACAAGAAAACGGCACGCTCCACGGCGTCATCGTTCAGTTCGGCGGTCAAACGCCGCTGAAGCTCGCGAACGCGCTTGAGGCCGAAGGCATTCCGATCCTCGGCACCACGCCGGACGCGATTGATCTGGCCGAAGACCGCGAGCGGTTCCAGGACCTCGTCAACCGTCTGGAGCTGAAACAGCCGACCAACGGCATCGCTTCCACCGACGCGGAAGCCATTGAAATCGCGGCAGGTATCGGCTTCCCGCTGGTGATCCGCCCGTCCTACGTGTTGGGTGGTCGTGCGATGGAAATCGTCCGCGATATGGAGCAGCTCAAGCGCTACATCTCCTCTGCCGTGGTCGTCTCTGGCGACAGCCCGGTTCTTTTGGACCACTACCTCTCCGGCGCCACCGAGATTGACGTCGATGCGCTTTGCGATGGTGAGAAAGTCCACGTCGCGGGCATTATGCAGCACATCGAGGAAGCGGGCGTCCACTCCGGCGACAGCGCCTGTTCCCTGCCGCCCTACTCGCTCAAGCCCGAGATCATCGAAGAGCTGAAACGTCAGACCGAAGCACTGGCGCTTGAACTCAACGTCGTGGGTCTCATGAACGTGCAATTCGCGGTCAAGGACGACGTGATCTTCCTCATCGAGGTCAACCCGCGTGCCTCCCGGACCGTGCCGTTCGTCGCAAAGGCCGTGAACAGCCCCATCGCCTCCATCGCCGCGCGCGTCATGGCGGGTGAAAAGCTCGACACCTTCGATCTGGTCGCGCCTGAGGGCACGGGGCGTTTCGCCGTGAAAGAGGCCGTCCTGCCCTTTGCCCGTTTCCCGGGTGTGGACACGATCCTTGGCCCGGAAATGCGTTCGACCGGCGAGGTCATGGGCGCGGACAAGAGCTTTGCGCGCGCGTTTTTGAAGGCGCAAATGGGCGCCGGCACCGATCTGCCGCGCTCGGGCAAGGTGTTTTTGTCGGTGAAAAACTACGACAAGAAACCGAAGATGGTCGAAGCGATGCAAACGCTTGTCGATCTGGGTTTTGAGATCGTCGCGACCCGTGGCACGGCGAAGTTCCTGAAAGAACATGACATCGAAAGCCAGATTGTGAACAAGGTTTACGAGGGCCGTCCGAACATCGTCGACATGATGAAAAACGGCGAGATCGCATTGGTTCTGAACACGACCGAAGGCAATCAAGCCGTTGAAGATTCGCGTGAAATTCGCTCCGTCGCGCTCTACGACAAGATCCCCTATTTCACCACCGCCGCCGCCTCTCATGCCGCCGCCATGGCGATCAAGGCGCGCGAAGAGGGTGAGATCGAGGTGTTGAGCCTTCAGGACGTTTGAGCGTCGGAGCCTTAAAAGACTTAAGAAACGCCCCGTGATTGCGGGGCGTTTTTTGTTGCAGCGCGGCAAATCCCTTGACTTCTCCGCCGCTCTGCCCCATGTGAGCGACATTCCTACCCCGTGCTGCCGCGTGAGCAGCCGCGTTTGACGCGCCGGGTGGAAGATCGGGTGTGCTCTGAGCCGCCCAAAGGTTCCCAACATCACGCAAGGGGTCCGGCGGAAAGACGGGGTGGGCATATGGCACGCTCCGGAGACCTTTTCCGCGACCAACCAAGTGCCCGCGGGATGCGGGTGCGTCTAGCGTGTGGGTTTCCCACCAAAGGACAGATATGACTGATTTTTCCATGCTCGGCCTCAAGCCGAAGCTGCTCGATGTTTTGAAAGAGATCGGCATCGAGACCCCGACCCCCATTCAAGCCCGCGCCATTCCCGAAGTGATGCAGGGTCGCGATGTGATGGGTCTGGCGCAGACCGGGACGGGCAAGACGCTCGCCTTTGGCCTGCCGCTCATGCACATGTGTTACAGCGATGGCTCGAAACCCGCGCCGAAAACCGTGCGCGCGCTGATTCTGGCGCCGACCCGCGAGTTGGTGAACCAGATCGCCGACGGGCTGTTCCCCTTCATCAAAGGTTCGCATCTCAAGCTCAACCGCGTCGTCGGCGGTGTGTCGATCAATGCCCAGATCAACCGTCTTGATCGCGGCACCGATATTCTCGTCGCCACGCCGGGCCGTTTGATGGACCTGATCGACCGCAAGGCGGTGCGTTTGGATGAGACGACCTTCCTCGTGCTGGACGAGGCCGACCAGATGCTCGACATGGGGTTCATCCATGCGCTCAGAAAACTGGTGCCGATGCTGGCGAAAGAACGCCAGACCATGCTGTTCTCCGCCACCATGTCGAAGGACATGAACGAGATCGCGAAAAGCTACCTGACCTCGCCGATCCGCATCGAGGTGTCGCCTCCGGGCAAGGCGGCCGACAAGATCGACCAGGAAGTACACTTCATCCCGCAGCCGGACAAATACGAGCTGTTGAAAGAGCTGCTCTGTGACCATGCCGACGAATTGGCTCTGGTGTTTTCCCGCACCAAACACGGGGCGGAGCGGATGGCAAAGAACCTCGTGCGTGACGGATTCGAAGCGGGCGCGATTCACGGCAACAAATCGCAAGGTCAGCGCGAGCGCACCCTGGCGGAAGCGAAATCCGGTAAGATCAAAGTGCTGGTGGCGACCGATGTGGCCGCACGCGGGATCGACATTCCGGCGGTGCGTCACGTCTATAACTACGAGCTACCGAATGTGCCGGAGAACTTTGTGCACCGTATCGGACGCACGGCGCGCGCAGGCCGCGACGGCAAGGCTGTGGCCTTCTGTTCGCCGACCGAATTGGATGATTTTCGCGCCATCGAGAAGGTGATGAAGATTCGTATTCCGATTGCGACTCCGGCCTCTTGGGCCGCCGACGGAATGAAGGCGGAGCCGAAACCCAAACCGCAAGGCGGTCGTCGTCGTGGCGGCGGAAATGGTGGCGGCGCTCCGCGTGGCGCCAATGCGGGCGGCAAACCGCGCGCGAAACAGGGCGGAAACCCAGCCGGAAAGCCGGGTGGCGCAAAAGGCCGCCCCTCCCGGCAAAGACGCCGCGGCTAAAGTGAAAGCATAAAAAAGGCGGCTCTAAAGGCCGCCTTTTCTATTTTTGGATCAATCACTTATCAGGTGGCTTCCTGCTCAAGGTGCAGCTTCATGTTGATCAGCACCTGTTGCAGTTCGAGCGTCTCTCGCAGCAAGCGCTTGGCCTCGTTGATGGTGATGATCCCATCCTCGATCGCATCTGTGTATTCGGCCATCAGCATGGCGAAACGTTGCGAGAGGGCAACCACATCGGTGTTCACCCCACCCTGTTTCGGATGCTCGTTGCGGGTCGCGTCATAAGACAGCGCGATGCCTTTCAATTCTCCCAAAGCAGAGGTCACATGCGGATAGCCCGCCGCCGCTTCCAGTTGGGCGACGGCATCGACCGGAATAAAGCGGTCGGAATGCTCATCCGCCGTCGAATAATAGCGCCCGAGCGTGGCCTTGGACTTACCGGTCAGAGCGCAGGCTGCCTCCAAACCGACATCTTTCACCAGCGCTTCGGTGTGTTTCTTAAGATAGTTCCCTGCAGCATCCATTATTCGTGTCCCAACCCCTTACGTCGTCCATCCCATGGGGAATTCCATAAACCATTTCCCATTAAATTCCCGATTTTCGCATGACATACAAGCATATACCTGTTGTTGCGGGCGTTAGAGAGTATTCGATGCAAACACGCATCGGGTCGGGTGGGAGCGTTTTTCGAGAAAACAGGTTTATAGTTTGGTCCCGGCACCCTCATCCCCTTTGCCGTCAGGCAAACGCCGGCCATGGTCACGAGTTTTTCTCAGGCTTCCACCCGTTAGTTTCCCGCAACACAGCCGCTGAGCGGCACGTTTTTCGTATTCCTGGAGTTTCGCACGCATTGCCCGCTTGATCCCAGCCTATGTGATCTGGCACAGAACGGCGCATGGCAAAGCTCTATTTTCAATACTCGACCATGAACGCGGGCAAATCGACTCTGCTGCTTCAGGCGTCTTACAACTACCGTGAACGCGGGATGGACACCTATCTCATTACCGCGAAACTTGATGACCGCGCAGGCGCGGGGCGCATCGCCAGCCGGATTGGCATCGGCGATGAGGCAGACACGTTTGAAGAAAACGAAGATATGTTCGCCAAGATCGAGGCACGTCTCAAAGACGGCCCTCTGGCCTGTATTTTCATCGACGAAGCGCAGTTTCTGACCAAGGACCAGGTTTGGCAGTTGGCGCGCGTGGTCGATGATCTGAAGGTGCCGGTGATGGCCTACGGGTTGCGCGTCGATTTTCAGGGCAACCTCTTCCCGGGATCCGCCGCGCTTTTGGCGCTGGCCGATGAGATGCGCGAAGTGCGCACGATTTGTCATTGCGGAAAAAAGGCCACCATGGTGGTGCGTATGTCGGAGAACGGCATGGTGCTGACCGAGGGCGCGCAGGTCGATATTGGTGGCAATGAGCGTTATGTGTCACTTTGCCGCAAGCATTGGCGCGAGGCGACTGGGGGCTGCTAAGCCCCCAATCAGGCCTTAATGCATTCGCCCGCCATTCGGCACCGAGAGACCCGGCTGCGCCAGAACAATCGCCCCCTCGGCATCAGGGAAGCCCAAAACCAGCACCTCCGACATGAACCGCCCGATCTGACGTGGCGGGAAATTCACCACGGCCATGACCTGTTGCCCGACCAAGGTTTCAGGCGTGTAATGCACGGTGATCTGGGCCGAGGATTTCTTTTCGCCGATCTCCGGGCCGAAATCGATCCAGAGCTTGATCGCCGGTTTGCGGGCCTCCGGATAGGGTTCCGCGCGGACCACTGTGCCCGCGCGAATATCGACTTTCAAAAAGTCGTCAAACCCGATCTCGGCGGTTTTCTCACCGCTCATGCCAACTCCTCGTCACGCTTGATCGCGGCCTCGACGGCGCGCTCCAAGAGCACAGGGAAGCCAGTTTCCTCATCCATCAACACGCGCAGCGCCTCGGCGGTCACGCCGCCCGGCGAGGTCACATTGATGCGCAGCTGTGCCGGGCTTTCATCGGAGGTTTCCGCCAGCTGACCTGCGCCGCCGACAGTGGCCTTGGCCAGTTGCATCGCCATCTCTGGTGTCAAACCGGCCTTTTCGCCTGCCACGGCCATCGCCTCGATCAGGTGGAACACATAGGCCGGACCGCAGCCGGAGATCGCCATGAGAGGCCGGATTTGCGCCTCCGTTTCGAGGCGCACCACCTGCCCCACCGCTTGCAACAGGCTGTCGGCCAAATCGACATCGGCTTCGCTCGCCATGGCATTGCCGACGATCCCGGTGATGCCGCGCCCGATGGCGGCCGGCGTGTTGGGCATGGCGCGCACGATGGGGGTTTTATCGCCCAGCATCTCTTCATAGCGCGCCATGGTGATCCCGGCGGCGACGGTCAGGAACACGGTCGTGCCATTGCCGAGCTTTTGCAGCGACGGCAGCGCATCGCCCATCATCTGCGGCTTGACCGCGACGAGAACGATCGCCGGATTGTCCGGCAGTGCCGCGTTCAGATTCACGCCGGTGCCTTGCAGCCACTCTGACGGCGTCGGATCGAGCACGGTCACCGAGCTGGGCGGCAGACCGCCGTCGAGCCAGCCCTTGAGCATTGCTGAGCCCATTTTCCCACAGCCCAACAGCACCAGACCACGTGTTTTCAGATCATCCATGCTCATCCCTTTCGTCACGAAAAATGCCCTCTGAATCAGAGGGCACTTTATCAATCATCCATCTGCGTGCAACGCGGCGGCGTCTTGCAATTATGCGCGCCCATAGGCCTCGCGGATCGCAACATCCATCGCCTCTTCGGGCGAACGATCAGACCAGGCAGCCAGTTGGAAGGCCGGGTAGAACCGCTCGGCGGCCCCCACCGCGGAGCCGATCAGGCGATCCACCTGTTCCGCGCCTGCGATTTGACCGCCCGACAGCACGAGGCCGTAACGGTAGACCATGAGCTGTTGTTCGGGCCAGAAGGTGAAAGCGCCGGTCCAGATTTGGTCGTTGGCGCGGTTCAGGATTTCGTAGATCTGCGGCAACTTTTCAGCCGGCGGTTCCATCTCGAAGGTGCAGATCAGCCGCAGGGTCTCGTCGAAATCGGACCAGGCCAGCGTGATCGAATAGGTGCGCCACTGACCTTCGACCGCCATGGCGATCTGATCGTCGGCGACACGGTCGAATTCCCAGTCATTGTGCTCGCAAAGATGCTCACACAGATCGATCGGGTGAATTTCGGTAGAAAAGCTCTGCTCAATAAGCGACATACACGGGCCTCGTCTGTTTTGCGTCTGTCGTGGCGCAGCGACATCCCCCCTTTGTGACATCACGGTGGCTTCCACTAAGACTTGGTGCCTGCTCTAAGGGTCGGCGTGTGCAG
Source organism: Celeribacter sp. (assembly GCF_048270365.1). Taxonomy (NCBI): domain Bacteria; kingdom Pseudomonadati; phylum Pseudomonadota; class Alphaproteobacteria; order Rhodobacterales; family Roseobacteraceae; genus Celeribacter; species Celeribacter sp. The sequence goes on from NZ_JBLWTA010000002.1 coordinate 317,718, forward strand.
CACCTTCCCTTACTAGATATGGTGTGACGAAAGCACCGAATCTGTAAAGCGAAATATTTATGTTATCCCCATCAATCGACAGCCATCCACAGGATGCCTGTCTTTTCCACATCCTCACAAAGCCAGCTGTGGACAGAAAAAAAGCCCCCTGAACGGGAGCTTTTCGGGCACTTTTGAAACGGCTTGACCGATCAGGCTTTTATCTTGGCCTCAAGCGCCTCAAGGCGCTTTTTCAGCTCTTCGTTCTCTTCGCGCGCCTTTTGCGCCATGCCGCGCACGGCGTCGAATTCTTCGCGGGTGACGAAATCGCGATCCGCCAACCAGCGGTCGACAAGGCTTTTCATCGCGGTTTCCGCCTCGTCCTTGGCGCCTTGGGCCACACCCATGGCGTTGGTCATGAGTTGCGAGAAGTCATCAAGGATCTTGTTGCGGGTCTGCATGGCGGCCTCCGGCGCAGTCGTGAATGTCTGTGATCTATATGGGGCGGGAAAGCGCAAATCGCAAGGTTGACTTCCGCCGCGCCCTGACGACAGTTGCGCGCATGTTGAATTTGACCCCTGCCGTGCTGAATTTTCCCGACCTCTCCCCGGTGATCTTCGAGATCAATCTGGGGCCGATCAACTTTGCGCTGCATTGGTATGCGCTCGCTTATATCGGCGGCTTTCTGGTCGGGTGGTTCCTGATCCTGCGCGCGCTCAAGGCCACCCGGCTTTGGGCCGATGGCACCGCGCCGATGAGCAAGGCAGAGTTCGAAGACCTGCTGACATGGCTCATTCTGGGCGTCATTGTCGGCGGGCGGCTTGGCTCCGTGCTGCTCTATAATCCCGGCTATTATCTCAGCCACCCGTGGGAAATCCCGATGGTGTGGAAAGGCGGCATGGCCTTTCATGGTGGGTTCTTGGGCGTTGTGATTGCGGCTCTGATCTGGGGGCGCAAACACAATAAGCCCTTGTTGTCGCTGGGTGATCTCTTGGCGATGGCCACGCCTCCGGGGCTTTTGCTCGGGCGGCTCGCGAATTTCGTCAATGCCGAGCTTTGGGGCAAGCCTTGGGATGGGCCTTGGGCGGTGATTTTTCCGGGCATGGACGCGCAGGCCTGCGCCAATGTCGGTCCGGTCTGCGCCCGCCACCCCTCGCAGCTTTATGAAGCGGGGATGGAGGGGCTGATTCTCGGCGCGCTGATCCTCGCCCTCGTCTGGTTCACCGGCATCTTGAAACGCCCCGGCTTCGTCATGGGGCTGTTCTTTGCGGGCTACGGCCTGTCGCGTTTCATCGTTGAGTTCTTTCGCCAAGCGGATGCGCAATTCATCACCGCCTCCAACCCCACCGGATCCGTTTTCCTCGGGATGCAGATGGGTCAGCTTCTGTCCCTGCCGATGATCCTCTTGGGCCTGTTCTTCATGCTCAGAGCCAAGAAAGCATGACCGCGCTCAAAGACATTCTCACCCGCCGGATCGCTCAAACCGGGCCGATCTCGCTTGCCGATTATATGTCGGAGTGCCTGCTGCACCCGGAGTACGGCTATTACACCACGCGCGATCCTCTAGGCGCGGCGGGGGATTTCACCACCGCGCCGGAAATCAGTCAGATGTTCGGCGAGCTTTTGGGGCTGTGTCTGGCGCAAAGCTGGCTGGCCCTAGGCGCGCCCGCGCCCTTTACGCTGGCCGAGATTGGCCCCGGTCGCGGCACCTTGATGGCCGACATTCTGCGCGCCACTAGGCGTGTGCCGGGGTTTCATGATGCGATGCGGGTGCATCTGATTGAGGCCTCCCCCACGCTGCGCGCCGCGCAAAAGGAGCGTCTTGCGGGTTATGAGGTCACATGGTGCGATCATATGGCGGAGCTGCCCGATACGCCATTGTGGGTAATCGCCAACGAGTTTTTCGACGCGCTGCCGATCCGGCAATTCACCCGCAAGGGGGAGGGCTGGGCCGAAACGCAGGTCGGGCTGAAAGACGGTGCGCTGACGCTGGGCCTCTCGGCGCCCACGCCGCTGGCCGAACTGGCGCCTCGACTCGACGACACGACAGACGGCGATGTGGTCGAAACCTGCCCCAGTGCAGCGCCCGTCGTCACCGAGATCGCCCAGCGGATCGCCGACCACGGCGGCGCTGCGATCTTTGTCGATTATGGTGACTGGCGCTCTTTGGGCGATACGTTCCAAGCGCTCGAGGCCCATGAGATGGTCGACCCCCTCGCCCGCCCCGGTCAGGCCGATCTGACTGCGCATGTGGATTTCGAGGCGCTGGCGCAGACCGCACAAACCGCAGGCGCCGTCCCGTCTCAGATGATCCCGCAAGGGATGCTTTTGGCGCGCTTGGGCATCTCAGAACGCGCAGAGGCACTTGCCACAAAACTGAGCGGCGAAGCTTTGGAAAGCCACGCCCGCGCATTTGACCGGTTGACCTCGCCCGCAGAAATGGGAACCCTTTTCAAAGCGCTGGCCCTCGCCCCCAGCCCGGATAAAATGCCCCCAGGATTCGACGCGGGATAAGACATATGAACCTCGAAATCATCACCTCTGACGCGCTGGACGGCATTCAGCACGGGTTCTTCACCCGCAAGGGCGGCGCCTCGTCGGGGGTGTTTGGCGGGCTCAACTGTGGGCTTGGATCGACGGATCAAGCCGACATCGTCAAGATCAATCGCAGCCGGGCCGCAAGCGCGCTCGGGCTGACATATGACGATCTCTGCGCCGCGCATCAGGTGCATTCCGCCGATGTCGCCCGTGTCACCGGACCGCAAGACGGAGCAGCGCCGAAATGCGACGCGCTGGTCACCGATCAGCCGGGGTTGGCGCTTGTGATCCTGACCGCCGATTGCCAGCCGGTGCTCTTCGCCGATCCGAAAGCCGGAGTCATCGGCGCGGCGCATGCCGGCTGGAAAGGTGCGATTGGCGGGGTTCTTGAGGCGACGATTGAAGAGATGGAAGCCTTGGGCGCCCATCGCGCGGACATCACCGCCATCATCGGCCCGTCGATTTCGCAACGCGCCTATGAGGTGGGGCCTGAATTCCTTGAGGATTTCATCGCGGATACGCCCGACAACGCCCGCTTCTTTGCCAATGGTGAGGGGGATCGCTATCAGTTCGACCTGCCGGCTTACGGTCTGCACCGTTTGCGTCAGGCGGGTGTCGGTCAGGCTGAATGGACCCGGCATTGCACCTATTCCGACCCGGAGCGGTTCTATTCCTACCGTCGTTCGGTGCATCGCAAAGAGGCCGATTACGGGCGACTCATTTCTCTGATCCGCCTCTGAGGCCAGTTTGCAGCACTTGCTGTTTTGGGCAGGAATGCGGCGCAAACCTGCCCCATTTTCGCCAGAAACAATCCTGCGACTTGCGCACCATTGTTTTTCGAAAACAGAAATTAACCTTAATTTTCTTAAGGTTAATGTGCCCGAGAGCCCTCCCCACAGGTGCCCACAAAATCGGACGCGTCCTCCGTCGATTTTTCACCCCAGTCGCCGCATTTTCGCCGAAGGCCCGGGGCATATTGTTCTCAAGTCAGAAACAGGCACCGAAACAGTGCAGGAAATGTGAGAGCCGCGCCATGAAAGCCAGCATGAAAAAACGCCGTTGGATGACATCCATGATCTCTGAAGCGAAAAAGACCGAGGTCGAGATGCCTTGGAGCCGTGGCGCCCGTCGTGCCGCCTTCATCGCAAAGAAATCTGCTCCGGCCGCCAAATTCCAACTGCGCGCCTCGGCCTGAACGATTCGAAGCTGGTAGGCTTCGTGACGTGAGAGCGCCACAATAGCGGCACATTCCGCCGCAGGCCGGAAACAAAGCAAGAGCGGACAGGTCGACTGGTTCCGCCCTTAACCGTAATTCGATAAAATTTTTGACAATCCACCTCGTTTCCTGTGATCAAAGATCCACTGTTTTTCGGTGGGGGCCGACACAGTCACGAGGCTTTTCCATGTCGCAGCCCCTTTCCGGCCCGCACGCGCACGTCAACAACGCCGCTGCAGGCCTGCCCAGAACAGGGCAAGGCTATCTTCAGCCCAGCCCCTCCGTTCAAACGGCATGGACCGTGCGCCGGGCGCGCCCTCAGGATCATCTTCACGAACGTCAGAACCACGCGCTGCGCCGCTATGAAATCCTCTGGCGCGCGCCCAATGGCGACATTCGCGACGACACGTTGAACGCGCCGGCCCTGCCATTGTTCGAGGCGGCGTTCAACGCCTTTGCCCGTGGCGCGCTGATCCCGACGCCGCAAGGGCCTGTTGCCATTGAAGATTTGTTGCCGGGCGACCTGATCGAAACCGTGGACAATGGGGTGCAATGTGTCGAGTGGATCGGCGCGATGATGTTGGACCCGAAAGGCACGCGCAGCCCGGAGGCCAAGCCCGAGCGGCTCTATCGGATCATGGCGGATGCCTTCGGGCTGGGCCGCCCTGCCCCCGATCTGATGCTTGGGGCCGGTGCGCGATCTTTGCTGCGGGCGGATGCGTTGAAATCTACCTATGGCACCTCTCAAGCCATGGCCCCGGTGCCAAGCCTCGTCGATGGCATGTCCGTGATCGAGGTGACGCCGATTTCGTCTGTGCGCAGCTATCACATCGGCCTTGCCCGCCACAGCCTTATGCGCGTCAATGGCGTCGAGCTTGAGAGCTATCATCCGGGCACCGCGGCCGCCGGTCAGTTGCATGGCGATCTGCGTGGGCGGTTCATGGAGATGTTCCCGCATCTCGAAACTCTGGGCGATTTCGGCGCGATGGCGCAGCTGCGCCTGACGCCCACGGATATGCTGGAACTGACGTTCCGCTAACCTGTTCAGCCGACCGATGAGATGTCCCTCCATCGGGCATCCACAAAAAAACGGCCCTGAAGGCGGGCCGTTTTTATATCTGCGAGATGATTTTAGCCACTCAGTTCAGGCGTTTTGCGCCAGCCGCGCTTCGAGCACCTCGAAGGGCACGCCGGGTTCGTCTTTCGCGCCGCGGATCACCAGAGAGGTCTTCACACTCGCGACATTTTCCGTCGACAGCAACTCGCCGGTCAGAAAGCTTTGGAAGGTCGAGAGGTCCGGCGCCACGCATTTGAGGATGAAATCCACCTCGCCATTCAGCATGTGGCATTCGCGCACAAGCGGCCATTCCTGGCATTTCGCCTCGAATTTCGACAGATCGACCTCGGCCTGACTTTGCAGACCGACCATGGCGAAGACCTGCACTTCAAAGTTCAGCGCGCGGGCATCGACCACGGCGTGATAGCCCTTGATATAGCCGCTCTCTTCCAAGGTGCGCACCCGACGCAAACAGGGCGGCGCGGAAATGCCGACGCGTTTCGCCAGCTCCACGTTGGTCATGCGACCGTCTGCCTGCAATTCGGCCAAAATTTTGCGATCAATCTCGTCGAGTTTATGAGAGGGCATCTGTTTTCCCGAAGCCTTGGCCGAAACGGCGTAAATTCCAACAAATGCGCAAAGCGGTCTCTGCGCGCAACATTCTTTCTCATTTTAGCAAGAAAGTTTCAAGAGCATTTCGCACGGGTCAGGTGCCCTACGCCAATCCGCGCTCATTTTTTCACCACCGCTGTGCGGCACAGGGGGGTTTGATAAGCGCGAGCCGCGTGTCTATATCGGTGCCGACATAAAAGACAACATGAAAAGGGTCCCGGATCATGGCGGACACGAAACACACCAAAGTTCTGATCATCGGCTCAGGTCCTGCGGGCTACACGGCGGGCGTCTATGCGGCGCGCGCGATGCTGTCTCCGATCCTCGTGCAGGGCATGGAGCCGGGCGGGCAATTGACCACCACGACCGAGGTCGAAAACTTTCCGGGCTTCACCGAGGTGCAGGGCCCCGAGTTGATGGTGAAGATGGAAGAGCACGCCCGCGCGATGGGCACCGAGATCATCTCTGACCTGATCGTCGAGTTGGACACCGACAGCCGTCCCTTTGTGGCCAAAGGCGACAGCGGCACGATCTACACGGCCGATGCGGTGATCCTTGCCACGGGTGCGCGGGCGAAATGGCTGAACCTGCCGACCGAGGAAGCCTTCAAGGGCTATGGCGTGTCGGCCTGTGCGACCTGTGACGGGTTCTTCTATCGCAACATGGAGATCGTTGTGGTCGGCGGTGGCAACACGGCGGTCGAAGAAGCTTTGTTCCTGACCAACTTTGCCTCGAAAGTGACGCTGATCCACCGCCGCGACGAGCTGCGGGCTGAGAAGATCCTGATCGACCGTCTGATGAAGAACGAGAAAATCCACCCGCTCTGGGACAGCGAGTTGGTCGAGGTCTACGGCGACGAGGCGCCGCTGAAGGGCGTGAACGGCGTGAAGGTGAAAAACGTCAAGACCGGCGAGATCACCGATATTGCCGCCAAAGGCGTGTTCATCGCCATCGGCCATGCGCCGGCGACCGAGTTGGTGAAAGACAAGGTGGAGATGCACCACGGCGGCTACGTCAAGGTCAATCCCGGCACCACCGAGACCTCCATTCCCGGCATTTTCGCCGCGGGCGATCTGACGGATCACAAATATCGTCAGGCGGTGACCTCGGCGGGCATGGGCTGTATGGCAGCTTTGGATGCGGAACATTGGCTGGCGGCTCAAGAATAAGCCCATATGGCGAAACAAAGGACCGGTTTCGTCGCGATTGGACGAACAGAGTTCCTGATACCGATCAAAAGTGAGGCCCACGGGCCTCATTTTTGTTTCGTCAGCGCCACCAGTGTTGAATTGGCCCGTGAAAAAAGGCTACTCCGGCGTAAGTGCGATGCCGCCTTGCAGCATCGTGATTACACCGTTGAACCGTTCCAGCCACAAAAAGGCGATTTGCATGGCCGAAAATCTAGCCCCGATCCCCGAGCTTTACGTCTCCTACGAAAGCGCCCAGAAACTCAAGGTCGAGGCGGCGGACCTCGTGAGCTGGGACCTCTCCCCGCGTCAGATTTGCGATCTTGAATTGCTGATGAACGGTGGGTTCAACCCGCTCAAAGGCTTCCTGTCCGAGGCCGATTACAATGGCGTCGTGAATGAGATGCGCCTCGCCGACGGCTCGCTCTGGCCGATGCCGATCACGCTCGATGTCTCCGAAGACTTCGCCGCCTCCCTCAAAGAGGGCCAGGACATCGCACTGCGCGACCAAGAGGGCGTGATCCTCGCCACCATGACCGTCACCGACAATTGGGTGCCGAACAAAGCGCTCGAAGCCGAAAAAGTATTTGGCGCCGATGACGACAAGCACCCGGCGGTCAACTACCTGCACAACACGGCGGGCAAAGTGTACCTCGGCGGTCCGATCACCGGCATCCAACAGCCGGTGCACTACGATTTCCGCGCCCGTCGCGACACGCCCAATGAGCTGCGCGCCTATTTCCGCAAACTCGGCTGGCGCCGCGTTGTGGCCTTCCAGACCCGCAACCCGCTGCACCGTGCGCACCAGGAACTGACCTTCCGCGCCGCGAAAGAAGCTCAGGCCAACCTCTTGATCCATCCGGTCGTCGGCATGACCAAACCGGGCGATGTGGACCACTTCACCCGCGTGCGCTGCTACGAGGCCGTGCTCGACAAATACCCGCAGTCCACGACCACCATGTCGCTCCTGCCGCTCGCCATGCGGATGGCGGGCCCGCGTGAGGCCGTGTGGCACGGTCTGATCCGTAAAAACTACGGCTGCTCCCACTTCATCGTTGGCCGCGACCACGCTGGTCCGGGGTCCAATTCCAAGGGCGAAGATTTCTACGGCCCCTATGATGCGCAGGATCTCTTCCGCAAGCACCAAGACGAAATGGGCATCGAAATGGTGGACTTCAAACACATGGTTTGGGTTCAGGAACGGGCGCAATACGAAGCCATCGATGAGATCGAGGACAAGGATAAAATCACCATCCTCAACATCTCCGGCACCGAGCTGCGCCGTCGTCTGGCCGAAGGTCTTGAGATCCCCGAATGGTTCTCTTTCCCCGAGGTGGTGAAAGAGCTGCGCAAGACCAAGCCGCCGCGTTCGAAACAGGGTTTCACCGTGTTCTTCACCGGTTTCTCCGGCTCCGGCAAATCCACCATCGCGAACGCTTTGATGGTCAAGCTGATGGAGATGGGCGGGCGTCCGGTGACGCTTCTGGATGGCGACATCGTGCGCAAAAACCTGTCCTCCGAGCTGGGCTTTTCGAAAGAGCACCGCGATCTCAACATCCGCCGCATCGGTTACGTGGCCTCCGAGATCACGAAAAACGGCGGCATCGCCATCTGTGCGCCGATCGCGCCCTATGCGACCACCCGCCGTGCGGTGCGTGAAGATGTCGAAAGCTTTGGCGCCTTTGTCGAGGTGCACGTCGCCACCTCCATCGAGGAATGCGAAAAGCGGGATCGCAAAGGGCTTTATAAGCTCGCGCGCGAAGGCAAGATCAAGGAATTCACCGGCATCTCCGACCCTTACGATGTGCCGGAAAGCCCGGAACTGCGGATCGAGACCGAGAACACCGAAGTGGACAACTGTGCCCATCAGGTCATTCTCAAACTCGAAAGCATGGGCCTGATCGCTGCGCACTAACGCGCGCATCATCCAGACATAAAGAAAGCCCCGACACGGTCGGGGCTTTCTCGTTCTGGCGCCCGGCTTTCCGTTCCGGCTTTCAGTGCGGCGCCATACGTTTCAAGAGTTGATCCTTGAGAATGAAGTGGTGAAACAGAGCCGCCGCGACATGGGCGATGATCAGGAAAAGCGTGAGGTTCACCAGAACCTCGTGAATGTCGCCCGCCTCGTGGAGCCCCAGGAACCAAGCCGCGCCCCCCGCCGCAGGCGTCGCGATCATCGCGGCATAGAGCAGCCAATGCACCCCATGTGCGGCCTTTTCCATCAGCGGATGCGGCGCGGGCGGCAATGCGGGCGCGCCCTGGATCAACCGCACCACAAGGCGCAGGAGCATCAGCACCAGCGTCGCAACACCGACGATGACGTGCAGCTCGGCCGTGAGACTGTCGTTCGCCCCGGTCTGAAGGAATGTCCGCAGCGCCCGGCCCATGCCATCGGAGACCACATAATTAAAGGCAAAGGTCAGCACCACCGCCCAGTGCAGGAGCTTTTGCAGCCCGCTGTAGGATCGGGAAATTTTCACCGCAGGTTTCACCGGAGTGTTCATCATCGCTCGCTTTCTGGCTGTATGGCTCGTGGGCGTCCGGTCAGGCCTCATGCCATACTCCGGTCGTCGCGGGATCAATACGAGATAGCTAGACCCGGACATGGCGCAGCGCAAATGCGTTTCAGGCCGAAAACACCGATCTATAACCTGAGTTTAGCCCTCAACAGAGGCCAAACGGCTTAACCGTTCCAGCGTCGCGGTGCGCTCAGGTCGCGGTCGAACCGTGTCGCCGGATCGTCCCCGCCCCATATTCCATATTCGCGTCGGAAATATTCGATACAAGCCGTGTCCGCTTCCGCGCGCCCATGCCCTTGGTAGACGAAATCGGCAAGCGCCTCTGCCCCCACATTGTGCTCGTGCCGCAGGGGCTCGGCGCTGCGCCAGATGCCGTGACCGTTTTTGGTAAAATGCCCCGACAACCAAGGGTCGTCCACCGTCCAGAGAATCTCAGGGATGTCATACATGTCCGGCGTGAAAAAAGACGGGCGCGCCAGAATGCCGCCATAGCCCTCTGCCAAGTCCATGTAACCCGGCGTGCCTATAAATTCCTGTTTCTTGCGCAGCCCCGTGCTCAATCGCCAAAGCCGGTAGCGCCAGTCTTTCGGACGGCGCATCGCACGCGGCTGAAACCTGCGCGAGAACGCATAACAGGGGTTCACCAACCGCTCATTGAGATTGTAGCCCATGTTGGCGATCACATCGTTCGGATGGGCTTCTGCAGCTTTGCCGAGCTTATAGAGCAAATGCGGCTCATATCGATGATCGTCGTCGCAAAAGAACAACAAGACATCCTGCCCCGCATAGGCCTGTGCCGCGGGGAAGATTTTCGTTGCAGGCCCATAGTCGAAATCATGCAGATAAAGCGTCACCCAATCGGGCAAATCCGGCAAATCGGTTGCCGGGTCAAACTCGAAACGCCGATATGTCTTTGGTAGATCGAGGCGAATTTCACGAATATTCACACGTTTCTGGGCCTTCAGCGACAAAAACGTCGGCATCAAATCCGAGAACCGCGGTGGAATGGTCGTCAGCGAGACAACAAAATCTTTCATGGCGCTTTCCGAGGCACAGTTTCCCTCCCTCGATAAGCCGATGCCCTCGCTCTATCAAGAACGAGGGCATCTCTTTAAAGCGTTTTTCGTTTCATCTGAATTAGATTGAGCGAAAAACGTTGCCACACTGAATTGATATTGCTGCGTTTCTCAAAATTGAGTGCCTCAAGTTTATTGAGAAACGCTTTAACGTATTTGCTACGGCTTTACGTCAGTGCACGTTCACCGGCGCGAAATCATGTTCGCGGGCAATTGCAAAAGCCAAAGGCAGGTTGGCGACGAGAGCCAACCGCGTGCCCTCCGCGTCATTGACGGAATAGATATGGTCGAGCCCCTCGACCTGATCCTGCACCTCTTCGGGCAGGTCAGAGACGGCGACGGGGCGCACATAGGCGATTTTGACCTCGTGGGTCTCTTCTCCAAACGGCAAATTCGGATAGCGCGTGTTCATGTCTTATCCTTTCCTGATCTGGATGGTTTGCACGACGGATTCCGGTTCCGCGCGGGTCAATTCGATGTGCAACAACCCGTTTTCCATCGACGCGCCGCTCACTTCGACCCCGTCAGCCAGCACGAAAGAGCGCTGAAACTGGCGCCCGGCGATGCCACGGTGAAGAAAGACGCGCTCGCCCGTCTCCTCCGGCATCCGCCCACGCACGACCAGTTGACGGTCTTCGAGCGTGATCGCCAGATCGCCTTCGGAAAACCCCGCGACGGCCAGCGTGATGCGGTATTCGTTCGCCGCGGATTGTTCAATATTATAGGGCGGATAGCCCCCGGCGTCAGTCTTCGCCGTGCGCTCCACCAGACGCTCCAACTGATCGAACCCCAGAAGGAAAGGATGGGCGCCAAAACTCACTTTCGTCATCTACACGTCCTTTTCGAAGCGACTGTGTTGTGTCTTACGGGTCCCGAACCCGGCAACCCTTCCTCTATGATATGGGCAACAGACCCTCATGGTTCAAGTGCCCTTACGTTCGCGCCAAACGAGAGCGTTCAGAACGCTTTGAGTTTTTAAACTTTGCGGCTAAGCTCAGGGCACCTGCCGGGCCGCGCGAATGCGCCTGAGTCTGTCAGGGCCATTGCAAACAATGACAGAGACAACGCGATGAACGTGTCCAACCGTATGGATCATCTGGATGTGCTTCGGGTCAAACTCGAAATGCTCAAACGCGAACACCGCGATCTCGATGCGGCCATTGATGCGATGCAGGAAACCGGGCACCTCGATGCCCTGCGGCTTCAGCGCATGAAAAAGCAAAAGCTGGCACTCAAGGACCGGATCGCCCTGCTCGAAGATCAAATCACCCCCGACATCATTGCGTAAAGCCACGCCTAAACGTTGCGTCACGCCGCGCATCGGCTATAAGGCGGGAAAGCGACACTTTCCCGGGAGATCAGCCATATGAGCGTCGAAGTCGGCATCATCATGGGCAGCCAGTCGGATTGGCCCACCATGAAACGCGCAGCGGAGATTCTGGACGAATTGGGCGTGGCTTACGAGACGAAAATCGTCTCCGCCCACCGCACGCCGGATCGTCTTTGGTCCTATGGCAAAGAGGCCGTCGGACGGGGCCTCAAGGTGATCATCGCGGGCGCCGGTGGTGCTGCACATTTGCCGGGCATGATGGCGTCCAAGACCCGCGTGCCGGTGATCGGCGTGCCGGTGCAGACCCGTGCACTTTCGGGCGTCGACAGCCTCTATTCGATCCTTCAGATGCCGAAAGGCTTCCCGGTCGCCACCATGGCCATCGGTGAGGCAGGGGCCGCAAACGCGGGCCTGATGGCCGCAGGCATTCTGGCGATCAATGACCCGGCACTGGCCGAACGCCTCGATGCCTGGCGCGAGGCCCTCTCCGCCTCTATCCCTGACGAACCGATTGATGAGTGACGCCATGACCGACGTACAGACCCTCGCCCCCAATGCAACCATCGGCATCCTCGGCGGCGGTCAGCTTGGACGGATGCTCTCGGTGGCGGCCTCCCGCCTTGGGTTCAAGACCTGCATCTTCGAGCCGGGCGGCGATTGCCCCGCCTCTCATGTCGCCAACTATCATTTTCAAGCCAGCTACGAGGACGCAGAAGCGCTGAAAAAATTCGCCGCCTCCGTCGATGTGGTGACCTATGAGTTCGAAAACGTGCCGACCTCGGCGCTTGATCTCATCGAATCCCTCGTGCCGATCCGCCCGAACCGCAAAGCGTTGGCCGTGTCGCAGGACCGTCTGATCGAGAAGAACTTCCTCTCCGAGCTGGGCCTGCAAGTGGCGCCTTTTGCCGCTGTGGACGACGATGTCGATCTCGCTGAGGCTTTGTCGGAGATCGGCGCGCCCGCGATCCTCAAGACCCGTCGTTTTGGCTATGACGGCAAGGGCCAGGCCCGGATCATGGCGCCTGCTGAGGCCGATCAGGCGCTTGCCGATATGGCCGGCGCACCCGCCATTCTCGAAGGCTTTGTCGATTTCTCACATGAGGTCTCGGTGATTGCCGCGCGCGGTCAGGCAGGGGATATTTCCTGTTTCGATCCGGGTGAAAACGTGCACAAATCTGGCATTTTGCACACCACGACGGTCCCTGCCCGCCTGACGCCCGCGCAACGCACCGATGCAGTGCTTCTGGCGGCCAAGATCCTGAATGCGCTGGATTATGTCGGCGTCATGGGTGTCGAGCTGTTTGTCACGCCCGCTGGCTTGGTCGTCAATGAGATCGCGCCACGCGTGCACAATTCCGGCCATTGGACCCAGAACGGCTGTGTCATCGACCAGTTCGAGCAACACATCCGCGCTGTCGCAGGCTGGCCCTTGGGCGATGGCAAACGGCATTCCAATGTCGAGATGCTGAACCTGATCGGCGACGATGTCGACCGCATCCCGGAGTTCGCCAAAGACGGCTCCGTGGCGATCCATCTTTACGGCAAGGCAGAGATCAAAACGGGCCGCAAGATGGGCCATGTGAACAAGATCACAGGTGCCGCCTAACCCACCTATGAGGCCTTTGCGGCCTGCCCCACAGCATCAGGATAGACAACGCGTCGCAACTCTTGCGGCGCGTTTTCCTCAAGATAGGCGATTTGCGTTCTCTCCCGCCCGAACGGCAGAATGATGTTTTCTCCAGCAATGGGGGCAAAGCCCAGAGGGGTGTAAAACGCCAGATCGCCAACAACGACGACAGCCTGTGCCCCGTGCTCGCGCGCAAATTCAAGCGACTTGCGGATCATGTAGGCATCGGCATCCTTTTGACGCCAGGCCGATGACACAGCAACGATCGCGAGGTTCCACCAGTTGTCCGGCGATTTCAATTTTGAAAAGGCAAGATAGCCGAAAAGATCGTCCCCTTTGCAGGCCACGCATTCCAACGCCATATCTTGATCCAGGCGCAGCTGCTGCACCATGTGAAACATGCCCGAGCCTTGGAAATATCCATCCAGCAGGACAGACACAGCAAGATCGTCCCCCGGCTCAAAATGTCTAATTCTCATACTCAATTCACATAAATACCTCCGGTCCCGAACAATCGGGACGCGGAGCAACTCCAACACCGTTTCCGACATGCAAACGCGCCAAGTCACCGCCGCATGTCACCCTACCGATATTTGAATATGAAAATGCTTATGAAACCCTCAATGCTGACGTAAGGGAAAGTTGAGAAAACACAACTTTAGCGCGCTAAAAATGGGTGAACATACACGCAAGATACGTTTTATGCCCCAATACCGCGCGCATCATCCGCTGATCGTGTTAACAAATTTGCCATATGCAGTGGGATAGATAAGCTCATTGCGACTCATTCCCGTGCCCGGCGCAATCGGATAGAGCGAGGTGTGTTCCTTGAGAAAAGGCGTCTCAAGATTGCTCGCCGCCAGTTTGGAAAAGCCCACGCGGGAAAAATATTTCGGGTCTCCGACGACGACCACGGCCTTTGCACCCTCGCGTCGTGCGTGCTCCATACCGCGCACCACCAATTCCCGGCCCATACCGCGTTTGTGATAGATCGGCGAGACAGCGAGAATGGACAGGGCCCACCAGTCCTGAGGCAGGGTCATGCGCGCGCAGCAAATGTAGCCAAGGATCGTATCGTTTTCATAGGCGACCCGCTCCATCGCGACGGCATCCTCATCGCGCAGGCACTGCGCCAAACGGTACATGTCCGAGTTGCCAAATGTCGTGTCCAAAAGCACGGACACCGCAATATCATCGTCAGCGGAAAGGGCGCGTAGGTGCATTTCATCACTCATCAACATGCTTTTCAAAAACTGTGCAGATGCAGAAAAACGATAGCAAGACACAAATGCGTCTTTTTTGCACATCCTTGTAAAATAGAGGCTTACGGTCTTTTTTTGGGCGAAATACTCCGTTCGCGTCTCGGTTTCCAATCTTTCATATGAATTTCCGGCGCAGAACCAAAAAAGAGCCGCCTTTTCAGGCGACCCTTAAAATCAAACCAGGTGACTGATCACATCTCTTCCGAGATGATTACATCATGCCGCCCATGCCACCCATGCCGCCCATGTCGGGCATGCCAGCGCCAGCGCCGTCTTTCGACGGTTTCTCGGCAACCATGGCTTCGGTGGTGATCAGCAGGCCCGCGATGGAGGCTGCGTCTTCCAGAGCGGTGCGGGTCACTTTGGCCGGGTCGATCACGCCGAATTTGAACATGTCGCCATATTCTTCGGTTTGAGCGTTGAAGCCAAAGGCCAGATCGGAAGATTCACGGACTTTACCGGCCACGACAGCGCCGTCGACACCAGCGTTTTCAGCGATCTGACGCAGCGGAGCTTCGATCGCGCGGCGCACGATGGCGATACCGGCGTCTTGATCCGCGTTGTCGCCTTTGAGGCCTTCGAGGCCTTTGCCAGCCTGAACGAGGGCCACACCGCCGCCCACAACGATGCCTTCTTGCACCGCAGCGCGGGTTGCGTTGAGAGCATCGTCCACACGGTCTTTGCGCTCTTTCACTTCCACTTCGGTCATGCCGCCAACGCGGATGACAGCCACGCCGCCTGCGAGTTTGGCAACGCGCTCTTGGAGCTTCTCGCGGTCGTAGTCAGAGGTGGTTTCTTCGATCTGGGTGCGGATCTGAGCCACGCGTGCTTCGATCTCTGCCTTCTCGCCAGCGCCGTCGACGATGGTGGTTTCGTCTTTGGAGATGGTGATTTTCTTGGCGGAGCCGAGCATGTCCATGGTGACGTTTTCAAGCTTCATGCCGAGATCTTCGGAGATCACCTGACCGCCGGTGAGGATCGCGATGTCTTGCAGCATGGCTTTACGGCGATCGCCGAAGCCCGGTGCTTTGACAGCTGCGATTTTCAGGCCGCCGCGCAGTTTGTTGACCACGAGGGTCGCCAGCGCTTCGCCTTCCACGTCTTCCGCGATGATGAGGAGCGGTTTTTGGGACTGGATGACCTGCTCGAGGAGCGGCACCATCGGCTGAAGCGAGGAAAGTTTTTTCTCGTGCAGAAGCACGATGCAGTCTTCCAGCTCGGCAATCATTTTGTCCGGGTTGGTCACGAAGTACGGCGACAGGTAGCCACGGTCGAACTGCATGCCTTCGACCACGGTGGTCTCGGTTTCCATGCCTTTGTTCTCTTCGACGGTGATCACGCCGTCGTTGCCGACTTTCTGCATCGCGTCTGCGATTTGCTGACCGATTTCGGCTTCGCCGTTGGCAGAAATCGTGCCGACTTGGGCGACTTCAGCGGAATCGTTTACCGGACGGGCAGCCGCTTTGATCGCTTCGACGACTTTGAGGGTCGCGAGGTCGATACCGCGCTTCAGGTCCATCGGGTTCAGACCAGCAGCAACCTGCTTGAGGCCTTCTTTGATGATGGCTTGGGCCAGAACGGTGGCGGTGGTGGTGCCGTCGCCAGCTTCGTCGTTGGTGCGGGAAGCAACTTCCTTCACCATCTGCGCGCCCATGTTTTCGAACTTGTCTTCAAGCTCGATCTCTTTGGCGACAGACACACCGTCTTTGGTGATGCGCGGGGCGCCAAAGGATTTGTCGAGAACCACGTTGCGGCCTTTGGGGCCGAGGGTCACTTTCACTGCATCGGCGAGGACGTTCACGCCTTTGAGCATGCGGTTGCGTGCGTCGACGTCAAACTTGACTTCTTTAGCCATTGTTCACTCCGTAAATTAGGTTGATGTGGGTCGGTCTCAGGCGTCGCTTAGGCGATGATGCCGAGGATGTCCGACTCTTTCATGATGAGAAGCTCTTTGCCGTCCACGGTGATTTCCGTGCCGGACCATTTGCCAAAGAGGACGATGTCGCCTTCTTTGACGGAGGGCGCGATCAGCTCGCCGCTGTCTTTGCGAGCGCCTTCGCCCACGGCAACGACTTTGCCTTCAGCGGGCTTTTCTTTTGCGCTATCGGGGATGATGAGACCACCGGCGGTCTTTGCTTCGCTCTCAACACGTTCGACCACAACGCGGTCGTGCAGCGGTTTGAATGCCATCTTCGAGGCTCCTTCGCTCAAAGTTTCCAGTTCATCCACCCTCTGCGAGGGCGGGGGTAAATCAATAGTTAGCACTCACCTCAGGAGAGTGACAACGACGCATAGTTAGGAAGGAGGCGGGAGTGAGTCAACAGGGGAGAGGGGGAAAATTGTGGTGAGCGTTCAACTCTACCGATCACAGAAAATAGCTATTTTAGCCAAGCGCTCTTTTTGACCAATCCAATCACAAAAAGTCGGCTTAGTTTTTTCCGAATGTAAATTCCATCCATTGCCGGAAAGCCATATTGAGGTCATTTTTAAGCCGGACATTTCCCCAATACTTAGTAATAGCACTTTATCGGTGATGAGCACTTGATCATTTGCTTGCATATCAAATCCAACGGAAACAGAAAATGAATTGAGACTATGGACTAGGAGATAGTTCTCGCCACGATATTCAACAGTGTAAAACCGCCGTTTACTTTGCGCTGACATACCGCCCACTAATGACCCGACGACAAACGGGAAAATTAGAAAGACTAGAGTGAGAACAACGGCTTTCCCCGCCACACCATCGCTCAATGCAGCAAAGGCGGAAGCATTTGCGGTCTTTTTATTTATTGCTTCTCGTTCAAAGAGAACTTCCTCAATTTGCTCCCCCCTTATAGCCCGAACTGCAATCTCACCGAGTTCGAACAAAACAAATAAAGCGCCGAGAATGAGGCTCAACGCAACAAAATTTGTAAACCCGTCAGATCTCCATTGCGCGAAAGCGTGACCTATAAATGGTAACGACAACCAGAATACAGTGCGCAATCGGAACACGTTCTTAAACAACTTCGCAGGGAGCGACAAAAAGATCAAAGCGAACAGACCAATTAGCAACATCAAAGTGCCAAATTGCAGAAGGAACTTGATTTCAAATCCCACAAACTGCGCGTCTAGCCCAAATTTTGCCAAGTAAGAAATTTGTGCAGCGTACTGGAAAACATAACCCGCAATAGTTGCGCCGAAGACTAAGAGCGCTTCACGCCCATAGATCGGCAAATCTCTTTCCTTAGTTCGTTCCTTTTCATAATTCATTTCAGACATTTAAAATCCTCATCCTGAAGTTTTCTCGCTGAATACACCCCCACCTCAACCTTCTCAAACCACCCATAATGATTGTCCCGCATCATCCGGGTGGCGTGTTTGACGCCTGTGGCCTTCGCCACCTCAGCCCCCTTGGACGGCCCATGCTCCAACAAATACGCCCGGCATTTCTCCGCGTCCTGACGGTAGGCGGTCACGCGGCCACCGGCTTTTGAGCCGCCTAGATTGGGGTCCCCTTCCCGCCGTGCAAATTCGGCCAAGAGCTTTTCCGTCTTCGCCTTATTCTTACGCGGCGTGAACGGGCGCGGCTCAAAGTGCACCTGCACCGAACTCTCCGCCACATTCACAGAAATCACCCCAAGCCCCAGCCGTTTGCAAAGGCCCAGATTGCCCTTGAACATCCGCCAGCCCGCTTTTCCCTTCCACCGCGGCACGGCGAGGTAGACGTGATCGCTCAGCGCTTGCCGCGCGGTGCCTTGTTGCAAAAGCTGGAGGGTAAAGCCGGTTTTCAGCTCGATGATGACCGGCACACCGTCTTTGACTGCCACCACATCCGCATCCCGCACCTCCGCTTTCACGACATAGCCCAACGCCTCGAAATGCGCTTTGACGGGGGGATAGAGATCGGTTTCGCGAAGTGTTGCCATGACCGAAGTGATACAGCCAACCTGTGAGCGCTCGCAAGGCGTGACAAGCCGTGCCGCACTGCCTATAAGGCCCGCAAAACGACCATTCACGAAGGACAGCCCCCTTATGACCACGCTTGTTTTCGGCCACAAATCCCCCGACACCGATTCCACCGGCTCGCCCATCATCTGGGCGTGGTATCTCAATGAGGTGAAAGGCGTTGACGCCAAAGCCGTCTTGCTCGGCGAGCCGAACACCGAGGCCGCTTTCGTCATCGAGAAGTGGGGTTTCGACAAACCGGAGATCATCTCCGAGGTCGCAGAGGGCCAGGACGTCGTCATCGTCGACACCAACAACCCGGCCGAGCTTCCGGCTGCGATCAACGACGCCAATGTGACCGCGATCATCGACCACCACAAACTCGTGGGCGGTCTGGAGACCAAAGGTCCGATCGACATCACCATCCGTCCGCTCGCCTGCACCGCGACCATCATGTACGACCTGATGGGCGACGACGCCGACAAGATGCCCGACAACATCAAAGGCGCGATGCTGTCCTGCATCCTCTCCGACACGCTGGAATTCCGCTCGCCGACCACCACCGACGTGGACAAGGCACTGGCCGAAAAACTGGCCTCTGAGCTGAACATCAACCTCGGCCAATACGCCTCTGAGATGTTCGAAGCCAAATCCGATGTGGCCGCCTTCTCGGATGCCGAGTTGATCCGCATGGACTCCAAGGAATACACCGTCGGCTCCACCGACCTGCGTGTCTCGGTTCTGGAAACCACCGCGCCGAAGATGATCCTCGACCGCAAGGACAGCCTGATGGCCTCCATGCCCGCCGTGGCCTCAGAGGACGGCGCTCATGAAGTGCTGCTCTTCGTTGTCGACATTCTCAACGAGGAAGCCACGCTTCTGGTGCCCAACGACACCGTGAAAGCCATCGCCGAAGCTTCCTTTGGCTGCACCGTCGAGGGCGACACCGTGGTCCTGCCGGGCATCATGTCCCGCAAAAAACAGATCATCCCGAACCTCAAAGTCTGATCGACTTTTCAGGATTTATGAGCTTTCTAAAGGGGGTGCGGTCCGTCCGCACCCTTTTTTGTTTGGTTGTGTCATGTCGTTAAAATCCCGCCCGCTCCCCATAAAATTCCTCTGGGCCATCACACTCCTTTACGTGCTCGCCACCTTCGGAGCCGCGCCGATCCGTTGGGGAAATCTGATCGAGAATTTCTGGAGTACCGCAAGTGACGGGACCGCAAGCGCTCTGTTCCTCGCGATGTTTACTGGCCTTGCCCTTGCGCCTCTCTTCGCGCCGCTTGCGCTCCTTTTGCCGACGCCGCCCGTCGCCCTTCGCACTCTGATCTCGCTCCTCTGGCTGCCCAGCCTCCTGATCCTCATCATGTCAGGCCCCGGCACCACGCACATCTTTCTCTACATTTTCGTCACATGGGCCGCGCTCATCGGCCTTTGGGGACACAGATCCATCGGAGGCAAAGCCCTTCTCATCGCGGTCACGCTGATCTCTCTATGGTCGCTTTTCGCCATGACCCGCGCCGTCACGCAAATCAGTACCCTGACCAATGGCACCCCCTATTGCGTCGCCCGCTCAGGCGAGCCGATCACCTCCCTCGCGGAGCTGCGCGGGCTTGCGTTCTACACCGACGAAACCGGGTTCAAATCCACGTCATTCTGGACCTTCCACGGCGTCCTCCTCACGGAGACGCAGGAATGGAACTGGTCCGCAAAACGCCTGCGCTTCGAGGCGATCCCGGAGCCGGTTTTCCCCGAAACGCGCCGCCCGGATTGTCCGCTTGAACCACATTTCCTGCACAAACATCTTTTCTGAGCGCCCCCAAACCTTGCGCGCCACGGCAGATCAGGGTTCAAAGGCCAGACCCATTTCGGAGATGCCCATGTCCAACACCCTGCTGTTTCGCCTCAGCGCCTATCTCTTCTTCGCGCTCTGTGCGGGGCTTCTTTTGGCCCCCGGCCTCTTCGGAACGATCTTTGGCCTTGATCCTTCGACAGGCGCCGAGGTCATGGCCCGCCGCTCCGGGCTTCTCTTCGCGCCTTTGGGCCTGCTCTATCTGCAACTGGCCGACATGGATCACCCAAAGGTCCAACGCGTGTTGCTCTCCTCCGGGGTCGTCTTTTTGATCACCATCGCGATGCTGGGCCTCACCGAATGGGCCTTGGGCCGGGTGGGCCCCGGCATTTTGGTGGCCGTGATCACCGAGGTCGTCTTTGCCGCCCTCTACCTGAAAGCCCTCCGCCATGCTTAAAACCCCCGACTTTATGCGCGATATGAAACGCGGCGAGGAACCCGCCGTCGCGGACCTCCTGACCGCCGCGTTCGGCCAAAAGAATGAGGCGCAGCTGGTCGAGACCCTGCGCAAATCACGCGCCATCGCGGGCGAAATGGTCCTGCCCATGGCGGGCGAGGTGATCGGCTACGCGGCGCTTTCCAAAATGACCGCGCCCAAGGGCTGGCTCTGCCTCGCCCCTGTCGCGATCCGCCCCGACCTGCAGTCGCGCGGCTACGGGCGTCGTCTCGTGGGAATGATCACTCAATGGGCGGAACTCTCCGGCCAAACCCTCGTCGTCTTGGGCGATCCGGCGTTCTATTCCCGCTGCGGCTTCAAGCCCATCCCAGAGGGTTTCACCTCCCCCTACCCGCTTGATCACACGCTGACCGCAGGTCCGGCCAAGTCCAAAACCAAAGAGCTGATCTACCCCAAAGCCTTCGGATAGACCGCCTTCTTTTGTCCTAAAATATCCCGGGGTGAATTGCGCATCGCGCAAGAGGGGCAGCACCCCTTTCCCTCACCAAAAGCTCTGCGGATCAATGTCGATCTGAAGCCTGACGTTATTGGGCAGCTTCACCTGCCCGACCCAAGCGGCCAATGCCGCCTGGATCGGCGCGCTTTTCTCGGCCTTGACCAGAAAACGGATGCGATGCCGCCCGCGCACACGGGCAATCGGCGCGGGCGCGGGACCGAAAAGCTGAGCATTGATGCGCTGCAATGGCCCCGCAATGCGAGAGAGATGATTGGCCACGTCGGTCACCACCGCCAGATCCGGCCCCGACAGGATGATCCCCGCCATACGGCCATAGGGCGGCACGCCCGCCATTTTGCGCTCGGCGGCCTCGGCGCGCCAAAAGCCTTCCTCGTCGCCCGACAGGATCGCGCGAATGACAGGATGCTCGGGCTGATAGGTCTGCAACAGCGCGACGCCCTTTTTCTCAGACCGGCCCGCGCGGCCCGCGACCTGACGCATGAGCTGAAAGGTCCGCTCAGCGGCGCGCAGGTCCGAGCCTTGCAGGCCCAGATCGGCGTCGATCACGCCGACCAGAGTGAGGTTCGGGAAGTTATGCCCTTTCGCCACCAATTGCGTGCCGACGATGATGTCGGTGTCGCCCTCGGCAATCCGCTCGATCTGTTCCTTCAGCGCGCGCGCAGAGGCAAAGAGGTCCGAAGACAGCACTGCACATTTCGCGTCTGGGAAACGCTCGGCGACCTCTTCGGCCAGACGCTCGACGCCGGGGCCGACGGGGGCCAGACGCCCCTCGACGCCACAGGAGGGACAGGCCTCTGGCATCGGTTTGGTCTCGCCGCATTGGTGGCACATCAGGCGTTTGAGGAACCGGTGTTCGACCATGCGCGCGTCACAATGATCGCAGGCGATCTGATGTCCGCAGGCGCGGCAAATCGTGACCGGGGCAAAACCGCGACGATTGAGGAACAGGAGCGATTGCTCGCCCCGCTCCATCCGTTTTTTCACCGCGCCCACCAAAGTGTCGGAAATAAACCGCGTCGAGGGCAGCTTTTCCCCCCGCATATCGAGCGCATGCATGTCGGGCATCACGGCGGGGCCATAGCGGCTTTCCAAATCGAGACGTTTATACTTGCCCGCTTCGACATTGGCCCAGGTTTCCAAGGACGGCGTGGCGGAGGCCAGAACGACCGTCGCAGAACACAGAGACGCGCGCAGCACGGCCATATCGCGGGCGTTGTAATGCACCCCGTCCTCTTGTTTGTAAGAGCCGTCGTGTTCCTCATCGACCACGATCAACCCGAGGTTTTGAAACGGCAGATAGAGCGCAGAGCGCGCACCGATCACCACCTGCGCGCCGCCTTCTCCGACCATTTTCCAGACGCGCCGACGTTCGGTCATCGTGACACCCGAATGCCATTCGGCAGGCCGCGCGCCGAAACGTTCCTCAAACCGGGTGAGGAAAGCCGACGTCAACGCGATCTCGGGCAGAAGCACAAGCGCCTGCCGCCCCTGTTTGAGACATTGCGCGACAGCTTCGAGGTAGACTTCGGTCTTGCCCGATCCTGTGACGCCCTTCAAAAGCGTGGTGGAATAGCGCTCGGCGGCGACATCTTCGCGGAGTGCGCTTGCGGCGGCCTCCTGCGCTTCGGTCAGCTCTTTGCCGGGCGCACTGGCGTCCAGACGCCGGTAAGGCAGATCGCGGGGCGTGTCCTCTTCGATCACCGCGCCAGAGGGCAACATCCCTTTGACGACAGAGGCCGTAACCCCCGCCGTGTCGGCCAGTTCCTTGAGCGTAAACGACAGCCCGCCATATTCGTCCAAGGTCTCCAAAACCTTTGTGCGCGCGTCCGTTTCGCGCGGCGGGCGGCCCGTGCCCCGGCGATAGACCTTGCGCATCCCCGGCGGGTTCATCAGACCCGGCGCGCGGGTCGCAAGGCGCAGCATGGCGGGCATCGGCGTGAGCGTATAGGCCGCGACACGCTCCAGAAACTGCCGCATCTCCTCGCGCATCGGCGCGAGGTCCAGCACCGTCGAGATCGAGCGCGCCTTTGAGAGATCAAAGCCGCCGATTCCCTCGCCCCAGACACAGCCCAGAACCTTGCGCGGGCCCAGAGGCACCTCGACAAAAGCGCCCATGGCGACACCGCCCTCGGGCGCCTTGTAATCCAGCGTCCGGTCGAGCGGTTCACAGGTCAAAACGGCAACCAGATGGCCTTGGGGGTAAAATTCAGCGTCACGCATGAAGATGTGATAGGGGTTTTGCGCGGGTCAGACCAGAGCCGTTTCAAAGCCCCTTTTTATCAAGGCCACATTGGACTATGTAACCGCTAACAGTCAGGCGAAAGGAGACGCCCCATGAAATTCTTTGTTGATACCGCCGATGTGGATGCCATCCGCGAGTTGAACGATCTTGGCTTTGTCGACGGGGTCACCACCAACCCGTCGCTGATCAAGAAATCCGGTCGCGACATTCTCGAAGTGACGAAAGAGATTTGCGACATCGTCGATGGTCCGGTCTCCGCAGAAGTTGTGGCACTCGACTATGACGCCATGGTCGCCGAAGGCCGCAAGCTGGCGCAGATCGCAGACAACGTCGTGATCAAACTGCCGCTGACGCTCGATGGTCTCAAAGCCTGTAAAACGCTGGCTTCCGAGGGTCACAAGATCAACGTGACACTGTGTTTCTCCGCGAACCAGGCGCTTTTGGCCGCCAAAGCTGGCGCGACCTTCATTTCGCCGTTCATCGGGCGTCTGGACGACATCAACCTCGACGGGCTTGAACTGATCGAAGACATCCGCACGATCTACGACAACTACGGCTATGAGACCGAAATTCTCGCCGCCTCGATCCGCACCGTGAACCACATTTCGGATTGCGCGAAAATCGGTGCCGATGTGATCACAGCGCCTGCCAATGTGATCAAGGCGATGGCGAACCATGTGCTGACCGACAAAGGTCTGGCGCAATTCGTGAAAGACGCCGAAGAAGCTGGCATCAAGATCGTTTGATCTGACACGAAAAGCCCCTCTGAGACATGATGAGACGCCTCCATGCCACATGGGGGCGTTTTTTCTATTTTTAAACTATCACCCTGATACCCCTTTCAAAACCCGGATTCCCGCGCCAAGATGTGCGGGATTTTAAGACAAAAGTGAGCGGCAAGCGTATGAGCGACACGGAACAGAAGTTTGAGCTGGGGGGCCTGATCGTCCCGAATGACCCCGCGCTGATTTCTCCGAAAATCGCGCGTCGGCTCAGCCGCCAAAACTACGCCAAGGCGAAACTCGCGCATTTGGACAAGGTCCTGCGCCCCGGCGCGCGGCTTTTGGAGCTGGGCACGGAGATCGGCGTCGTGGCCGCCATTGCCGCCAAGACGAAAGGCGTCGAACGTGTCGCCGCCGTCGAGGTCAACCCGGCCTATGAGGACTATATCACCGCGCTTTGGGCCCAAAACGGGGTCGAGAATGCCACGCTTTACATCGGGATCCCGGTGGAGCGCTCGGGCGTGAAAAAGGCCGAGTTCTACCTGCGTGACCCGCTCTGGGACAGCTCGCTCGCCCCGGATGCGGACACGCCCGGCGAGACCGTCAAGCTTGACAATCTACCGCTGCCGAAGCTGATCGAGGAGGTGGACCCGACGGTGATCCTCTGCACGCTTCAGGGCCTGGAACTGCCTTTGTTCGACGCGGCCGATCTGAGTCGGGTGGATCATCTGATCATCGAGGTGACGCCCGCGGTTTACGGCCAGGACGCGTTGCGCGAGTTCGTCGATATGCTGGGCACCAAAGGATTTATGCCCGCCCCCGACACCGAGGACGGCAAGCGGATGATCTGTTTCGAGCGGGTGAAACTGCCGGGTCAGGTGCCCGAGGGCGCGATGATGCCGCGCAGGCGATTCCGTGCAGCGGCGGAGCAAACCCCACCGCGCGTTTTGGTGCCGACCTGTATGAAAAACGAAGGGCCGTTCATTTTGGAATGGCTCGCCTGGCATCGGGTCGTGGGCGTCACGGATTTCCTGATTTTCACCAACGACTGCACCGACGGCACCGATCAGCTTTTGGACCGGCTCGACGATATGGGTCTGGTGCATCACCTGCCCAACCCGGCGCTGGGTCAGGAAGCCACGAATTTCCAGCCCGTGATGCTTCGCTACCTGCCCTACACCCGCGAATTCCGCGAGGCGGATTACGTGATTTCGATGGATGTAGACGAGTTCATCAACATCCGCGCGGGCGACGGGCGGTTTGCCGATCTGCTGGAGGCGGCGGGCGACTTTGACGTGCTGTCGATGTCTGAGATCAACCATGGCTCGAACGATCGGCTGCGTTATGAGCGCGGCTGGCTGACCGAACAATTCCCCGGCCATCAAAACCCCGGCCCCGGCGAGAAGAAAGCCCATCGTGGCGTCAAAAGCATCACCAAGATGAGCCCGCGCGTAACCGCCGTGCGCAACCACCGCCCGGACCTGTCGGAAGGGTTCGGCACGGTGCGCTGGCTCGATGGATCGGGGCGGATGCGGCGCGAGTTTTTGGACGATCCGGAGGCCAATGGCTTTGATTGCCGTGGGGCTTACGATCTGGTGTCCTTGGACCATTTCCCGCTGCGCTCGCTCGAATCCTTTTTGGTGAAAATGCATCGCGGTGATGTGGTGGTGGCCAATAAAATGGCCTCGAACCGCTATTGGCGCACCCGCAACCACCATGATTTCACCACCAGCGACCTGAGCCACCTGCGCGCCGCCGCCAAGGCCGAATATGAGCGCCTGTTGCAAGATAAAGCGCTGGCCGCGCTGCATGACGCCGCCTGCGCCGCCCATGAGGCGCGAATTTCTGCCCTCGAAGGTGAGCCGGAATTCGAAGACCGCAAGCGTTGGATTTTCAACGAGGCCTGGCACAGCGAGGTGCCCGAAGCCTACCGTGACGCCGTTGTCGCGACAGAGGATGAGACGCAAGAGGCTTGAAACGGGCCTCCCCTGCGGTCATAGTTGCCTCAACGACCGGAAAACCGGCGGATCGAGTAATGTACGAGGCAACATGAGCACCCATCTCCCCCGGGCCATCTCGCCCATGGCTGAAGAGCTGCGCGAGAAAATCATTTCCGACCCTGATATGGTGTTGGACGACCAAGACGTGATGCGCGCGCTGATCGCCGCGAATGAACGCAGCACCGGCAGCAATGTCGTCGATCTGCGCGGGCTGGCGATGGAGCGGCTCGAGGACCGGCTTGATCGTCTCGAGGACACTCATCGCGGTGTGATTGCCGCCGCTTATGAGAACCTTGCGGGCACCAATCAGATCCACCGCGCCGTGTTGCAGCTTTTAGAACCGACGGAATTCACCCCGTTTCTCAAGGCCTTGTCGGGTGAGATCGCCCAGACCCTGCGCGTCGATTCCGTGCGCCTTGTGTTAGAGACCAAAGTCGAAAGCGACGAACCCGCCACACGCAAGCTCGGCGATGTGTTGATCACCGCTGAGCCCGGCTTCATCGAGACCTATATCACCTATGGCCGCAACGTCCCCGTGCGCGCCGTCACTCTGCGCCAAGTCGCGCCGGAGACCGATGTGATCTATGGCGACAACACCGGCTTCATTCATTCCGAGGCCTTGATGACCTTGGATTTCGGCCCCGGTCGCCTGCCGGGTCTGTTGGTGTTCGGGTCCGAGGACCCGCATATGTTCCGCCCGACGCAGGGCACCGATCTTTTGGCCTTCTTCTCCGGCGTGTTCGAGAAACTGATGCGCCGCTGGCTGGGATGAGTCTCAAGATCACAGAGGGGATGCGCGACACGCTGGCGCGCTGGCTCGACCACGAGCGCGCGTTGAAATCCGCCTCAGAAAACACCATCACTGCCTACGGGCGTGATGTCGCGGGTTGGCTCAGTTTTCTGGCCGAACATGAGGGCGGTGGCTTTGGGCCCGCCCAGATCGCCAAGCTGCGGATCACCGACATGCGTGCTTGGATGGCGCATGAGCGCAGCCGGGGCGTGGCGCCGCGTTCGCTGGCGCGGTCTTTGTCGGCGGTCAAAACATTCACCCGCTGGCTGGCCGAACGCGACGGGTTTGACGCCACTGCGGTGCTCTCCACGCGCTCGCCGAAGTTTCAAAAAAAACTGCCCCGGCCTTTGTCGCCGGATGCGGCCAAAGAGATGCTTTCGACGGTCGAGTTGCAACATGACGAGCCGTGGATCGCGGCGCGCAATGTGGCGGTGGTGACGTTATTATACGGCTGCGGCTTGCGGATTTCAGAGGCCCTGTCGCTGACCGGCGCCGATGTCCCTCTGGGCGAAGTGATCCGTATTGTCGGCAAGGGCAATAAGGAGCGCATCGTGCCGGTGCTGCCCGCCGCACGGCGTGCGGTCGCGGACTACGTGCGGCTTTGCCCCTATGATCTGACGTCTGACACGCCGCTGTTTCGTGGCACGCGCGGCGGCGCGCTCAACCCGCGTTTGATTGCGAAAGTCACCGAAGCCGCCCGGATGCAGCTTGGCCTGCCTTCTTCCGTGACGCCGCACGCAATGCGCCATTCCTTCGCCACGCATCTGTTGAATGCGGGCGGTGATTTACGGGCGATTCAGGAGCTTTTGGGCCATGCGTCTCTGTCGACGACTCAGGCCTACACCGCCGTCGACAACGCGCGCCTGTTGCAGGTCTATGAGGCCGCCCATCCGCGCGCCAAACAGAGCTAAACCGTCCAAACTTCGCCTAAAAGCCATGTTTTCGTTTTTGCAGAACCGCTTTAAGTTTCTATGAGAGCTTACGATTTCTTCACGTCCTCTGCCCTAAACTCGGGGCACGTTTGGGGCAGTTTTGGGGATGACAGATGGCGGACGACACACAACCTACCGGACCGAATTTGCGCGAGGTCGCCACGATCACACGGATCACGCAGGAAGACTTCTTTGCGCAGCTGGCGCAGGCTTTGGCGCTTTACGATCAGGATGGCGACGGGCTTTTGACCGAAGAAGAATGGAAATGGGTCGAGGACGCCTATAAGGACGCGGGCTGAGGTCATATCCATTTATCTAAAATCTTAGAGAAAAAGTACCCGCAAAGAACCGGTAAAACGCTGGTCCGGATCGACATTGCAAACTTGGTTTCTGTTTTAGCAACCTTTCGACGCGATCCTGATGCCATGTTCGTCAGGCCAGAAAGGACTACGTTATGAACATTTCAACGTTTATGGACTCCAGTTTCCAATCCCCTTTTTCCTCCGCCTCCCGCCTTGCCCATCAAGACAGTGCTCATCAGGACAGTGGCAGGACCGATTCAACGGCGTTTTTCTCGGATCAGGAGGGGTATAAAGTAACGCCGAAGCCCATTTTCACGCCCGAAGACCCCTCGGTGGTCCAAAGTGACATCACCGACGCCTATATGTTGAAGAATTTCGATCCCGCTGAGGCAAGCGGCGACGCCCAGACAGCTCCTGGGCAGAATGCTGATAGCGAGATGTCGGACCAGCCTCGCGACTCCCGGCCAACTCTTGCAAAGACCAACTCGCATCATGTCTTTCACGCTCTGCTGGATCGCATCGCCTCCTCACAGGGCAAAGATCCAGCAGAGTTTTATGCCAAAATGCAGGAGCGTTTGGGATTATTCGACATCTAACCCACAAAAAAGGGCGGACTATATGGTCCGCCCTTCCCATGTCGTCTTGCGTGACTTAGCCGAGCGCCTCATCGCAGCGACCGCAGACGCCGGCGTGATTGTGGCTGCCAACATCCGGCAGGATTTTCCAGCAGCGTTCGCATTTCTCGCCCTCGGCCTTCTCGAACACCACGCCGATGCCATCGACTTCGCCTTCGAGGCGGAAGGCCTCGGATGGCGCCGGATCGCCGGTCAGCGTGATTGCGGAGGTGATGCAGAGATCGTCGAAATCGACGGTCTTGAGCGCGGCCAGCACGGTCTCGTCCTCGACATGCACGATGGGCGCGGCCTCCAGAGAGGCGCCGATCACCTTGTCGCGGCGCTGCACTTCGAGGGCGGCAGTCACGACGCGGCGCGCCTTGCGGATGCCAGCCCATTTGGTGGCGAGATCGCCATCGAGCCACCCCGGCGCGGTCGCCGGGAAGTCCACAAGGTGCACCGAGCTGTCGTCGCCCGGGAAACGTTCGAGCCAAACCTCTTCCATGGTGAACACGAGGATCGGGGCGAGCCAGGTGGTCAGGCGATGGAACAGCACGTCCAGCACGGTGAGTGCGGCACGACGACGGGTCGTGTCGCCATCGCAATAGAGCGCGTCCTTACGCACGTCGAAGTAGAAGGACGACAGATCGACAGTCGCAAAGTTGAACACTGCCTGCCAGACACCAGAGAAATCAAAGGTCTCGTAGCCCTCACGCACCGTGGTGTCGAGTTCCGCAATGCGGTGCAGGACCCAGCGTTCCAACTCCGGCATCTCAGCGACCTCAAGGCGATCCGCCTCGGTGAAATCGTTCAGCGAGCCGAGGATATAACGCATGGTGTTGCGCAGACGACGATAGCTGTCGGCCACGCCTTTGAGGATTTCCGGCCCGATCCGCTGATCGGCGGTGTAATCCGTCTGCGCCACCCAAAGCCGCAGGATGTCGGCGCCGTATTGTTTGACGATCTGCTCGGGAACGATGGTGTTGCCGAGAGATTTGGACATTTTCATGCCCTTCTCATCCAGCGTAAACCCATGCGTCACAACGTTTTTATAGGGCGCACGGCCTTTCGTGCCGCAAGCCTGCAACAGAGACGAGTGGAACCACCCGCGGTGCTGGTCGGTGCCTTCGAGGTAGACATCGGCGATGCCATCGGGCGTCCCGTCTTCGCGGTCGCGCAACACGAACGCATGGGTCGAACCGGAATCGAACCACACATCCAACACGTCATAGACCTGATCGTAATCGGCCGGATCGACGATGCCGTCCAGAACCTTCTGCTTGAAGCCCTCTTCGTACCAGACATCCGCGCCTTTTTCCTCGAAAGCGGCGGAGATGCGGGCGTTGACCTCGTCATTGCGCAGAAGGAAGCCGTCCTCGGTCGGAAGCAAACCTTTCTTGGTAAAGCAGGTCAGCGGCACGCCCCAGGCGCGTTGACGCGAGAGCACCCAGTCGGGGCGGTTCTCGATCATCGAGTACAAACGATTGCGCCCGGTCTGCGGCGTCCATTTGACGAGTTGGTCGATGGAGGTCAGCGCGCGCGAACGGATCGTGTCGCCATAGGTGCCCATGCCATCGTCCAGCTTGCGGTCCACGGCGGCAAACCATTGCGGCGTGTTGCGGAAGATCACCGGGGCTTTCGAGCGCCACGAATGCGGATAGCTGTGCTTGATCTTACCACGCGCCATGAGGCCGCTCACCTCGGTGAGCTTAGCGATCACGGCGGCGTTGGCGTCACCCTCCCAATCGCCTTTCTTCGGCTTGTCGCGCAGGATGCGCTTGCCGCCGAAGAAGGGCAGATCTTCGCGGAAGCTGCCGTCGTCCATGACGTTATAGGTGATCACCTGTTCGAGCATGCCGAGATCGCGGTAGAGTTCGAATTCTTCCATCCCGTGCGAGGGGGCGCAGTGGACAAAACCCGTGCCCTCGTCGTCGGTGACGAAGGGCGCGGCGCGGAAGTCGCGCAGATCGTCCCATTCACCATTCGCACCTTCGGCCCCTGCGAGGGGGTGCAACAGCGACAGGCCTTCGAACTCAGAGGTCGGCACATCGCGCACGCGGGTCCATTGATCCTCGGTGAGGCGCGCCTTGGCGAAACACTGCGCGGCGAGTTTATCGGCGAGGAGATATTTCTCCCCGACCTTGAGCCAGCATTCGTCCGGCGTGCCCGTCACCTCATAGAGGCCGTAGTTGTAATCGGCACCAAAGACGACGGCCTTGTTCGACGGGATGGTCCAGGGCGTGGTGGTCCAGATCACGACATAGGCGCCCTGAAGCTCCGCGCCCTCATTGGCGACGGCGAACTTCACCCAGATGGTCGGGCTTTCCTTGTCGTGATATTCGACTTCGGCCTCGGCCAGTGCGGTTTCTTCGACCGGCGACCACATCACGGGTTTGGAGCCCTGATAGAGCGTGCCGTTCATCAAGAACTTCATGAACTCCTCGGCGATCACCGCCTCGGCGTGGAAATTCATCGTCAGGTAGGGATCGTCCCACTTGCCGTAAACGCCCAAGCGTTTGAATTCCTCGCGCTGGACATTCACCCATTCATCGGCAAAGGCGCGGCATTCCTGGCGGAAATCCACCACAGGCACCTCGTCCTTGTTCTTGCCCTTTTCGCGGTATTTCTCTTCGATCTTCCATTCGATCGGCAGACCGTGACAATCCCAGCCCGGCACATAGCGCGCGTCAAAGCCCATCATCTGATGCGAGCGCGTGATGATGTCCTTGATCGTCTTGTTCAGCGCGTGGCCGATGTGCAGGTGGCCGTTGGCGTAGGGAGGGCCATCGTGCAGCACGAAGGACGGGCGGCCGTCGGCCTTGCCCTTGGCGCGGAGCGTTTCATAAACGTCAATCTGCGCCCAGCGGTCAAGCCAGCCCGGCTCGCGTTTCGGCAGGCCCGCGCGCATCGGGAACTCGGTTTTCGGCAGATTGAGCGTGTCTTTATACTCGGGTGTGGTCGTCTCGGAACACATGTCTTTGTCCTTGGGAGGAATGGTCGGTAAATTCGAGGGCGGCGCGGGTCTCCATACGCCTTGTCCCGGCGGCTCGTAGGATCTTTGAGATCAGAGCGCCGGGCTGATAATTCGAATAATGATCGCGACCATGAATGTCATAAGCGCCTTATAGGACGCGGCTTGCGGGCGGTAAACCCGTCTTGACAGGGGCTGCATATGAAAACCGGATAGGAAAAAGGGACGCCGCAGACCCTGTCTGTGGCGTCCCTTTCTCATGTGCTGTCTGGCGAGAGGGCGGCGTGGCTGGCTAGGGTGCTTCCTGGCGCGCTTCGGTCGCTGTCTTGCTGGATCGCGTATCTCGTTCAGGCTGCGTCTTGTTCGAACTGGCCGCACCAATCGTCGGATTTCACCACCGGCCACATGCCCTTGTGCTCCGCTTCGGTCAGGAAGGTCGGCGGGTTGAAACGGCATTCGCCCTTGGCGTCGGTTTCAACGGCTTTGAGTTCAAAGAAGGCGCAGGTTTTGCAAGCAGTGTCAGACATGGTGATACTCCCCAATTCGGGCTCATAGGTTTTGGCTATTTGGCTGAAGTGGCTGGGAGAATGGCTGCCTGCGATGGGTGGCGTTTCGTCCTTGCTGAGACTGATATAGGCGTGACGCGCAGAGGGGTCAAGAAAAATATTCAATAAAATCAAATGCTTGACAGATTTACTCAACAACAAAAACACTCAGGAATGGAAAATAAAACAGTCGGAATACGCGCGACATTCCGGCACTGGTGGAAAAAGACCATCGAGAATATATCTTTAGCGAAACGCTCTAAAGGAGCCCCCGATGTCAGAGACCCGTTCCGCCCTGCCCCCGAAATTCGAGATCAGCCATGACGAGATGGACCGCGTGCTCACACGTTTCTATGCGGGTGTGCGCCAACACCCGGAGCTCGGCCCCGTGTTCGGCGCCCATGTCGAAGATTGGCCGGCGCATGAGGAAAAGATCGGCCGGTTCTGGCGCAACGCGATCCTGCACGAGCGTCAATACGACGGGTTTCCGCAACGCGTGCACCTGATGGCGCCGGAGGTGAAAGAGCATCACTTTGCCATATGGCTTGGGCTGTTCGACGAAACGCTCACCGCCGAACTGGACCCGGAGACAGCAGCGAAATGGTCGGAAATGGCGCATCGCATCGGGCGGGCCTTTCGCATGGGGATCATGCAGCGAGATCAGCCGAAAGACGCACCGCCGAAGCTGTTTTGAGGATCTTATTCGCCGCCTCTATCGAACAACCCTGTCAAAGCCCGTTTCACCGTCCCCGACACTGACGGCTTCTTCGCCTTCATAAACGGCAGCGGACGGCAGACTTCGATGGCGGCCACGCCCACGCGCGCCGTCAGGGCGCCGTTGACCACCCCCTCGCCAAAGCGGCGTGAGACTTTCGCCATCACACCACCACCGGCCATGGTGCCGATCAGATCATCACCCACGGCGACGGCCCCGGTCGCGACCAGATGCGTGAGCACGGATTTCGTCACACGCCAGGACCCCAACGTGCCAGACCGCCCGCCATAAATCTCCGCAATCCGGCGGATCATCCGCAGGTTCGCGGTCAATGCGGTAAACACATCCGCCAAAGCCAACGGCACAAGCGCGGTCACAGTGGCAACCTGACGCGCGGCGGCTTCGACTTCACGACGCGCCGCGGCATCGAGCGGCACGAGAAGTTCTGTCTCCGCCAGTCCCAAAAGCCCGTCAGCATCAAACACCTCCGCCTCGCGGTCGCGAAACCGCTCCTTGCCCCAGTTCAGTTCAGGACGATGCGCGTAGACTGACAGAAGCTTATCCGCGACGCCTTTCGCGGCTTTCAGATCGGCGGCGCCCATCGCGTCCACTGCCGCCTTTTGCAGCGTATCTATGCGTTTGAGACGTGCGAAGGCAGACAGTTCCCTGATGGCAATCGCGGCCAAAACAACGACAAACGCGCCCGTCAGACCCAGTGCGACATAGCCCAACAGGGGATGCGCAGCGATCAGGCCCATGATGGCGTCATAGGTCACAATCGAAACGGTAAAGGCAAAGAGCGCCGCGAAGAGCCGCCAGAACCAGCGTGCCAAGGCCGAGGGCTTGCGCGCAACCAGAACCGCCACCCGCTCCATCGCCGCAGGCCGCGCGAGGGGCGCGAGATCGGGAACCGGCTCGGCGGTGGAGGGGGTGATCGTCGGCTCCTCGTCCAACTCGATCAAGATCGGGCCACGACCGGGCTGATTGTCTGTCATAGCTTATCTCCGATCAAAAACTCGGCGGCGCGGTCCAACCGGATATGCGGCGGCCCTTCGCCGGGCCGAAGCGTCAGCCGCGCGGGGCGGAATTTCATAATCTCATATTGCGCATCCAGCCAACGCTCCGCCCCTTTTCGCGCGGGCGACAGGATATGCGCCGGGTCTTCGGGCAACTCGCCCGGATAAAACGCCGCCTGTTTGCCGCCTTCGGTCATGCCGCGCACCACATCGAGGCTCTGCCCCTGATGGTCCATGGTCTCCTCGACCGTCGCCCGAAGCGCCGCCAAGGACATGGCCTGCGTCGAGGCGCCTGCGAAATCGGCGCGGTCACGAGCATCGCGTACCAAGGCCTCCATGATCGCGGTCAGGCGCGGGTGTTGGTTGTGGTGGATGTGATCGGCTTTGGTGGCGGCAAAGAGGATTTTTTCGACCTTGTGCTGGCCCAAGAGAGACATGATCCGCCCGACCCGACCGGGGCGGAAGGCGGAGAGAATATCGGCCATGGTGCGGCGCAGGTCTTCGACGGCTTTCGGCCCGGAATGGATCGCGCCCAGCGCATCGACCAACACGATCTGGCGATCAATGCGAGAGAAATGATCGCGGAAAAAGGGCTTCACCACTTCGCGTTTATAGGCCTC
The DNA here is from genome assembly GCF_048270365.1 of Celeribacter sp. Classification (NCBI taxonomy): domain Bacteria; kingdom Pseudomonadati; phylum Pseudomonadota; class Alphaproteobacteria; order Rhodobacterales; family Roseobacteraceae; genus Celeribacter; species Celeribacter sp. The sequence goes on from NZ_JBLWTA010000002.1 coordinate 352,283, forward strand.
AAAGCGGCGTTCGAATTCGCGATGCAGCGAGCCGCGCGGGGCCTCGCCCGCAGGCAGAGGGGCAAAGGTCAGGACAGGCGAGCCTTCCAACTCGCCCGGAAGCAAAAACCGCCCCGGCGTGCAATCGGAATAGCCTGCGGCGCGGGCGGATTGCAGGTAGGCGGTGAAACTTTGGGCCAGAGATTTGGCCGTGGGTTCGTCCTGTTTGGCGCTCGGGTCGGCGGCGCCCAGCGCGGTGATGAAGGCGGCACCCTCGGCCCGATCATGCGCAGCTTGCAAAGCCTCAGAGGACCATTCGGCAAAGGTTTTTTCCATCAACCCAAGGTCCAAAAGCCATTCGCCGGGATAGTCCACGATGTCGAGATGCACGGTCTTTTGCCCCGTCAAACCGCCCAAAAGCCCCGCGGGTCTCACCTTGAACGACAGGCGCAACTCGGACACGGCGCGGGTGCTGTCAGGCCAATGCGGCTCTGGTGCGGTGAGCGCGGAGAGGTGGCTTTCATAGTCAAAGCGCGGCACGGTGTCGTCCGGCTGCGGCTGAAGATAGGCGGCGGTGATCGCCGTCCCCGGGCCGAATTGCGGCATCCGACCCCGGTCCAACAGGTTGGCCACGAGCGAGGTGATGAACACCGTTTTGCCCGCGCGCGACAGGCCCGTGACGCCCAGCCGGATCACCGGTTCAAAGAGCGCCTCGTGCACGCCGTCCTGAACGGTTTCAACGCTTCGGACAATCCGGTCTGCAATCGTGTTGAGGATCAAATCTGCCGCCCCGTTTTGGATGTTTACCCGTTCAACATAGGCACTCACGCGCGTGGTTGTAAGGGAGAAAGACTGGACGTCCCCTCCCTGCCACGTTAAAGCCGCCACATGCCCAGATACGCCCTTTTGATCGAATATAACGGCGCGCCTTTTGCCGGTTGGCAACGCCAAAAAGAGCACCCTTCCGTTCAACAAGCGGTCGAGGAGGCTTTGCGCAAACTCGAACCGGATTGCCCGGGGATCGGGGCCGCCGGGCGCACGGATGCGGGGGTGCATGCCACGGGTCAGGTGGCGCATTGCGATATGGCGAAGGACTGGGATCCGTTTCGGTTGAGCGAGGCCTTGAACCACCATCTGAAACCCAACCCTGTGGCGATCCTGAAAGCCGCCCGCGTCGACGACGATTGGCACGCCCGGTTTTCGGCGCTGGAACGGCGTTATATGTTCCGGCTGATCTCGCGCCGTGCGCCTTTGGTGCATGACGCGGGGCTGGCGTGGCGGGTCAATCACGAGCTGGATCGGGATGCCATGCAGGCGGGGGCAGATCGCCTGATCGGCCTGCATGATTTCACCACCTTTCGCTCGACCATGTGTCAGGCGGACAGCCCGGTGAAGACGCTAGACGAGGCGCGCGTTGAGGTCTCGGACATCCCCTATGGGCAGGAGTTTCGGTTCTATTTCCGGGCGCGCTCCTTCCTTCATAATCAAGTGCGCAGCTTTGTCGGCACGCTGGAGCGTGTCGGATCGGGGGCGTGGTCGCCCGAGGATGTGACCGAGGCTTTGGAGGCCAAGGATCGCGCCGCCTGTGGGCCAGTCTGTCCGCCGGAGGGGCTCTATCTGGTGGGCGTTGGCTACCCGGATGATCCTTTCGGAAACTGACGCTGGGTCAGTTTCGCATTTTGCCAAAGTAACCCAAAGCCGCCCGAAGCCTGCCGCATTTCGGCCCGATTTGCCTGTCAGCTCTGGTTCCATCACACTCGGGAGCATTGCTATGGACCTGTTCAACATCAGCTTTGATCAACTGGCTCTGGCCATCATGACCACCATCGCGATCCGCGAGGTGATGATCGTCACGCTTCCCGATCGGATCGCGGGTCCCGGCGGCTGGCTGATTGATACCGCGCTTGGCGATCGCGTCTGAGGCGCGCCGACAGCCCGCATATCCCCGAAACTGTTTCGACCGCACAAAAATGGGGCAACATGTGAACGCCCTGCGCGCTTTCCCGAATTTTTGCACAGGAATGCGCCGCTTTCCCCGGCCCATGCATTGAACCCCTCAAATCTGTCTGGTCTACGAAAAAGAAAAGACAGGGGAAGCCCATGGCAAAACCATCTTCGCAATTCTCAACGCGCCTGCGCGCCTTGATCGAACAGATTTACCCGGATCAGGACAGCAAATGCCTTGCCGACCAGATCATGGACGCCTTTTGGCCCGAGGGGACCAAACCGCGCGCGCGCGCCCGTGCGCCGGGCAACAGTCTTTGGAATGAGACCGACACTTTGGTCATCACTTACGGCAACTCGCTGATCGACGGCCAGCACAAGCCGCTCGATCTGCTGCGCGATTTTCTCAATCGCTATCTCAAGGGCACGGTGCACGGGGTGCATATCCTGCCGTTCTTTCCGTTCACCTCCGATGACGGGTTTGCGGTCACCGACTATCGCCAAGTGAACAGCCAACTTGGCGACTGGGCCGATATTCAGCGCATCGGCAGCGAGTTCCGGCTGATGTCCGATCTGGTGCTGAACCATGTGTCGTCCATGTCGACCTGGTTCTCCGAGTACCGTCAGGGCCATGAGCCCTATGACAAATTCTTTGTCGAGGCCTCGCCCGACGATGATCTCTCACAGGTCACCCGCCCCCGCACCTCGCCCCTGCTGCGCGAAGTGAACACGGTGAACGGGCCGAAACACGTCTGGTGTACGTTTAGCCACGACCAGATCGACGTGGATTTCAAAAATCCCGAGGTGTTGTTCGAATTCCTGCGCATCATGCGGCTGCACATGGACAATGGCGTGCGCATCGTGCGGCTCGATGCCGTGGCCTTTGTCTGGAAAGAGTTGGGCACGAATTGCATCCACCTGCCGCAGACCCATGCCATCGTGCGCCTGATGCGACTGCTCTGCGATTACGCCGAGGAACGCGTGGTTTTGCTCACCGAGACCAACGTGCCCAATGCCGAAAACCTGAGCTATTTCGGCAACCGCAACGAAGCGCATATGATCTACAATTTCTCGCTGCCGCCTTTGTTGCTGCATGCGCTTCTGTCGGGCACCTCGACCTATCTCAACCAATGGCTGATGCGGATGCCGCCCGCGCAGTTGGGCTGTGCCTACCTGAACTTTGCCGCCTCTCACGACGGCATCGGGGTGCGCGGCGCGGAGGGGCTTTTGGCACCCGAAGAACTGGGCGAAGTGATCCAATGCGTGCGTGATTTCGGCGGGCTTGTGTCGATGCGCGCCCTGCCCGACGGCTCTGAAAAACCCTATGAGCTGAACATCACCTATTTCGACGCGCTCAAAGGTACGATTGCCAAGGGCGAAGATGGCCTCCAAGTGGATCGCTTCCTCTGTTCGCAAAGCATCGTCATGGCGCTCGAAGGCGTGCCGGCGTTTTATATCCACTCGCTTCTTGCGACCCATAACGACCACGCCGGCGTCGAGAAGACCGGCGTGAAACGTGCGATCAACCGCCACCGCTGGGACTACCCGGAGCTGCGCGCGCTTCTGGACGATCCCGAAAGCCAGAACGCGCGGGTGCTGGCCGAGATGAAACGCCGGATCGCCATTCGCATCGCGCAAAAGGCCTTCCACCCGAACGCCACGCAATTCACCATGCAGCTGGGCGAAGACATGTTCGGCATCTGGCGTCAGTCGCCGGAACGCGATCAGTCGATTTTCGCGCTGCACAATGTGACAGACAAAGAGGTCGAGGTGCCGCATATCGCGATCAACCTGATCGACGGCGAGGCGTGGTATGACCTGTTGACGGGCGAAAAAATCGACCTGTCAAAACCCAACATCAGCTTTGCGCCCTATCAATGCCGCTGGATTTCCAACCGGCTTTGAGCACCGCACGGGTTTAAAGAAGAAGGGCGTCCATCGCGGGCGCCCTTTTTGCAGCGATTGACCTCTCCGGTGCGACGCAGTAGGGGCTGTGCGCCCCCACGACGTTTACAGAGATTTCACGATGACCCTTTCCCTTGATGCCTTGATCGACCAGTTGAAAACCGGCGCGACAGCCAGCGAGGTCTACGGCGTCACGGCCCCCTCAAGCCGCAGCCGGGCGACGGTGGTCAAGGTGCTTGATGAAGCGGTTGAGGTCCTCGCCACCGAGGGGGTGAGCGGGCTGAGTTTCCGGGCCTTGGCCCGGCGCTGCGATATGCGGCTCAGCAATCTGCAATATTACTTTGCCACGCAGGACGCGCTTTTGACGGCGGTGACGCGTCATGCTTTGGCCTCCCGCCTCGAAGAGCTGCGCGACCGTGGCGCGCTCACCCTGCCCGACCTGCGCGAACGCTTTCGCGCCTATCTGGATTTTCGCATGGACCGTAGTGCCGCGCCGCGCGCGCAGGCGATCACCACCGGGCTCAAGGATCTGGCGCAGCGATTGGACGGTCCGGCAGAATATTTCGCCGCCACCTGTCAGTTTCACATTCGCAGTCTCGCGGATATGGTGACGGCGTTTTCCCCCGACACCCCGCCCGAGACCGTGGCCCATAAGGCCGTGATGATCGCCGGTCTCATTGACGCGGTCGGCCCGATCTGTGGCAAAAGTTACACCCCTCCCGAAGGCCTGCGCGCCGCGATCCTGACGCAAGCCTCCGAGATCGCAGGGCTTTAAGCGCTGAGTTTCATCAACCCCATGCCCGCGACGATCAGCGCGGCGGCGGCGACGCGCATGAGGTTCAACGTCTCGCCATAGAGTACGATCCCGGCGATGAAGGCCCCGATCGCACCGATGCCAACCCAGATCATGTAGGACGTGCCCAAGGGCAGGCTTTTCATTGCGACGGACAACAGTCCGAACGAGATGATCATGGTCACCACGGTCAGAACGCTCGGCCAGAGCACCGTGAAGCCGTTCGAATATTTCATCGATGTCGCCCAGACCACTTCGAGAAGTCCCGCGATGATGAGCAAGATCCAAGCCATTCCGCACCCTCTTTTGCGTCTTTACGCGTCCGGGAAAATCCCCGGCGATGTCGGTGCACCATCATCGAATTGCGACAGGTAGTCCACGATGATTTTTTGGTTCACCGCAAAGCCTTTGTACTCGGCGAGGTCCGGGTCGATGTCGCGCAGCACACGGTGCAGGCGGCGGCCCCATTTCGGATTGCTCGCAATGTCTTCGAGGTTCATCAAGTAGCACCGGATCGGAAACGCCAGCGCGTTGGAGCGCGGCAGGCGGAAAAACGTCTGCAACTCAACGCGCAGGAACTGTTTCTGGCCAACGTTTTCCGGCGTGATCGTCCGTTTTTCCGGGCCCCATTTGTGGTAGTTCTCAGGGGACGTATCCAGACGCGGGTTCACCGTCATGGTCCAGTTCAACCGGCGATAATGCTGGCCTTGACCCACCGCCAAAAGGAATTTCAGCGCCTTGTCGAAGACGCCCATCTTGCGGGCTTTCGGCACCGGCGCGTGCCATTCGAAAAAGTTCATGCCCACATCGAAATCAAGCGACCAATCCGCCTGGGACGTGATCATCCCTGCGTCCATCCAGAGATTGTTGTCGCGCTCATGAAGGAGCGCAAAGTCACCTTGGGTCTGACGCGTGATATATTCCATCGGCCCGCAGGGCAAAGTGGTCGCGTCCAAGAAGGTGAATTTCTTCTCAATCCCCAATGGCTTGTTGATCCAGTGCCAGTCGTTGCCATCACGATGCAGCGTGAAAAGATCGGGATAATCCCGCGCCTTTGACACCATGATGAGTTCGAGCAAATCCCAGCCCGCCAACTCCATATGCGGCAGGGACTGACAGCGCAGCGGGTCTTCGGCGAGCGTGATCTCGCGATCCTTCATCTCCGCCACGTAATGCTCGTCCACATCGAACATCTTTTCGAATGGCGTGTCTTTCGGGCCGCCCGGATGCTGTTCGATATTGACCGAGTACATGTACGTGTCTTGATCAAACGGGAAGGGAAACCTCCGGATCGCCTCGGGGGAATTGTGATAAGTGTAATCGCCCCGGAAGGTTTCGTCATTGAATTGCATGGTCATGGGTCTGTCTCCTCACAGGTCCAGTTCAAGTCGCGTGCCTTTGAAACGCGACATGCAGGGCATGATGTCTTGTTGTGCGGCGCGCTCGTCGTCCGAGAGCCAGTGATCGTTGTGCAAAATACGCCCGTCACAGGCCGTCACCTTGGTATGACAGCGCCCACAGGCCCCGCCGCGGCAGGAATAATCAATGTCCACTTTGGCGGCTTCCAAAGCCTCCAAAAGGCTCTGATCGGCTTTCACATGCACGGTCTTGCCGGAGGATTTCACCACCACGTCAAAGGGCTCGCCCGGGGGCGGTGCTGTGAAGGCTTCGGAATGCACAGACGTTTTGGGCCAGCCCAACCGCGCGGTCTGATCGGCCACCGCCGTGATCAACCCGTCGGGGCCACAGGTGTAAACATGGGTGCCCAGAGGTTGCCCGTCGAGAATGGCGCCGAGGTCCATGCGCGCGCCCTCTTCGGAGATATGCACATGGATATGTGCGGCCTGCGGCAAAAGCTTGATCCCGGCAGCTTCTTCGCGCGATCGGGCGGCGTAGTGCAGCTCGTAGGGCTTTTGCTCCATGTCGAGTTGGCGCAGTTGCGACAGGAAGGGCGTGATGCCGATGCCGCCGCCGATCAGCACGTGCTTGCGCGCCCGCAGATCAAGCTGGAACAGGTTTGACGGCAGAGAAACGGTGATTTCATCGCCTTCCGACACTTTCGTGTGCATGTAGAGCGAACCACCCCGCCCCTTATCCTCGCGGCGCACGGCGATCTCATAGCCGCTGCCGTCATAAGGATCGGAGATCAGCGAATAGGAATTGCGGCGGATGGTGTCGCCTTCCGGCATCTCGACGGTAAGGTGCGCGCCACCGGAGAAGACCGGCAAGGATGCCCCCGTCGGGTCCTCGAAACGAAAACGTTTCACCAAAGGCGAGAGTTGTTCAACCGCAGCGACTTTCAAACACAGCTTTTTCATGCCTGAATCTCCACGGTTTCGGGCACCACGCCCGGGGTTTCCGCATCGACACAGACGCCTTGGAACACACCCAAACGGCGCGAGAAATGATCGCGCACGAAAAGCGTCAGCCCACAATGGGCGCAGGTGAAGGGATCGGTGGTGACATCCTCGGTGATGCCTTTGCAATGCACGCATTGCATCCGCCGCGCGATGGAACCGCGATGTTCCATCTGCACCTCATCCAAAGGCATCCCGGCGGCAAACGCCAGCGCGGAGACATGCCCGATCAGCCCCTCGGAGCCAGCAAGATAAAGCTGCGTGCCCATGCGCGCCGTGTTCAAAAGCTGGGTCACCAGCGGCGTGGCGGCGTCGAAATCGGGGGCCTCGTGCAGGGCGACGGGTTTGACATCTTTGAGAGCGCTCGCACCACAGCCGACCAACACAACATGTGCGTGATCCATGACGGAGGCATCAGAGGCGGCCAGATCGGTGAGCGCGGCTGCGCCCGCCTCATCCGCGACCATGATCGCGGGGGCGGCACCTTGCGAGACAAGCCCGGCGTAGGTCGGGCGGCTCTCGATAGAAGGGGAAAATTCAGTCTTGGGCATTACGGGTCCTGTTGGTCTCAGGAGGCGGGCACGGGATTGCGCCCGCCTCGTAAGTCTTTGTGCTGATTTATATTTGGGGCTTAGCCCTTGGCGGTGCGACGTTTCTTGTCGACGTCGTAGAAGGGCATCGGATGCGCGATGGCCTTGATCTCACCATCCGGGTTCTTGACCGTGAGCTCGGTGCCTTCGATGGCGCAATCGACCGGCATCCGCGCGATCCCGACGTTGTGCTCATTGAGGGGCGAGTACATGCCGATGGTCACAACACCCACCTCTTTGCCGTCTTTCAGCAAAGGCGCGCCTTCGGCGGCGGGCTCGGTGCCTTCGAGTTTCACACCGTAGATTTTAAAGCGCTCTTTGCCCTTCAGACGGTAGTGCTCCTCGGCGCCACGAAAGCCGGTTTTGCCCGGCGAGACGGTGAAATCGAGACCCAATTCCCAAAGCGTGTCACCGTTGGAGTCATTCTCAAACGGGTACATTTCCGAGTTGTCATAGGGGAAGAACAAAAGATAGCTCTCCGCGCGCAGCCAATCGAGCGTGGTGAAGCGCGTCGGGATGATGCCCATCTCTTTGCCTTCGGCCACGATGGTGTCCCAGATCTCGACGGCATCCTGACGGCGGCAGAAAATCTCATAGCCGCGCTCGCCAGTATAGCCGGTGCGGGAAATCATCACAGGCTTACCAAACAGCGTCGTCTGCATGTGGCTGAAATAGACCACGTCGCGGATCCCCGGCACGTGCTTTTCGAGGTAATCGACGGCCATCGGCCCCTGCAGCGAAATGTCATGCAGATCGTCGTCGAACAGCACGGCAACGTTGCGGCCAGCGGCATACATAGTCAGTTGTTCGTGGCCCGCGCCGGAGCCATGCACGACCATGAAGTTCTGCGGCCCGAGACGGTAGATCACACAGTCATCGACGAATTTGCCGGCATCATTGAGCATGGTGGCATAGGTCGAGCGACCGGGTTTCAGTTTTTCGATATTGCGGGTCGTGGCCTTGTCGATCACGTATTGGGCGTGCGGTCCCACAACGTAAACTTTCTTCAGGCCCGAGACATCCATGACGCCCGCCTTGGTGCGGATCGCCAGATACTCCTCCGTCTGATCCTTGTCATAGCTCCAGGCGGTGCCCATGCCACTCCAGTCTTCGAGATCGGAGCCAAGGGCGCGGTGCCGGTCCGCCAGTGCGGAAAATCTCCATGATGCGATCATTGTTTTTATCCTTAGGGTAGTCATTCAATTCTGTGTTTGGAGAACCGGCGACGGGGCGCGCCGCCGGTTCAGGGGAAAGGGCGTGAAACCCTAACTCAAGAGATCAGTTCTTTTTCTCTGTTGCCTTGTAGGCGTGCTCTTCGTGGCGCCAGCCGAACACGATCGCGATCACGACCATGGCGAGGCAGGCAAAGAGCCAGAGACCTTCGACGGAGCCGTAGCCAGCGTAGATGGCGCCGGTGATGCCGTCCCAAGAGGTTGCGTCAAATGGTGCTTCCATTGGATTGTCCTTTCCTAATCAAGGGGATCACTCAGCCGGGCTGACCGACGGGTGAAGCGATTCAGGGTAGGCTTCGGCAGGCACTTTGACCTTGTCGAGACCCATGATCTCTGCCTCTTCCGGCACACGGAGCTGGCCCGTGACCTTGAGGATGAAGGAGACGACATAGCCCGGAACAAAGCCCAGAAGACCCATCACAGCGGCGCCAACAAGCTGACCCATGAAGGAGGTCTCGATGACATCTTCACCGAACATCGCCGGGTAGCCCTGAGCCGCGATACCGACCGCGATCAGACCCCACATGCCCAAGAAACCGTGCACCGCGAAGGCGCCAACCGCATCGTCGATGCCGCGCTTTTCGATGAAGGTGGCGACGAAGGGCATCATGCAGGCACCGAGGAAACCGATGGCAAAGGCCATGGGCGGATACCAAAGATCAAGACCAGCCGCAGCGGAGATGATCCCGCCCAGAGCGCCGGACATCATCCAGAACGGATCGCGCGTGACCATCCAGGCCCCAATGATCCCACCCGCAAAGGCCATCAGCGTGTTGAAGGTCATGCCAGAGATCGTCATCGGCGTGCCGTAAATCGTGGCCTCAATTTCCGTGCCCCAGGACCAGGCTTCGCCCGGAACGATGACACAGCCCATGAGGAAGCCCCAGAACCCGGCGATGATCAACATCAGACCAATGAGCGTCATCGGCATGGAGTGACCCGCGATGTGGTTGGCGGTGCCATCGGCGTTGAATTTGCCGATCCGCGGCCCAAGATTGATCAGAACACCCAGCGTGAAGAAGCCCGCGATCATATGCACGACACCGGCGGCGCCGAAGTCATGATAGCCGAACTTGGTCACAAGCCAGCCGTCCGCGTGCCAACCCCAAGCGCCCGCCAAAATCCAGACGAAGGCGCCCAAAACAATGGCCAGAACAACAAAGCCCGTCAGTTTGATCCGTTCGATCACACCGCCGGACATGATGGAGGCCGTGGTGGCGGCAAATAGCACGAAAGCCCCCCAGAACACGCCAGAGGCGCGGTCATCGAGGTTCGGACCCATGTATTGGCTCCAGGGCAATGCGACCTCGTTGGCATAGGCCAGTCCGGAGATGCCCATGGCGCCTTCGGAGAGCGTCAGACCTGTCGGGAACGCCCAGTAGATCCACCAACCGATGAAGTAGAAGAAGGGCACGATCATCGCGAAGGCGAGGATGTTCTTGATGCCCGAGGCCAGCGCGTTTTTCGACCGCGATGCGCCCATTTCATATGCGAGGAACCCGGCATGGATGAGCACCATGAGCGGGATCGTCAGATAGTAGAATGTCTCGGAAAACGTGCCATTTGTCGCGGCATGGTTTCCCTGTAGCTCCGCAACCGCGGCAGCCAAGGATGCAAGATCCTGTTCCAAGTCGTTCTCCCTGTCCAGTGAACGTGACCTAATCTCAAGCCAGATTCTGTCCGATTTTTGGTTTGGACCAATTGTGCGAACTGGCTCACTCAGTGACTTCCATGAGGAAGAACGGATCACCACGGGTCAAACTTTTTTCCTGTCAGGAATTTATTTTCACCTTAGGTACGCCGCTTTTTATGTCAAACGACCATCTCAACAGGTCCGAGTGATGAATTTATGAGCGTAAGGAGAACCCAGCCAAGCCTGATTGAGCGACCGGCAATCGATACCTGTCCGGCAAAACGCCGCAGAAAATGGCAAGGCGAGAGAAAACACCGGGGAGATTCGCAGTTTTTCGGTGCAAATGTCGCAAAAATCACAGGCCAAGCGCGGGCCAATATTGGCCCAACCAATTTTAGCCAGTGTTGAGGATCAATCTTCCTGAAGCAAAAGCCGCTGATCCTCGATCAGGGCAAGCTTCATGAATTCCGACGCCTCTTCGATGTCGCGCGCGGCGATGGCATTGAAGAGACCGTTGTAGCCGCGCTGGTAAATCTCGATCCGCGCAGGCGTCAGGTGACGCCGGTACATCGCCGCCCGAAAAGACTGTCGCCGCGCGTCGATCACCAGATTGTAGCAGGCGATCAAAAGCGGGTTGCCGGTGCCCTCGGCGATCAAACGGTGGAACTCTTCTTCGAGCGCGACAAAGGCCGTGGCGTCCGACTGCACCGTCTCCATTTTTGAGAGCACGACAGAGAGCGCCTCGATCTGTTTCGGCGACATGTTGACGATGGCCAGTCGCACCATTTCGGGCTCAAGGATGCCGCGCATCACCTGCAATTGCAGCGGCCCGGTCTCATGCGCCACGGGCGACAGCGCCTCGCTCGCGCCATCGGGATTATAGGTCACGAACGACCCCGACCCCGCCCGGCGCCGGATCATGCCACGGGTCTCCAACTGGTCCAACGCCTCGCGGACCGTGTTGCGCGCGACCCCCAGCTCTTGCGCCAATTGCCGCTCGGAGGGCAGCCGCTCTTCGGTGGCATATTCGCGCGTCACAATCCGCGTCGAGAGCGTCTCGATCACGTATTTCACGGTGGCACCGGGCAGAGAGGCGTTGGGCAGAGAGGAATTCGGCAACGGATCAGTCCTTTGAAATCACCGCCTATTAGACCAATTTTTCGCAATTGGTCCAGAGGGTGGCAGGCGCTGTATGGGACTGAATGCAAAAGAGGCGCGGAATTGCGCGCCTCTTTGGGTGGGTTTATGATTGCTCAGGCAGACGTCTTTACCCGGCACCCGCAAGTTTGCGGGCGCGTTCGAACCTCACAAGGCTCCACCGGAGCCTTGTGCCGCGGCAAAGCCGCGACCGGTTCTCACCCCAGCCCTCGCAGGCGTGCTCGGGCGTTCGGCGCTTCCATCGCTCCACTGGAGCGATGGATCGGCCCTGCGGGTCGACCGCGCCTCACCCCATCCGCTCACTCGAATAAGACCCCGGAGACGCCTGGAAAACCACGGTTTTGTTGCCGTTCAGGAACACGCGGTGGTTGGCGTGCGCATGGATCGCACGGGCCAACACTTGGCTTTCCACGTCACGGCCCAGCGACACATAGTCATCGGCGCTTTGGGCGTGGGTGATGCGGACGATGTCCTGCTCGATGATCGGACCTTCGTCGAGATCGGCGGTCACATAGTGCGAGGTCGCCCCAATCAGCTTCACGCCGCGCGCGTAGGCCTGTTTGTAAGGGTTCGCACCTTTGAACGACGGTAGGAAAGAGTGGTGGATGTTGATGATCCGGCCCGACATCTTAGTGCACATTTCATCCGACAGGATCTGCATGTAACGCGCCAAAACGATCAGCTCGGCGCCTGCATCCTCGACCACTTTCATAATCGCGCGCTCGGCCTCGGGCTTGTTCTCTTTGGTCACTTTGATGCAGTGGAACGGAATGTCGTTATTCACCACAACCTTTTGATAATCCATGTGATTCGAGATCACAGCCACGATTTCCACCGGCAGCGCACCAATGTGAACGCGGTAGAGCAGATCGTTCAGACAGTGACCGAAACGGCTCACCATGATCACGACTTTCATCTTCACGCTCTCGTCGTGGAAGGAGAATGTCATGCCGAATTCTTCCGCGATCGCGGCAAAGGCCTCTTCGAGCGCTGCAAGCTTCACGCCCTCTTCCGAGGCAAAGCTCACGCGCATGAAAAACTGACCCGTTTCGGTGTCGTCAAACTGCGAGCTGTCGGTGATGTTACAGCCGTTGTCGGCAAGGAAGGTGGCAATGGCGGCGACGATCCCACGTTTGGTCTCGCAGGCCACGGTCAGGCAAAATTTCGTCATGTCTTGTCTCCAGATGGGAAGCGCTCCCCTGAGTGCGCGGCCCCGATGTTGGTGTGTTTTGTGTTTTTATCGTTGGTTTAACTTTGGTCCCGCAGGCACACTCAGGCCCTCTCAGGCCGTCAGCCCCTCAGGCTCGGGAAGATCATTGGCGCGGCAGGCGGCCGTCACGGTGTTCGCCAAAAGGCAGGCGATGGTCATCGGACCGACACCGCCCGGCACCGGCGTGATGGCCCCCGCCACGGCGGCGGCGCTGTCAAACTCGACATCGCCCACGAGTTTCGATTTCACAGACCCATCCTCGCGCAGGCCCTTTTCAGGCGCGTCCACACGGTTGATGCCCACGTCGATCACGGTCGCGCCGGGTTTGACCCAATCGCCCTTGATCATCTCCGGGCGGCCCACGGCGGCCACAAGGATGTCAGCACGGCGACAGACCTCTTCGATGTCTTTCGTGCGCGAATGCGCGATGGTCACGGTGCAGCTATCCCGCAGCAGCAATTGCGCCATCGGTTTGCCGACAATATTCGAGCGGCCCACGACCACGGCATTCAGCCCGGAGAGGCTTCCGAGATGATCGCGCAGCATCATGAGACAGCCCAGCGGCGTACACGGCACCATGCTCTTTTGACCGGTCCCCAAGAGACCCACGTTGGAAATATGGAACCCGTCCACATCCTTCGCCGGATCGATGGAGTTGATCACCAGATCGCTGTCGAGATGGTCGGGCAAGGGCAGTTGCACGAGAATGCCATGCACCGCCGGGTCGGCGTTCAATTGTTCGATAAGTGCAAGAAGATCGGCCTCAGACGTCTTTTCCGACAGCTTATGCTCGTAAGAGTTCATGCCGCACTCGATGGTCTGTTTGCCCTTGTTGCGCACATAGACCTCGCTCGCGGGGTCTTCGCCAACCAGAACCACGGCGAGACCGGGCGTGATGCCATGCACCTCTTTAAGGCGCGCCACATGGGAGGCGACTTTCTCGCGCACCGTGGCCGCGAAGGCCTTTCCATCAATGATCTGTGCAGTCATGTTCTTTCTCCAACTCAGTCTTCGAGGCGGCGTGCGGCGACAGCCAAAGCATGCCACAGCGATCCCGCCAATGTGCGCATCCCGATCACTGCCAGCCGGTCATCGGCCCGGCGGATCAGGAAGACGGTCATATGTTCCAGCCCCGTGCGCGTCGCCTGCCCCGGCCCGAAGGCTTTCGGGTCGATGTTGACAAGCTTGCGCATCAAGGCCTCGATCGGCGCCGCCCCTTGCGAGGAGGCAATTTCAAAGGCGGTGAACCCGTCGGTCTGCTCCGTCACAGAACACTCCGGCGCCTCGGATTTCAACATGGCGGCGAAGTTCACCTCCGCCTTGCCGGTCGCCTCCACCATCCATTGATCGCGGCCGGTCCAGAAGGCGGCATAATCGCCCATGGAGACGGCTTTACCTACCCCCGGCAGCGGCAGGCCAAAAGGCTGCGGTGCGCTTTGCCCCTTGCGGAGCGCCAGAGAGGCCAAGCCCAGCCCTGCGTTCTCCGTGACAGTCAGCGCGCCAAAGCTTTCAATACGGGGAGCGGTTGCGCCCAGAGCCGTGATGGGGGTCAAATCAGTCACATGATCAAGCACGGAGACGTCCTCCTTCGGGATCAACGAAATGGGCAGAGACCACTTCAAGTTTCACAGTCTGGCCTTCGACCGGATTGGCCGCCACGATGATCTCGCCCATCCGTGTATCGCCATTCTCCAAAAAGCCAAGCGCGATGTATCCCTTCAGGTGCGGCGAGTAGCAAGACGATGTCAGCCAGCCTTGGTCTGTGCTCATATCCTGCACTGTGCCGTCTGTGAAGAGATGCGAACCGGCCATGGCCTGTTTTTGCGGCTCGACGGATTTGAAGCCCACAAGGCGACGGGCGTCCGCCGCCATGCCTTCGCGCCGCGACATCACCGCGCCGATGCTGTCTTTCTTGGCGGAAACCATCTTGCCCAGCCCCAGCATCTGCGCCGTGGTCTGGCCGTTGAGTTCCGCGCCCGCCGCATGACCTTTTTCGATGCGCAAGACCGCCAATGCTTCGGTGCCGTAAGGCGTCGCGCCCAGATCGGCCCCCTGCTCCATCAGGCGTTGCATCAGAGCATGGCCGTACCGTGCCGGCACGGCAATCTCATAGGCCAATTCGCCGGAGAAAGAGATGCGGAACAGACGGGCCCGCAGACCGTTGCAGATCGTCAACTCAGAGCAGGCCATGAAGGGGAAGGCTTCATTCGACAAATCGAAGTCATCGACGATCCGGCTCAAAAGCTCACGCGATTTCGGCCCCGCCACGGCGATTTGCGCCCAGGCGTCGGTGGTCGAAATCAACTGCACATCCAGCTCCGGCCAGAGGCATTGATGCGCGAATTCCATCTGGCGATACACCAGCCCTGCGTTGGCGGTGGTCGTCGTGACCACATAGTGATCTTCGCTCATCCGCGCGCAGGTGCCGTCGTCATAGGCATGCCCGTCTTCGCGCAGCATCAGACCGTAACGCACCATGCCGACCTTCAGCGTGCCCATCATGTTGGAATACATCCGGTGCAAAAATTCACCCGCATCCGCGCCCTGCACATCAACCTTGCCGAGCGTGGTCACATCACAAAGACCCACGCCGGAGCGCACGGCCAGCACCTCGCGGTCCACGGTTTCGCGCCACGTCGTCTCGCCCGCACGCGGGAAATATTGCGCCCGCATCCACGGCCCAACCTCGACAAACTCTGCCCCCTGCGCCTCGGCCCAAGCGTGCGTCGGCGTCAGACGGCGCGGCCGGAACAAAGGCCCGGTATCGCCCCCGCCCAACACGCCCAGAGACACGCCGGTGTAGGGCGGACGGAAAATCGTCGTGCCGGTTTCGGGGATCGTTTTGCCGGTCAACTCGGCCATGACCGCAAGCGCGGAAATGTTCGAAGTTTTGCCCTGATCGGTGGCCATGCCAAGCGTGGTCCAGCGTTTCAGATGCTCGACCGGCGTCATATTTTCCTTATGCGCCAAGGCGATGTCTTTGACGGTCACGTCGTTCTGGAAATCCACCCAGGCCCGTTTTTTGCCCGGCACATGCCAGAACGCGACTTGCTCAGACGGCATATTCTCGGCCTTCGGCAATACAATCTCGGAGGCCGTGATCCCAATCTCAGAGAGCGCTGTGATCGCGGCACGCATACCGTCACTCAAAGCCTCCTCTGTGCCGCCCTTGCCCGCCGCCGCCCCTGCCGGGATCAGCCCCGCAGGCCCGTTCGGCCCCGGCACAAAGGCCAGAAGGCTGTCGTCCCAGACCGGACGCCCGCGGTGGTGCGAGGCCAGATGCACGTTCGGGTTCCACCCGCCCGCCACACCAAGCGCGCCGACATTATGCCGTTGCGACTGGCCATTGCGGGTGATCTCGATTGAGGTGAGGCCAAGACGGCCCTTCGTTCCGGTCACGGTCGCACCCGCAAAGACCTCATAGTCGCCAAAGCGCGGCGCGGCTTCGCGGGCATCAATCACGCCCATCACCTTCGCACCTTTCGCCATCAGATCCATCGCCGTGCGGTGGCCGTCGTCACCATTGGTGAAAATCGCAATCGCATCGCTGTCGCGCTTCACCGGGCTTGCGGCCCAGCGGTTGGCATAGGCCCGCATCGCTCCGGCCAGCATCACGCCGGGACGGTCGTTGTCGGCAAAGGGCATATGCCGTTCGGTCGCGCCCGCCGCCAGAACCGCGCGTTTCGCGGTGATCCGCCAAAGCGTCTGACGCACCTTGTCGCCCGGCACTGCGAGGTGATCCGACACGCGTTCAACCGCCCCAAAGATGCCGTGATCGTAGACGCCGAACACCGTGGTGCGGGTCATGATGCGCACATTCGGAAGGCTCTCCAACTCGGCTTTCACGCTGGCGATCCAGTCGGTGGCGGCGGCCTCGTCCAAAAGATCGCTCTCCATCGTGAGACGTCCGCCAAGCGCGAAATCTTCATCGGCCAGAACGACCTCAGCACCCGCGCGCCCCGCCGTCAAAGCGGCCGCAAGACCGGCCGCCCCGCCGCCCACGACCAAGAGATCGCAATGCAAGAAGCCTTTGTCGTAATCGTCCGGGTCGGGCAGCATGGAGAGCGATCCAAGCCCCGCCGCTTTGCGGATCATCGGCTCATAGAGCTTTTCCCAAAACGCCTTTGGCCACATGAAGGTCTTGTAATAAAACCCCGCCGCGAAGAAGGGCGACAGCAGGTCGTTCACCGCCAGAAAATCGCGCTCAAGCGGCCCGACATGGTTCTGAGACCGCGCGATCAACCCGTCGAAAAGCTCGGTCACGGTCGCCCGCGTATTGGGTTCCTGCCGCGCGCCAGTGCGCAGTTCGACCATGGCGTTGGGCTCTTCGGAGCCTGCCGCAAAGACGCCGCGCGGACGGTGATATTTGAAACTCCGGCCCATGAGCTGAACGCCATTGGCCAAGAGCGCGGAGGCCAGCGTGTCGCCTTGGAAGCCTTTGTAATTTTTGCCGTTAAACGTAAAATCCAACGGCGCGTTGCGGTCGATCAGACCGCCGGTCAAACGGGTCATTTCGCCGCTCCTTTCACGTCAGAGGCCAATTCAGCGCCGAGGATTTCATGCGTGGTCGTGTCGCGGGTGACGACCAGCCAGCTCCGGTCACCCTGTTCGTGGAACCACAGCTCGCGGTGCACGCCCGCCGGGTTGTCGCGCAGGAAGACGTAGTCACAGAATTCAGCTTCGGCATTTTCCGCAGAGGCAACGGGCCGCTGCATCAGAGAGGCGTCGCCCAGATAGGTGAACTCCTGACTGTCACGCAGGCCGAGAAGTGGGTGAGGGATCAACATGTTACGCGCTCCTCAATGCAGGTTCGGTTGGGCGCCAACGCCCTTTTCGTCGATGACATAACCGCGGTTGAACCGGTCGAACCGGAAGGCCGTCGCGGTCTCATGCGGGGTGTCGGTCGCCAGCAAATGGGCGAATGTGTAGCCCGCCGCCGGGGTCGCTTTGAACCCGCCGTAATTCCAGGCGCCGTTGAAATAGAGGCCTTCAATGCCGGTCTTGTCGATGATCGGCGAGCCGTCCATCGACATGTCGACAAGCCCGCCCCAGGCCCGCAACAGACGCGCGCGGCCAATCATCGGCATCAAAGCCATACCGCCTTCGAGCACGTCCTCGACCACCGGAAGGTTGCCGCGCTGCGCGTAGGAATTGTAGCCGTCGATGTCGCCGCCAAAGACCAAACCGCCCTTGTCGGATTGGCTGACGTAGAAATGCCCGGCGCCAAAGGTGATGACCCCCGGAATGGTCGGTTTGAGACCCTCAGACACAAAGGCCTGCAAGGCATGGCTTTCAATCGGCAGGCGCATCCCCGCCTTTTCCATCACGCGGCCCGAGGAGCCCGCGACCGAGACGCCAACCTTTTTCGCACCGATAAAGCCGCGCGACGTTTCGACGCCCAACACCTTGCCATTCTCGATCTTGAAGCCCGTGACTTCGCAATTCTGGATGATGTCGACGCCGCGCTGATCGGCGCCTCGGGCATAGCCCCAGACCACGCCATCGTGGCGCGCCGTGCCCGCGCGGGTCTGCATCAAACCGCCTTTGATCGGGAAACGCGCGTTGTCGAAGTTCAGGAACGGCACCATGCGTTTGATGTCGTCACGCGACAAAAGTTTTGCCCCCGCATCCGAGAGCATCATCGCATTGCCGCGCCGACGATAGGCGTCGCGCTGGCCGTCCGAGTGGATCAGGTTGATGATCGACCGCTGCGACACCATCGAGTTGAAATTCGTATCCTGCTCCAAATTCTCCCAGAGTTTCATCGAAAACTCGTAGAACGGCTGGTTGCCCGGCAGCAGGTAGTTGGAGCGGATGATCGTCGTGTTGCGGCCCGCGTTGCCGGAGCCGATCCAGCCTTTTTCCAGCACTGCAATGCTCAACTCGCCATAGACCTTGGCGAGGTAATAGGCCGTCGCCAGCCCGTGTCCGCCGCCGCCCACGATCACGATGTCATAGGCCTTTTTCGGCTCCGGGCTGCGCCAGAGTTGCGTCCAGCCCTTATGCCCGGTCAGGGCCTCTTTCACGACTTTGAAACCTGAAAATTTCATAGATGCGCTCCTTCGTCACAACACTGTTTTAGCGGTGATTTTGAGGCTATTCTTCCTGTTTCAGGTCGTATATTTTCATTTTTAAGACGTAATTTTGAGAAAGTCAGCAAGGGTCGCAAATGCGGAGAATCGCCTTTCTTTTGCTTGATGGTTATGCGCTTTTGTCGACCGCCTCGGCGCTTGAACCTTTGCGCGCGGCGAACCTGTTTTCGCCGACTTTGAACTACGACATCACGCTCCTCTCGGGCACAGGAACAGAGGCGAAATCCTCCGTCGGGGCCACGTTTCAGACCCGGCCTTTCCAAGACGTTTTCCCGCTCTTCGATTTGTTGTTCGTCGTCGCCGGTGGCAGCCCCGCGCGGGTCACCGACCCCGCGCTGTTCAAGTGGTTGTGGCAGGCGGACAGCAACGGCGTAGCCCTTGGTGGCATCTCCGGCGGCGCGGTGATTTTGGCCAAAGCGGGGCTTTTGGAGAACCGCCGATTTACCGTGCATTGGCACCATTACGACGACTTCGACGAGTTGCCCGGCGACTGGCTTTTGGAGCGCAAACTCTTTGTCATCGACCGGGACCGCTACACCTGCGCAGGGGGCTCGGCGCCTCTCGACATGATGCATGCGATCATCGCACGCGACCACGGCACGGGGTTTGCCGGGCGCATTTCGGATTGGTTCATTCAGGCCGAAGTCCGAGGCGCCGAAGCGCCGCAACGCCGATCTTTGTCAGCGCTTTATGGCGTCTTGCCGGACGCGGTCATGTCCGCTTTGGAGCTGATGCAATCGCATATCGCGGACCCTTTGGATCAGGACCAATTGGCCGACCTTTCCGGCCTCTCGACCCGTCAATTGCAACGCCAGTTCCGGGAGAACATCGGCCGATCTGTGATGGAGGAATATCGCCGTATCCGATTGGAAACAGGGAAAGATTTGGTTGAGACGACCCGCATCCCTCTGGCCGAGATTGCCCAGATGACAGGTTTCTCATCACAGGCGCATTTCTCTGACGCCTTCCGAAAATCCTACGGCATTGCGCCCTCGCAACTGCGCAAAAAAGAAGGCCCAGCATAAGCCGGGCCTTTGAGGGAAAGCGATGGCTCTCGCGCGCACCGCTCAGGGATATTTCCGGCTCAGATGTCGAGCGTGTTGTCTTTTTCCCAGCGCGAGAAATGCGACACGAAGGTGTTCCATTCCTGATGCTTCATCTTGATGTAAGACGCGGAGAAATCATTGCCGAGCATGGCTTTGAGTTCCGGGTCAGCATCATAGGCGCGGATCGCGTCCAGCATGTTGAGCGGCAGTTTCGGCGCGCCTTCGATCTTATGACCCTCGGCATACATGTCGATGTCATAACGCGGACCGGGGTTGGCCTTGGAGCGGATGCCCGAAAGACCAGCAGCGATGATCACGGCTTGCAACAGGTAGGGGTTCACGGCCCCATCCGGCAGGCGAAGCTCAAACCGGCCCGGCCCCGGAACGCGGACCATGTGGGTGCGGTTGTTGCCGGTCCAGGTCACGGTGTTCGGCGCCCAGGTCGCGCCCGACATAGTGCGCGGCGCGTTGATGCGTTTGTAGGAATTCACCGTCGGGTTGGTGATCGCAGCCAAGGCTTCTGCGTGCTTCATGATCCCGCCGAGGAAGTAGCCGCCCTGCTCAGACAGACCCACTTCGCCGATTTGACCCCCGGCATCGCCCGCAAAGGCGTTGGTTTTGCCGTCGAGATCCCAGACCGAGATATGCGCGTGACAACCGTTTCCGGTCAGCCCTTCGATCGGTTTCGGCATGAAGGTGGCGCGGAAGCCGTGCTGTTCGGCCACGGATTTAACCATGAATTTGAAGAAGCTGTGGCGGTCGGCAGTGAGCAGCGCATCGTCGAAATCCCAGTTCATTTCGAACTGGCCGTTCGCGTCCTCGTGGTCGTTCTGATACGGACCCCAGCCCAATTCCAGCATGTAATCGCAAATCTGCGCGATCACATCGTAGCGGCGCATCACAGCCTGTTGGTCGTAACAGGGCTTTTCCGCCGTATCGAAGGGGTCAGAAATTTGATCGCCCTCGGGCGTCAAAAGGAAGAATTCCGCTTCGATCCCGGTCTTGACGCGCAGACCTTCGTCGGCGGCTTCTTTAACAAGTTTCTTCAACACGTTGCGCGGCGCTTGTTCGACCGGCTGACCTTCCATCACGCAGTCGGCAGGCACCCAAGCCACCTCGGGTTTCCACGGCAGCTGGATCGCAGCATCCGCATCCGGCACGGCCAGCATATCGGGGTGCGCAGGCGTCAGGTCGAGCCAGGTGGCAAAGCCCGCAAAGCCCGCGCCGTCTTCCTCCATATCCGCAATCGCTTGGGCCGGCACCAGTTTGGCGCGCTGGCCACCGAAGAGATCGGTGTAGGAGATCATGAAATATTTGACGCCTTTTTCCTCGGCGAATTTGGCAAGTTTGCTCATTTTCAATTCCCTGTTGGTGAATGAGGGGCCAGAGGCCCCTCAAATATGTGCGTTTTCGAGATCAGAAGCCGGGCTTGCCCGGGTACCAATTGGTCCCAGCCAGCGGCACTTGCGCCATGGCAGCGGCTTCCATGGTCAGCGCACAGAGGTCTTCCGGCTCAAGGTTGTGGACATGGTTGTGACCACAGGCGCGGGCCAGCGTCTGGCATTCCAGCGTCAGCACGTTGAGGTAGTTGCGCAGGCGGCGACCTGCAGCGACCGGATCGAGGCGCTTCATCAGCTCCACGTCCTGCGTTGTGATGCCCGCCGGATCGCGGCCCTCATGCCAGTCGTCATAGGCGCCCGTGGTGGTGCCGAGTTTGTTGTACTCGGATTCCCATTTCGGGTCGTTGTCACCCAGGGCCACCAGAGCGGCAGTGCCGATGGCCACGGCGTCGGCGCCAAGTGCCAGAGCTTTCGCCACATCGGCGCCGGTGCGGATGCCGCCGGAGACGACGAGCTGCACTTCGCGGTGCAGACCGAGGTCTTGGAGCGCCTGAACGGCGGGGCGGATACAGGCCAGCGTCGGTTGACCGACATGTTCGATGAACACGTCTTGGGTCGCCGCCGTGCCGCCCTGCATGCCGTCGAGAACGATCACATCGGCGCCCGCTTTACAGGCCAGAGCGACGTCATAATAAGGACGCGCGCCACCGACTTTGATGTAAATCGGCTTTTCCCAATTGGTGATTTCGCGGATTTCGAGAATTTTGATTTCCAAGTCATCCGGGCCAGTCCAGTCGGGGTGACGACAGGCGGAACGTTGGTCAATGCCGACCGGCAAATCGCGCATACCAGCGACGCGTTCGGTGATCTTCTGCCCCAGCAGCATCCCGCCGCCGCCCGGTTTCGCACCCTGGCCCACAACGATCTCGATGGCATCCGCCCGACGCAGGTCGTCCGGGTTCATCCCATAACGAGACGGCAGATATTGGTAGACGAGTTTCTCGGAGTGACCGCGCTCTTCCTCGGTCATGCCGCCGTCGCCGGTGGTCGTCGAGGTGCCCGCCATGGTCGCGCCGCGGCCCAGAGCCTCTTTGGCGTGACCGGAGAGCGCGCCGAAGGACATGCCCGCGATGGTCACCGGGATTTTGAGTTCAATCGGCTTTTTCGCAAAGCGCGTGCCCAACGTGACGGAGGTGTCGCATTTTTCACGGTAACCTTCGAGCGGGTAACGCGACATCGAAGCGCCGAGGAACAGCAGGTCGTCGAAATGCGGCACACGGCGTTTCGCGCCACCGCCACGAATGTCGTAGATGCCGGTGTCGGCCGCACGACGGATTTCCGAGTTGATCGAGTTGGAGAAGGTCCAGCTCTGACGCGGGTCGGTTTGAGGTGTCTTGTCCATATCGCGCTCCTCAGTATTCGTCGGCGTGATCGATGTTGAAATTGTAGAGCTTGCGGGCAGAGCCGTAGCGCTTGAACTCTTCGGGCTTGGCGTCGGCCCCGGCTTTTTCGAGAAGCTCCTTGAGAATCTCGATGTGCTCCGGGCGCATCTCTTTCTCGATGCAGTCAGCGCCGAGAGATTTCACGTTGCCGCGCACAAAGAGACGGGCTTCATAAAGCGAGTCACCTAGCGCATCGCCTGCATCGCCCAGAACAACAAGGTTGCCCTTTTGCGCCATGAAGGCGGACATGTGGCCGATGTTGCCGTGAACGACGATGTCGATGCCTTTCATCGAAATGCCGCAGCGCGAGGAGGCATTGCCTTTGATGTTCAAAAGCCCGCCGTGACCGGTGGCGCCCGCATATTGCGAGGCATCGCCTTCGATGGTCACGACACCGGACATCATGTTTTCGGCGACACCCGGGCCGGCGGAGCCTTCGACGGTGACGGTGGCTTCCTTGTTCATGCCCGCACAGTAGTAGCCGGTGGAGCCCTTGATCGTCACGGAGAGCGGACCGTCGAGGCCACAGGCCATGGCGTGCGAACCGCGCGGGTTGATGATGTCATAGGCGGCGTTGGCTTGCGCCTTGGCGGCGGCCTGAAGCGTGGTGTTAACCTCACGGAGTTCCGTTGCGGTCATATCAAGCTGGGTGGTCATTGGATCAGCGCTCCCAGAAGTAAACAGTTGCAGGTTCCGGCTCCCAGACGCGGGCGGCTTCGATGCCCGGCAGGTCTGCGAAGGCGCGATATTCGGAGGCGAAGGCGACGTAGTCTTCGGTCTCGGCCATCACGGCAGGTTTGCAGGCGATCGGGTCACGCACGACGCCAAAGCCGTTTTTCGTCCCGGTCACAAAGGTGAAGAACCCGTCGAGGTCTTCGATTGTGCCTTCGAGCGCTTCGCCCAGAGTTGCCCCGTCGGCGATGCGGGACGAGATGTAAGCCGCGCCCACTTCGGTGTCGTTTTCAGAGCGGGTGAACACGCCTTTCTTGGCAAGTTTGCGACGCATCTGGTTGTGGTTCGACAACGAACCGTTGTGCACGAGGCACTGGTCGTCAGCGGTGGAGAACGGATGCGCGCCCATCGTCGTCACGGCGGATTCAGTCGCCATGCGGGTGTGGCCGATGCCGTGGGAGCCGCCCATCTCACGCAGACCAAAGCGCGCCGCGACGTCTTTCGGAAGACCGGTTTCCTTGTAGATTTCCATGGAAGCCCCGGAGCCCATGATGCGCAGGCCCTTCTCTTCGAGGAAGGCAATGGCGTCTTTCTCGACCGCTTCCGGCAGGGTCAGAACCGCGTGGGTGTCGACCACTTTGATCGTCACCGGCGCGTCAACAGCGGCACAGACGGCAGCGTCGAGATCGGCGAAGGCCTCGGCGGGCGTGTCCGATTGAACGGTGATTTTCACCATGCCGTCTGTCTCATCGCCATAGATCGCGATCCCGGCACTGTCCGGGCCGCGGTCGGTCATGGTGATAAGCATATCGGTCAGCAGATCGCCCAGTTGGGGGCGCAATTCATCCTTTTTCAGGAAGAGGCCAACAATGCCACACATAGGTTCCTCCATAGTGGGTGAGGTTATCGGCGTCTTGCGCCGTCACCAACATCACTAGCGGGAAATCTATTTTCTCTTCAAGAAAGTTTTTCTCCTCCTCGGAAAAAATACTTATCCGCAGGAAATATGCATTCTTTTTACTCAACAAGCTGGCGGGGCCGGGGAAATCGCTCACGAATTGGGCGAAATGTGAAAATTTCACCCAAAACGACGCAGAATCGCCAATGATCCGCAGGTTTAACGCGCCTGCGGGTAAGTGATGATCGACAGGTAACGAGCGGGCAGCTCATTGATGACTTCCGGGCCATGTGGCGCATCCGAGTCGAACAAAAGCGTGTCGCCCGGCTCCAGCGGATAGATCTTGTCGCCATGACGATAGTCGACGCGGCCCTCCAACATATACAAAAGCTCGATGCCTTCATGTTGAAACGCCGGAAACCGGTCGGAGGCATCGGTCAGTTCGATCAGATAGGGCTCGACCACAACGCCCGAGTTGTTCGACCCGATATGACCCAAGAGACTGTATTGATGCCCGGCGCGGGTGCCTTCGCGCTCGATTTCGACCCCATCGCCCGCTTTCACATGCATACAGCCGCGCTCTTCCTCATAGCCGGAGAACAGCTGCACCAGTGGCACTTTCAACGCATGCGCCAGCGCGGAGATCGTGTTGAGCGAAGGCGAGATCACGCCATTTTCGATCTTAGACAGCATCCCCACCGACAGCCCGGTTTGCGCCGCCAAATCAGCGCCCGTCAGCCGTTGCCGTTTACGCAGCTCGCGCACCTGGCGCCCGATGGCAACCTCGAGGTTCTTTTCCCTCTGCTCTTTCACGGCATGGGGGTTTTGTCGCAGGGCGGTTTCTTCCGGCTTCAAAGTCATCTCTCCTGTCACGTTCTTTCTCTCTTATATATAGGATCCGCGTTTTGGCGGTCAGTCCTGCGCCAGCGCGCGTGTCAAATCGGGTTTGTCGCGTTGGTGCCAAAGCTGGCCCAGAGCACCCAGCTCCTCCATCAAACGCCCGCCATGGGCCTCAAGCCAGCCCAGCACCGAACCGAATTCCTGAATCTCGGCCTTGCCGCCCCGGATCGCCACCACCGGCCAATCGCCGACCAGCGCATTGTCGATGCCGTAGACATCCGTGCCCCACCAGGTCGCCAGCCCAAAGGCATGCGGCATGCGGCGTCCCCGTTTCAGAGCGGCGAGAACCGAAGCCGTATTAAGACTGTCCGCCGTTTCCACCGCATCGTGCCAGAGGTCCAGAATAGAGGCATATTCCCAACTCACCGCAGACCAGTGATCCGGGAAGCGCTCGGTATAGGCGTCGAAAAACGCCTTGGGCCGGTGAAAGAAAAACGCCGTGTCGGCCAGCGCCGCATCGTCAAAATCCGGGAATTGGAAGGTGAAGCGCTCCATGAAGTCGGGCGAGGTGCGCGTGATCAGCCGCCCATAATTGTCGCAGGTACAGGCGAGAATCTCGCCCGTGAACCCGGCCTCATAAGCTGCCACCGTCAGCTCCTCGATCATCGGCGGTGCCGAGGAGCACCAGCAAAGCACATCGGGATCAGCGGCCAGCATCTCCGCCACAATGGCGCGCGCATCCCCGGCCTCCGCCTCATAATGCACCTCCCGCACCACCTCGCGGCCTGCGACATCGAAGGCGGCGCGGTAGGTGGCCAGCGATGGCAGGCCCATGAGATCACGTTGCGAACAGAGCGCCACTCGCGTCGCCTCGGGTCGTGTCCGGGCCAGCCAGTCGACGCCGGTGACGTTGAAAAACGGGTGCACCTCGGCGGGGGCGATGAGAAAGGGGTGATCGGGAGAGAGGTCCGAGGGCAACAATGTCGCGGTCAGAATGCGGCGTTGCATCAGGTAAGGCAGTGCCAGCGCCATATCGCCACCGCCCAAGGTCAGGACCAGTCGCACGCGCTGGGTCTCGACCATCTGGCGCGCGGCCTCAAGCGTCGCCTCTGGCCCGTCACCGCTGTCATAAACGCTCAGCTCGACCAAGTGCCGCCGTCCGCCCAGCATCATACCGCCATGCGCATTGATCCAATCGACCCAAAGCTGACAGCCCTCTACGCCCGGTCGGCCCCAGAACTCTTCGGCGCCCGACATCGGCACCAACGCGCCAATGCGAATGGGCGCGCGATCTTGCACGCTCAGACGCGGCATGCTGCCTGCGACGGCCAGTCTCTGCGCCAGCGAAGCGCTGCTCATTTTTTCACCTCGCGCTCAAAAATAGGTCAATAGACCGAGAGATTTCCCGATTCATATATTCCTCTAAGGAAAATTCATTGACCAGCAGAAAATTTTTGGACCAAACCGGAGTCAATCCAAAAGAACCAATCTTGATTATTGGTCCATACCAACACACGCTCAACCAACGGGAGTTTTCAATATGACCAAACGAGTCGCCGTCATCGGTGCTGGCCCCTCCGGCCTCGCTCAACTGCGTGCTTTCCAATCCGCCGCCCAGAAGGGTGCCGAGATCCCGGACGTCGTCTGTTTCGAGAAGCAATCGAACTGGGGCGGGCTGTGGAACTACACGTGGCGCACCGGCGTCGATGAGAATGGCGAACCCGTGCACGGCTCGATGTATCGCTACCTCTGGTCCAATGGTCCGAAAGAGGGTCTCGAATTTGCCGACTATTCCTTCGAGGAACATTTCGGCAAGCAAATCGCGTCTTACCCGCCGCGCGCCGTGCTGTTCGACTACATCGAAGGCCGCGTGATCAAGGCCGACGTGCGCAAGTGGATTCGCTTCTCTTCCGTGATCCGCTGGGTCGAATATGATGCTGATAAAGGCGACTTCGAAGTCACCGTGCACGACATGGTCGAGGACCGCGTTTACAAAGAGCGTTTCGACAATGTCATCGTCGCCTCCGGCCACTTCTCCTCTCCGAACGTGCCGGAATACGAGGGCTTCGATCAGTTCAACGGCCGCATCGTCCACGCCCACGACTTCCGCGACGCGCGCGAATTCGAGGGCAAGGATGTGCTTTTGATGGGCTCCTCCTACTCCGCCGAAGACATCGGCTCGCAGTGCTGGAAATACGGCGCAAACTCGGTGACCACCTGCTACCGCTCCGCGCCGATGGGCTTTAACTGGCCGGACAATTGGGAAGAAAAACCTGCGCTAGAAAAGGTCGAGGGCAAGACCGCCTATTTCGCCGATGGCACCACCAAGGACGTCGACGCGATCATCCTGTGCACCGGCTACAAACACTATTTCCCCTTCCTGCCCGACGATTTGCGCCTCAAAACCAAGAACCGCCTGGCGACCGCCGATCTCTACAAAGGCGTGGTCTACACCCACAATCCAAAGCTCTTCTACCTCGGCATGCAGGACCAGTGGTTCACCTTCAACATGTTCGACGCGCAGGCGTGGTATGTGCGGGACATCATCCTCGGTCGTATCGAGGTTCCGACTGACAAAGCCGTCCTCGAGGCCGACGTTGTGGAACGTATGAAGCGCGAAGACGCCTCCGACGATGTGAAATACGCCATCAACTATCAGGCGGAATACATCAAGGAGCTCATCGCCGACACGGACTACCCGTCCTTCAACGTCGATGGCGCGACAGAGGCCTTTATGGAGTGGAAGAAACACAAGGCGAAGGACATCATGGCCTTCCGTAACAATTGCTACACCTCCGTGATCACCGGCACTCTGGCGCCCGTCCACCACACGCCCTGGAAAGACGCGCTGGACGACAGCATGGAAGCCTACTTGCAGAACTAACCGGTCTTCGCGTCCGGGGGACCGGGCGCGTATTTTCCTCCCCTGATCCGGGGGACCGCTATCATGCACCCCCGGATTTTTTTATACCGATGGAGATCCCGTTGATCCTCGATCCTTCCGGCCTTCCTTTTCGATCCGGCCCGCCAACGGCCTCTCACCCGCGTCGCGCAGGCGCCTACCGGCTAGCCTCCAACGAAGAACGCCACACTGTCCAAGGCGGTGGGGCGTCTTTGCTTGAGGTAAAGCCCGGTGACCGGATCACCGTCACCAACACCGAGGGCGGCCAACGTTGCGAGTTGCTCGCGGCCCACATGGACGGGCGTGTCGATCCGGGTGTTCTCGGCTGGTCCGCCGATGCCTCCGGCGACGATCTACGCGCCACCGTGAATAGCGCCCTGCCTGGCATGGCGCGTCTGCGTTTGGGCCTTGCGAACCGTCAGATCGACCTGACAGGCGCCAAATCCATCGGCCTTTTCTCTGCCACAAGCCCGGCGGGCGAAGGCGTGAGCTTTACGGCGCAAAATTCAGGCTGGATCTTGATCAACGCCCCCGCGCCGGAACCCGATTTCGAGGCGCAAAACACCGCCACGCCGCTCAACGTTACAATCACGCGCGCGGAAGCCCGACATGAAGGCTCATTCGCCCTCCCCGACCCGCTCGCAGACACGTTGCAAGACATCCGCATCGCCTCGGCCACGGCCAAAGCCTACACGGTGAAAAAGGGTGAATTCATCCAGATCATGGATGTCGATGGTCGCCAATGCACCGATTTTCAATGTTTCGACGCGCGCAAGGTCGACAAGGGCATTTTCCACCCGCTCGACGTCACAACCACCCGTACCATCCAAGGCCACGCCTACCCGATGCCCGGCCTGCATGCGAAGTACTTCGACCATGACCTGACGCCTTTGGTCGAAGTCGTCCAAGACACCTGCGGCCGTCATGACGCCTTTGGTCTGGCCTGTAATGCGAAATATTACGACGACATCGGCTATCCGGGGCACACCAACTGTTCCGACAATTTCAACGCGGTTCTCGACCCTTATGGCATCCCCGCCCGTCCCGGCTGGATGGCGGCGAATTTCTTTTTCAACACCGCAATCGACGAACATGGCGTGATGCTGGCGGATGAGCCATGGTCGCGTCCCGGCGATTACGTGTTGTTGCGCGCGCTGACCGATCTGGTCTGCGTCTCGTCGTCCTGCCCCGATGATACCTCTGCCGCCAATGGCTGGCACCTCACCGACATCTATGTGCGCACCTACGGCGCCGAGGAACGTTTCTCCCGCGCCACCGCCTGGCGCCCGACCCCTGACGAGGATCCGATCATGACGCGTGAAAGCGGTTTTTACGATTCCTTTGCCACGATGACCCGCGACTTTGCCGATTATAACGGGTTCTGGCTGCCCAACTCTTTCCCGGAATGCGACCCTGTCGAGAGCTACTGGGCCTGCCGCGAAGGCGTGGTGGTCATGGACCTCTCCGCGCTCAGAAAATTCGAGATCACCGGCCCCGATGCCGAGGCGCTGATGAACTGGGTTCTCACCCGCAACGTTGAAAAACTCGCCGTGGGTCAGGTGGTCTATTCCGCCATGTGCTACCCGCACGGCGGCATGATCGACGACGGCACTTTGTTCCGTCTGGGCGAGCATAATTTCCGCTGGATCGGTGGCTCGGATGAGGGCGGCGTCTGGATGCGCGAAGAGGCCAAACGTCTCGGCCTCAACGTCATGATCCGCTCCTCGACCGACCAAATGCACAACCTCGCGGTCCAAGGCCCAAAATCGCGTGATTTGATCAATGAGCTCTTTTGGACAGCGCCGCATCATCCTGATTTGATGGACATGGGGTGGTTTCGGTTCACGCCCGCGCGTCTTGGTGATCACGACGGCATCCCGGTTGTGATCTCGCGGACCGGCTACACCGGTGAGCTGGGCTATGAGATTTTCTGTCATCCGAAACACGGCGCGGAGATTTTCAAAGCGGTCTGGGAGGCCGGTCAAAAGGTCGGCATGAAACCCATGGGCCTCGCCGCTCTTGACCTCGTGCGAATCGAGGCCGGGTTGGTCTTCGCGGGCTATGATTTCTCCGATCAGACGGACCCCTTCGAGGCGGGCGTCGGCTTTACCGTACCTTTGAAATCCAAGACCGCTGACTTTGTCGGGCGTGACGCGTTGCTGCGCCGCAAAGAAACCCCGTCGCGCAAATTCGTGGGTCTTGAGATCGACGGGCAGAACGCCGTGGCGCATGGCGATTGCATCCGTATCGGTCGCGCACAGGTGGGCGAGATTTGCTCCGCCCTGCGCTCCCCCCGCACCGGCCAGTGGATCGCGCTGGCGCGGATCGACGTGGCGCATGCAGACGAAGGAACCCAAGTCGAGGTCGGCCAACTTGATGGCCACCTCAAACGCTACTCGGCCCGCGTCGCGGCCTTCCCGCATTACGACCCGAAAAAGGAACGCCCCCGTTCCTAAGGCCCAAAACGACAAAACCCCGCCACACCGGCGGGGTTTTTAAATGCCATTTTGACATTTCAAAGAGTTTGGCCGGCCTCAATCACCAAGGCATGCAAGCCCTCTCCCCCCTGCCCAAGGTAGGCCTTGAGCTGGGTCAGCATCCGCGGCTCCCAGAAATCCTTGAGATGCGCGGCCACACCGGCGGCCTGATCCCCGCCCGGTTGCGTGGCAAAAAAGCTCGCGATCTGATTGGCCATCAGCACCATTTTCGCATCGGTCATGCGCAATCTTCCTTTTCATCCGTATAGGCCACCACCGCCTCGCGGCGCAGCACCATCAAAGTCAGTCCTGTGTCTTTTGCCAGTTCCACCGCCGCGCGTGTCGGCGAGGACAATGCGAAGAGCCCGGAAATCCCGGCGCGCACGCATTTCTGCACCAGATCGACAGAGAGCCGCGAGGTGATGATCACCGCGCCTTGGCTGACATCCGCGCCAGAGAGCGCGCCGATCAATTTGTCCAACGCATTGTGCCGCCCAACATCCTCGCGCAAGGCCATAAGTCCCTGATCCGAGAAGAACCCGGCGGCATGCATGGCCCCCACCTGATCACGGCGCTTTTGTCCTGCGTTCAACGCATCCAAAGCAGCACGCGCATGTGCCTCAAGTCCTGCAACCATCGGCTTAACCGTCCCCGGAAAAGCCGTCGCTTCATCAAGACTCTCAATCCCGCACAACCCACATCCCATCGGTCCGACAGAAGCTCGCCGTCGTGCATCCATCGCCGCCGCGCGGTCTTCTTGTATGCGCCCGCGCACCTCATAGCCGTGGGCATGTTTGATCGCCGAAATCTCGGTGACATCAGAGGCCTCGGACACGATGCCCTCCGAGACGGCAAATCCGGTCAAAAACTCAGGTAAATCAAAGGGTGACGCCATCATGACAGCCGCCGTCGAGCCGTTATAGACGAGCGCGACGGGGGCTTCTTCAGGGAGGGCGTCGACCTGCTTCATTCAGCGGCCTCGATCCGGCGCGATTGCTCGGCCTGCGCGGTGTAGTCCTTCTGCCACTCGCTCGGCCCGTTCGAGGGCGACACCTGCACCGCCGTCACCTTATATTCCGGGCAGTTCGTCGCCCAGTCGGAGTAATCCGTGGTGATGACATTGGCCTGCGTGTCCGGGTGGTGGAAGGTGGTGTAGACCACGCCGGGGCTGACCCGATCAGTGATCTTGACGCGCAGAGAGGTCTCGCCCGAGCGCGACGCCAGCCGCACCCAGTCGCCATCGCGCAAACCGCGATTTTCGGCGTCATGCGGGTGGATTTCCAACACGTCCTGATCATGCCAGACGGAGTTCTCTGTCCGCCGCGTCTGAGCGCCCACGTTGTACTGGCTCAGAATCCGCCCCGTGGTGAGCAAGAGCGGGAAACGCGGCCCGGATTTCTCGTCCGTGGCGATATATTCGGTGACGATGAATCGCCCCTTGCCGCGCACGAAGCCGTCTACATGCATCAAAGGCGTGCCATCCGGGTGCTCTTCGTTACAGGGCCATTGCACGGAGCCTTTCTCTTCGAGCACCGCGTAATCGACGCCCGCGAAAGACGGCGTGGTCGCGGCGATCTCCGCCATGATTTCCGCCGGGTGCGCGTAGGACCAAGGCTTGCCGCCGGTCTCTTTCAGAACGGCATTGGCAAGTAGTTGGGTGACTTCCCAGTCCTCATAGCCGTTCTTCGGCGCCATCACTTTGCGCACGCGGTTGATGCGGCGCTCGGCGTTGGTGAATGTGCCTTCTTTTTCGAGGAACGACGATCCGGGCAGGAAAACATGTGCGTAATTTGCGGTCTCGTTCAGGAACAGGTCATGCACGATAACGCATTCCATGGCTGCGAGACCGGCGGCCACATGTTTGGTGTCCGGGTCGGATTGCAGAATGTCTTCGCCCTGACAATAGAGCCCTTTGAAGGTGCCATCGACAGCCGCGTCCAGCATGTTCGGAATGCGCAGACCGGGTTCCGCGTCCAGTTCGACGCCCCAGGTGTCTTCGAAAATCTTACGCACTTCCGGCTGTTTCACATGGCGATAGCCCGGCAGTTCGTGCGGGAAAGAGCCCATATCACAGGAGCCCTGCACGTTGTTCTGACCACGCAGCGGGTTCACACCCACGCCTTCGCGGCCGATGTTGCCGGTCATCATCGCAAGGTTGGCGATGGCCATCACGGTCGTGGAGCCTTGCGAATGTTCGGTCACACCGAGGCCATAATAAATCGCCCCGTTGCCGCCCTGCGCATAGGCGCGCGCGGCTTCGCGGAGTGCCAGTGCAGGCACGCCGGTGAGGGCTTCGGTCGCTTCCGGCGCATGGCGTTCGTCGGAGATGAAGGCTTTGTAATCTTCCCAGGCATCGATGTCACAGCGTTCCGCGATGAAAGTCTGATCGAACAGACCTTCGGTCACGATCACATGACCCAGCGCAGAGACCACGGCGACGTTCGTGCCGGGTTTCAGCGGCAGGTGGAGCGACTCGTTCAGGTGCGGCGTTTCGAGCAAGTCGATGCGACGCGGGTCAATCACGATCAGCTTGGCCCCTTCACGCAGACGTTTGCGCAGGCGCGAGGCAAAAACCGGGTGCCCGTCCGTCGGGTTCGCGCCGATCACCACCACGACGTCGGATTTCTCAATCGAGTCGAAATCCTGCGTGCCCGCCGAGGTGCCAAAGGTCTGGCCGAGGCCATAGCCGGTCGGCGAATGGCACACGCGCGCGCAGGTGTCGGTGTTGTTGTTGCCAAAGACCGCGCGGGTGAGTTTCTGAACGAGGTAGGTTTCCTCGTTGGTGCAGCGCGACGAGGTGATGACGCCGATGCTTTTCTGACCGTATTTCTGTTGCAGACCGACGAGTTTCTTAGCCGCAAAAGACAGCGCCTCATTCCAAGACACTTCGCGCCACGGTTGATCGACGCTGTCGCGGACCATCGGGCTCAAAATACGATCCTTATGGGTGGCATACCCATAGGCAAATCTGCCTTTAACACAGGAATGACCCCGGTTCGCCTTGCCGTGCTTATAGGGCACCATGCGCACCAATTGATCGCCCTGCATCTCCGCTTTGAAGCTACATCCGACACCGCAATAGGCGCAGGTGGTCACGACGGAACGGTCCGGCGTGCCCATCTCGATCACGGATTTTTCTTGCAGCGTTGCGGTCGGGCAAGCCTGCACACAGGCGCCACAGGACACACAGTCGGAGGCGAGGAAGTTCTCCGCGCCCACGGCCACGCGGCTGTCAAAGCCACGGCCTTCGATGGTCAGAGCAAAGGTGCCCTGCACCTCTTCGCAGGCCCGCACACAGCGGTTGCAGACGATGCATTTTGACGGATCGTAGGAGAAATAGGGGTTGCTGTCGTCTTTCGGCAGCCATTCGGGATTGGCCTCACCCGACGTGTCGCGCGTCTCAAAATGGTTCGCAAGCGGCGCGTTTTTCGGCGCCTCATAGCGCACATCGCGCAGGCCCACGGCGCCTGCCATATCCTGCAATTCGCAGTCGCCATTGGCCGAACAGGTCAGGCAATCGAGCGGGTGATCGGAGATATAAAGCTCCATCACGCCCTTACGGATGCGGCG
Source organism: Celeribacter sp. (assembly GCF_048270365.1). Taxonomy (NCBI): domain Bacteria; kingdom Pseudomonadati; phylum Pseudomonadota; class Alphaproteobacteria; order Rhodobacterales; family Roseobacteraceae; genus Celeribacter; species Celeribacter sp. Next base: position 386,363 of record NZ_JBLWTA010000002.1, read on the forward strand.
CAGTTTGTCGGTCTGGGTGTGGACCTTCATCCCGGCGTGCACCGGCGTGGTGCAGGAGGCAGGCGTGCCACGGCGGCCCTCGATCTCGACGGCGCAAAGACGGCAGGAGCCAAAGGCCTCAAGGCTGTCGGTGGCGCAAAGCTTCGGGACTTGGATACCAAGATCAGAGGCCGCGCGCATCACGGACGTGCCTTCGGGCACGGTGATTTCCATGCCATCGATGGTCAGCGTCACCGGCTTGCCCGTCTTGGCGGGGGTGCCGCGGTCGATGTCGTCTTGGATGCCGGTCCCGTTTTCCCAGGGAATGATGAAGTCTTTCATTCTGCGGCCTCCTTCTGAGCGGTGTTGGGCGCGAATTCTTCGGGGAAATGGCGCAGCGCGGAGAGCACCGGATAGGGCGTGAAGCCGCCCAGCGCACAGAGCGAGCCGTCGGTCATGACTTCGCAGAGGTCTTCCAAGAGTGGGATGGCGCTGGCGTCGCCCTCCTTGATGCGGTCGAGCGTTTCAACGCCCCGCACCGCGCCGATGCGGCAAGGCGTGCATTTGCCACAGCTCTCCACCGCGCAGAATTCCATCGCGAACCGCGCCATCGACAGCATATCCGCCGTGTCGTCAAACACGACGATGCCCGCGTGACCGATGAGAGCCTTTTGCCCATCGAACTCTTCGTAGCCAAAGGGCGTGTCGAATTGATCGGTGTGAAGATAGGCGCCCAGAGGGCCGCCGACTTGAACGGCTTTGACCGGACGCCCGGAGGCGGTGCCACCCGCGACCTCGTTCACCAGCGTGCCAAGCGGCATGCCAAAGGCGGTTTCGAACAGCCCGCCGAATTTCACATTGCCCGCGATCTGGATCGGCATGGTGCCTTTCGAACGCCCAAGGCCGAAGTTGGCGTAATGCTCCGCACCCTTGGCGAAAATCGCCGGCACGGTCGCCAGAGAGATCACGTTGTTCACCACGGTCGGACGGCCCAAAAAGCCCTCAAGCGCCGGAAGCGGTGGCTTGGCGCGGACCACGCCGCGTTTGCCTTCGAGCGAGTTCAAGAGCGAAGTTTCTTCACCACAGACATAAGCACCCGCACCGACGCGGACTTCCATGTCAAAGGCGCGGCCACAGCCCAACACATTGGTCCCCAACACGCCCGCAGCCCGCGCGATCTCAATTGCTCGACGCATCACGGCAACCGCATCCGGGTATTCGGATCGGGTGTAAACGTAGCCCTTCGTGGCACCGCAACCGAGGCCCGCAATGGTCATGCCTTCGATCAAGGTGAAGGGGTCGCCCTCCATGATCATCCGGTCGGCAAAAGTGCCGCTGTCGCCCTCGTCGGCGTTGCAGACGATGTATTTCTGCGGCGCTTTCGCAAGCCGCACCGTGTCCCATTTGATGCCGGTCGGGAAACCCGCGCCGCCACGACCGCGCAGGCCGGAGAGTTTCACCTCGTCGATGATCGCGTCTTGCGACATGCCAATCGCGCGCTTGAGGCCTTCGAGACCGCCGTGCGCCTCATAATCGGACAAAGACAGCGGGTCGATCACGCCGCAGCGCTCAAAGGTCAGCCGCGTCTGGCGGGCAAAGAAGGGGATGTCCTCGACCGTGCCCAGTGTCTCGATCTGACCATCCAAAAGTGCGACCACGTCGTCCTCGGAGATCGGCCCATAGGCCAGACGCGCACCGTCTTTTTCGATCTCGACCAGCGGCTCCAGCCAGATCATGCCACGGGTGCCGTTGCGCACGATCTCCGCTTTGAGGCCGCGTGCGGCGATCTCTTGCGTCAGTTTTGCGGCCACCTCATCGGCGCCGAGCGCCTTGGCGGCGCTGTCCATGGGGACGTAAATCTTCATGCCGAGCCCCCCGTTTTCGTGGCTGCGAGCGCTTTTTCAACGCGGGCTTCATCGGCGCGTGCGATCAACTTGTCATCCAGCATCGCAGCGGGCGCGCAGGCGCAGAGGCCCAAACAATAGACAGGCTCTACCGTCACTTTGCCGTCCGGCGTGGTGCCGTGCCAATCGAGGCCGAGTTTCTCCAAAAGCCGCTCCGCCAAAGCCGTGCCCCCCATCGACTGGCAGGCTTCTGCGCGGCAGATTTTCAGCACGTGCTTGCCAGCGGGCTTTTCGCGAAAATCGTGATAGAAGGAAATCACGCCCTTGAGTTCAGCCCGCGTGATCGTCAGCGCCTTGCAAAGGGGCGCATGGGCTGCCTCGGGAATCACTCCAAAGCTCTCTTGCAACGCATGTAACATGGGCAAAAGCGGGCCTTCGAGATGGGCGTGAGCAGAGATGATCTCCGCAATCGTCCCGTCATCATACGGGGAGCTGGCTGGCGTCATGGCTGACCTCTTCGGATACGACCGTATACATTTCTCCCATGAGAGCATGGCATGCATCGCGAAATCAATATCGATAAATCGTCAAACGATAGTCAAAACCTATCATAAAAGTTCCGATATGCGCCGCGCTTCAGCCAGCAAAGCGGCCAAAACCGGCGTATTCGGATCGCGGTGCGGCGCAATCAGGCCAACACGATGCCCAACTTCACCGCCGGTGAGCGGAATGAGGTCCAGCGGCTTGCCCTGTGTCAGGAACCGCGCGATGCCTTCGGGCAGGACGGTGACCCAGCCGCCGCTTTGCACATGGGCGATCAACACCACCGTGGAATTCGATTCGACGCCGACCTGCGGCACCACGCCTGAGGCGCCCAAGTTGCGGTCAATGATCCGCCGATTCTGCATCTCCGGCGACAAGAGACACATCGGCACCCCGTCGAGATCGCTCCAATCCACCGATTTTCGCCCCGCAAAGACGCCGCCACCGGCGCTCACCACCATATAGCGCTCCCCATAGAGTGGCACGGCACTAACCCGCCCCAGAGGTTCGTTGTCGAGATAAGTGAGGCCCGCGTCCGTCTCGAGATCGTCCAGCATGGTGAGGATTTGCGACGAGGGACGCGAGAGGATCGTCAGTTTCACATTGGGATGCGCCGCGCTGAACACAGTTGAAATCCGCGCGGCCCAGGTGAGCGCCGTCGGGATCGCGGCAAGGCGCAGCTGGCCCGACAACCCGTGCCGGGTCGCGCGCATTTCATCGCGGAGCTGGCGGCTGTCGGCGACGATCTTGCGCGCCCAGACGAGGGCGCGTTGTCCCTCCGGCGTCAATCCGCCGAAGCGAGAACCGCGAAAGATGAGCTGCACCCCCAACTGGTCCTCAAGCTGTTTAATCCCCGCCGACAGGCTGGGCTGAGTGATGCCGAGAGCCCGCGCGGCGCGGCCGAAATGGCCCTCCTTGGCGACGGCAATGAACATTTCAAGCTTGTTGAGCATGGCGAAAACCTGATCGAGGCGATGCGTTACGATAGATATATCATATCGACTGTGGAGAGGTCATCTCTCCTCTTGGCGCGACCTTTCAGGACCGCTAAGACTGGCCTCCCGACAGGAGGACCAGATTTGAGCACGCCCACCGATCCGCAAACATCTGCGCGCATTTCGCGCACCATCGCCACCGACATCGCCGCCTCCACGGCGCAGGTCACCGCCGCCATCGGGCTTTTGGACGAGGGCGCGACCGTCCCCTTCATCGCGCGCTACCGCAAAGAGGTGACGGGCGGTTTGGACGACACGCAGTTGCGTTTGCTCAACGACCGTCTGTCTTACTTGCGCGAGTTGGAAGCGCGGCGGGGGACGATCCTCAAATCCATCGAGGATCAGGGCAAGCTGACCGACGATCTCAAACGTGCCATCGCAGGCGCAGAGAGCAAATCGACGCTCGAAGACATCTACCTGCCCTACAAGCCCAAGCGCCGGACCAAGGCGATGATTGCGCGCGAGAACGGGCTTGAACCGTTGTTGGAAGCGATCAAAGCGGACCGTTCCGCCGATCCCGAAAAGCTTGCCGAAGGCTTCATCACCGAGGCCGTGCCAACCGTGAAAGACGCCCTCAACGGCGCGCGCGACATCGCCACCGAAGAGCTGTCGGAAAGCGCCGATCTCTTGGGCAAGCTGCGCGATTTCATGCGGCGCGAGGCGCTTGTGACCGCCAAAGTCATCGCGGGCAAGGAACAGGAGGGCGCGAAGTTTTCGGACTATTTCGACCATTCCGAAAAATGGTCCGACATCGCCTCGCACCGCGCTTTGGCAATTCTGCGCGCGGCGAAAGAAGAGATCGTCACCATGGACATCGCGCCTGAGCCAGAAGAGGGTGCGGCGCGCGCCATTGCCATGGTCGCCTCTTATCTCGGCACCTCGACCGAGCAACCCGGCGATTTGTGGCTACGCACTGTCGCGCGCTGGGCGTGGCGGGTGAAATTCGCCATCTCGCTGCACATCGATCTGTTGGGCGAGCTGCGCCAACGCGCCCATGAAGATGCAATCACGGTGTTTTCGCGCAACCTCAAGGACTTGCTTCTGGCCGCCCCTGCGGGCGCCAAGGCCACCCTTGGCCTCGATCCGGGCATCCGTACAGGCGTCAAAGCCGCCGTGGTGGACGCCACGGGAAAGGTTTTGGACACCGCCACGATCTATCCGTTCCAACCGAAAATGGACGTGCGCGGGGCGGAGGCAAAGATCATCGACTTGGTGAGCCGCCACAATGTCGGCCTCATCGCCATCGGCAACGGCACGGCGAGCCGGGAAACCGAAAAACTGGTGGGCGAGACGCTGAAACTCCTGCCTCCGGGCGTCAAAGCCCCGACCAAGGTTGTGGTCTCCGAGGCGGGGGCTTCGGTCTATTCCGCCTCGGAACTCGCGGCGCAGGAATTCCCCGATCTCGACGTCTCCTTGCGTGGCGCGGTGTCGATTGCGCGTCGATTGCAGGACCCTCTTGCTGAGCTGGTGAAGATCACGCCCGAAAGCATCGGCGTCGGTCAGTATCAGCATGACGTCGACCAGCGCCGCCTGTCGCAGGCGCTCGAAGCGGTGGTCGAGGATGCGGTGAACGCCGTGGGCGTGGACCTCAACATGGCCTCCGCGCCTTTGCTCGCGCAGGTCGCGGGTCTCGGCCCGTCTTTGGCGCAGAGCATCGTCACCCACCGCGACATTCACGGTGCATTCCCGTCGCGCAAGGCGCTTTTGAAAGTGTCCGGTCTTGGTCCGAAAGCCTTTGAACAATGCGCGGGGTTCTTGCGTATTCGTGAAGGTGACGAGCCGCTCGACGCCTCCTCTGTGCACCCCGAAGCCTATGATGTGGCGCGCGAAATCGTCAAAGCCTGTGGCCGCGACATGCGCGAGATCATGGGCAATCCGACGGCGCTCAAGGGGCTGCGCGCCGAACAATTCGTCACCGGAGACTTCGGCCTGCCGACCGTGCGCGATATTTTCACAGAGTTGGAAAAACCGGGCCGCGATCCGCGCCCTGAATTCAAGACCGCGACGTTCACCGACGGGGTCGAGGACATCAAGGATCTGAAACCCGGCATGCGGCTTGAGGGCACTGTGACCAACGTCGCGGCCTTCGGGGCCTTTGTGGACATCGGCGTGCATCAGGACGGTTTGGTGCATGTCAGCCAATTGGCCGACCGTTTTGTCAAAGACCCGCATGAGGTGGTGAAGGCAGGCGACATCGTGTCGGTCCGCGTCACCGAAGTGGACATCCCGCGCAAACGCATCGGATTGTCGATGCGCAAGGATGGCGGCGCGCAGGACAGAGGTCAACAGGACCGCAACGCGCAACAACCGCGCGGGAATGCAGGCGGCAAAGGCGGATACGGTGGCAAACCCCGTGGCAGCAACGCGCCCAAGCCCCGCACCTCCGAGAGCCAAGGCGCCTTTGGTGCTGCGCTTTTGGATGCGATGAAAAAGAAAACATGACACAAACGCGGCCTTCCGCAACGTGATGCGACCAAAGCATTGGCCGGAGAATCTTGACTTCTCCGGCCATTTCGCTTTTCTGCACCCATTCAAGTTCCGGCCCAGCCGGATGAAAAGGGAACACGGGATGATCCGGCAGAGCTGCCTATGATCAAAGCCGTGGCTGCCCCCGCAACTGTGAACGGTGAGCGACGCCAAAACACCACTGGGACGATCCCGGGAAGGTTGGCGACCGCTGCGATCCGTGAGCCAGGAGACCTGCTTGGATGATCACCCTTTCCCGGACGCGGGGTGCGTCACGGAAGCGGCTGTCCGCAGCGGTGACGCCCTCACTGTCTGCGGAGATCTCCTCCACAGGCCCAAACGGATCACGGGAAGCCTCGCGCTTCTTTTCAGGAGGATACCCCATGCACGCCCTTACCAGCCTGCGTTTTTCACTGCTGGCAACAGCCGCATTCACCTTGCCACTCGCCGCCCTCGCCCAAGACGCGGGCGAGATTTACACTCTGGACGAAATCGTCGTCTCCGGAAGCCTGACGCCCGTCGCCAAAAGCGAAACGGGTGCGACGGTGGAGACGGTGGACGAAGAAACCCTTGCGACCCCGAGCGAGACTGTTGCCGATATCCTTGATAGCCTGCCGGGCGTTACCGTTAGCAAAAACGGTGGCATCGGCGCCTCTGCCACTCTGCGCATCCGTGGCCTCGGGTCCGAATATGTCGGAGTGCGCCTCAACGGCATCGACATCACCGACCCCTCCAGCCCGCAATCGGCCTATGACTTCGGCGGCTTGCGCTCCTACGGCATCGCCGCTGCCGAGGTCGTGAAAGGCTCGCAATCCGCCCTCTACGGGTCCGAGGCCATTGCCGGTCTGATCGAAATGAACACCACGCCTCAAACACCGGGCTTGTCCTTCAGTGCCGAAGCCGGCAGCTACGGCACCTACTCCGCCGGCGTGACGAACATGATCGAAAGCGAGACCGGCCACATCGCCTTTAGCCTGTCGCATTTCAAGACCGATGGCTTTTCGAGCATGTCGGACAATGACGAAAAGGATGGCTTTGAAGAGACCTTCCTGACCTTCGGCATGGAACATGACGTCAATGATCTCGTCACTTTGGGCGTGACAGGGTTCTACCGCACCAGTGACCTCGAATACGACACAAGCTTTGATGTCGGCGCAACTGCCACACGCGACCAAAAGGGCGTGCGGACCTATGCCGATTTCACAGTTGGCCAGTTCTCACATGAAGTGAGCGCCTCCTTCTTCCAGTCTGATCGTGTCTATGGCTCTGGGGCATCCAGCTATTACTACTCCAGCGAACGCAAAGAAGTCAGCTACCTCGGGTCAACCGACCTTTCAGCGATGACCTCCCTGACCTTCGGCGCTGAATATCTCGAAGAGTCCTTTGATGGCGCTGGCAATGGCCTTGATCGCAACAAAGCGGTCAAAGGCGAGTTGCTCATGGAACCCATGGCTGGGCTGAACCTCTCCGCGGCCTTGCGTTACGACGATCACTCCAAACTCGGCGAGCACGTCTCCGGGCGGCTTGCGGCGGCATGGGAAGTCACGCCCGACTGGATCGTGCGTGGAGTGTTAGGCACTGGTTTCCGCGCACCTTCCCTCTCCGAACGTTATGGCTGGGGCGGCAACCCGGACTTCACGGAAGAAACCAGCCGCAGCTCAGAGCTGAGTGTCGAGCGCCGCTTCCTGGGCGAGGATTTCGCAAAAGCCACGCTGTTCTATACGGAAATCGACGACAAAATTGACTGGAACTACGGTGCTGGTGCCTATGAGCAGATCGGCGGCACCACCACGTCCCAAGGCCTTGAGCTTTCCGGGCGCTACAGCCTGTCGGAACGGTTCGCACTCTACGGCAACTATACCTACACCGATGCCGAAAACCGCAACCAGCGCGCCGCGCGGGTCCCGCGTCACGACGCCACCATCGGCCTTGACGCCACTCTGACGGCTCGCCTTTCCGGTGCTTTCGAAGTGCAATTCGTCTCCGACCTCAAGGACATCGACACCTCCACCTCGACACTCTTCGATCTGGATGACTACACGCTGTTCAATGCCAGCCTGTCTTATGACCTGTCCGACAAGGTTCAGCTCTACTTGCGCGCAGACAATCTCACTGACGAGGATTACGAAACCGTCTCCGGCTACAACACGCCGGGCCGGTCGGCCTATCTCGGCCTCAAAGCGTCCTTCTGAGTGCGCTTTCCTGAGATCATAACATTGGCCACCGCCCTCTTTTCGGGGGCGGCGGCTTTGGCGGAAACGCCACCTGACACGACACCGCAACATGTCGTGTCGATCAACCTCTGCACCGATCAGCTCGCCATGATGATCGCGGCCCCCGGTCAGCTTTTGTCCATCACCGCCATGGCCCAAGACCCGCGTGCGTCTGTCATGGCCGACGCGGCGAAAGCCTATCCGACCAACAACGGGCTGGCCGAAGAGATTTATCTTTTGAAACCCGATCTCGTCCTCGCAGGCCAATTCACTGCGCGGGCGACCGTGTCGATGATGCGCCGTCTTGGCGTCGAGGTCGTGGAATTCTCCCCCGCGCGGTCTTTGGACGATGTCGCCGCCAATATGGTGAAAATGGGCGAGGCTTTGGGGCGCGAAGACGTGGCGCAGAGCATGGCCGATGATTTCACCCACCGTCTCGCCAAGCTCGACACCCCGACGGAAACGCGCCCCACCGCCGCCACCTATGCCGCCAATGGCTATAGCACCGGCGCGCAGAGCCTTTCGGGCGAGATCATCGAAACCGCTGGCTTCACCACGCTGGCCTCTGAGCTAGGCCTGCCGATGGGCGGCTTTGTGCCGCTCGAAGCCCTGATCATGGCCGACCCCGATCTGGTGATCTCCGGCGCCGATTACCCCGGCACGGCCCGCGCCGAAGAGGTGCTGTCCCATCCCGCATTGACCCATCTGACGGGCGGGCATATGCCGATGCAGGACAAGGACTGGATATGCGGCCTGCCCTCTGTTTTGGGCGCGATCGAGCGGCTACGGGACGAGCGGGACACGCTGGAGATGCCTCAATGACCTACCCCCGGCTCTTGGCCTTTTTGACCCTCGCGGTGGTCGCGCTTTTCATCGCCTCGCTCCTCGTGGGCGTCGCCGACATGCCCATCTCCGACAGCCTCAGCGCGCTCTTTGGCGGCGGCGAAGGCCCCCTGCCGATGGTGATGCGCGAAATCCGCCTGCCGCGTGCGCTTTTGGGCGTGATGGTCGGCGTGAGCCTCGGTCTCTCGGGTGCCGCCCTCCAAGGCTACCTGCGCAACCCTTTGGCCGAACCTAGTGTGATTGGCATTTCCGCCTCCGCCGCCTTGGGCGCCGTGATCGCGCTTCAAAGTGGGTTTGCCGCGCTCTTCGCCCTCGCCCTGCCCCTCGCCGCGCTCGTAGGTGCCGCGATCTGCGTCCTGCTCATTCTCCTGCTCGCCGGCTCCGGCGGCACGCTGTCCTTGATCCTCGCAGGCATCGCGGTCTCGGCCCTATCCTCCGCGCTCACTGCTCTGGTTCTCAACCTCTCGCCCAACCCCTTTGCCGCCAATGAAATCATTTTCTGGATGATGGGGTCGCTGGCGGACCGGTCCTTCCTGCACGTCTGGATGGCCCTGCCGATCATGGCTCTGGGCTGGGTCCTTTTGGCGCTCACCGGACGCGGCATCGACCGGCTCACATTGGGCGAAGAGGCCGCCGCCTCCATGGGCGTCAACCTCAAGCATCTGCGCCTGATCCTCATCGGCGGTGTCGCCGCCTCGGTTGGCGCGGCCACTGCCGTCGCGGGCGCTGTCGGCTTTGTCGGGCTTGTCGTGCCGCATATTTTGCGTCCTCTCGTGGGCGCACGCCCCGCGCGGCTTTTGCTCGCCTCCGCTTTGGGCGGCGCAATTTTGGTCCTGACCGCAGATGTCGCCGTGCGGGTCATCCTGCCCGGACGCGACCTCAAACTCGGTGTCTTGATGGCGCTCGTTGGCGCGCCGGTATTTTTCCATCTGATCTGGCGGATGCGGGGGCGGTCATGAGCCTTTTGACGACGCAAAATCTCACCGTCCGGCGCGGCACGCGCGTAACCCTCGATCACGCCTCGCTCGACGTCTCCCCCGGAGAGATGATCGGCCTCATCGGCCCCAATGGTGCGGGCAAATCCACACTCCTGCGCGCCGCTCTCGGGTTGATCGCGGCAGAGGGCAAAAGCTCGCTGGCGCAGATGCCCCCCCCGGCACGCGCCAAGGCCGCCGTCTGGTTGCCGCAAGCTCGCGAGATTGCCTGGCCGGTCAGCGTCGCGCATCTGGTGTCTTTGGCACAAAACGAACGCGAGGATGCGCCCGAAGTGCTCGCAGCCTTGAAACGCATGGACCTTTCGGACTTCGCTGACCGCAAGGCCACGGGGCTGTCGGGTGGCGAACAGGCCCGCGTGTTGATCGCGCGTGCACTGGCGCAGGACACGCCTTTGTTGCTGGCCGATGAACCCACCGCAGGGCTTGATCCCGCGCATCAGATCGGCTGCATGGAAACCTTTGCCGCCCTCGCGCGCGAAGGCCGCAGTGTGATCGTCTCGCTGCATGATCTGGGCCTCGCTGCGCGGCATTGCACGCGGATCGTTGTGCTCTCCGAAGGCCGGATCGTCGCCGACGGCGCGCCGCGCGAGGTCTTGACTGAGGCACTTTTGGCCGAGGTCTTTGCCATCCGCTGCCACATCGCGGAAACGCCCGATGGTCTGGTGCTTCATCCGCTGTCGCAGGTCGCGAAATGAGCGCGATGTTGACCCCGACCCTCACCCGCCCTTGGCTCGTTGCCGATCTCGGCGCACCGATGCGGGTGTTGAGTTTCGCGCCCTATCGACCGGGGTTTGTCACGGCAAAACACATCGTCTGGCGTGAATTGCGAAACGCCGATCTGCCGCCGACGGTGTGCGTCTCCGATTGGATTTCCTCTGAGATGGCAAAGGCCGGGCACGCGGAGGCGGTCGGCATGCTGACGTCACGCAACGTGACGAAATTTCAGCGTGCCGAAGCCGAAGTCGAGGGCATCCGCGTCGCAGCGATCGCCACCGTCGGGCTGGGCAATGCCGAGCGCATCGGCTCGCGCACGCCCCGCGATTGGGGCGTCGAGCAATTCGGCACAATCAACATCGCCGTGCAGCTTTCCGAAGCGGTCACCGAGACGGCGCAGATCGAGGCGCTTACCATCGCAGCCCAAGCCCGCACGGTCGCCGTGATGGAGGCGGGTCTCAGGTTTCCCCACGGCCCCGTGACCGGCACCGGCACCGATTGTCTGGCGCTGGCCGCCCCGCCCGGAGATCAAGCCTATGCGGGGCTTCATACGGCTCTGGGCGAGGCCATCGGGGCGGCGGTTTACCGCGCCGTTTCCCAAGGCGCCGCAGGCTGGGTCTCGGAAAACCCGGTGATGATGCGAACCGTATTTGGCGGGTAAACCGGCGATCCCGCGCCTATGTCACGCCAACTTCGGGCCATTCTCAGGCCGATCTTGGGCCAATTGCGAGCCTATATTTCAGGCATTCGCAACTGGAGGCGTCTAGTTGAGAATGGTTCGCAATATCTGTTTGACAGTTGCGAATGATTATCACTTACATGACAGCAACAGGAAAAAGCCCGCAAAGGACGAACCATGAGTCTCAAAAGAATATCCGTGTTCGGCTCCGTCGCCGCACTCGCCTTGGCCTCTAGCGCACAGGCCGAAGACCGGATGAAAGTCGTCACCACCTTCACCGTCTTGGCCGACATGGCGAGCCAGGTCGCCGGAGACGCCGCAGAAGTTGTGTCGATCACCAAACCCGGCGCGGAAATTCACGGCTACCAACCGACGCCTCGCGACATCGTGCGGGCGCAGGACGCGGACCTGATCCTGTGGAACGGCATGAACCTTGAGCTCTGGTTCGAACAGTTTCTCTCGAACCTCAAAGACGTGCCCTCCGCAACCCTCAGTGACGGCATCAACCCGATCTCGATTGTGGGCGGAAGCTATGAGGGCAAACCCAATCCGCACGCTTGGATGGGATTGGATAATGCCCTGATCTATATCGACAATATCGAGACAGCTTTGAGTACGCAGGACCCAGACAATGCCGCCACCTATGCGAAGAATGCCGCCGCCTATAAGACCGAGCTGCGCGCCACTTTAGAGCCTCTGCGCGCCCGCGTCGCCGATGTGCCGGAGGATCAACGCTGGCTGGTGACCTGCGAGGGCGCCTTTTCCTATCTGGCGCGCGATTTCGGCATGAAGGAGCTTTATCTCTGGCCGATGAACGCCGATCAGATGGGCACGCCGCAACAGGTGCGCGCGGTGATCGACGGCGTGAAGGACAACAACATCCCGGTGGTGTTCTGCGAGAGCACGGTCAACACCGCCCCCGCCAAACAGGTCGCCCGCGAGACCGGCGCGCGCTATGGCGGCGAGCTTTACGTCGACAGCCTGTCAAAACCAAACGGCCCGGTGCCGAGCTACCTCGATTTGCTGCGGGTGACGGCTCAGACCGTGGTGGACGGGCTTGAAGCCGCGCGCAACTGAGCGTGGGACATGAAAGAGGCAAGATGATGCAAAACGGCGGACCCGTTGAAAATACTGCAACGGGAGACGGGATTTCGGCGCGCGATGTGACGGTGACCTATCGCAATGGCCACACGGCGCTGCGGCAGGCCACGTTCGAAATCCCGCGCGGCACGGTGACCGCATTGGTCGGCGTCAATGGCGCCGGGAAATCGACGCTGTTCAAAGCGATCATGGGCTTTGTCCCCGTGGCACAGGGCGACATTCGACTATTGGGCCTGAGCGTCAAAGAGGCGCTGCGTCAAAACCTCGTCGCCTATGTACCGCAATCCGAGGAGGTCGATTGGTCCTTTCCGGTCCTAGTCGAGGACGTGGTGATGATGGGGCGCTATGGTCACATGGGATTCCTGCGCCGCCCGTCTAAGACCGATCATGCGGCAGTTGATGCAGCTTTGGCACGGGTCAATATGTCAGACTTTCGCCAGCGCCAGATCGGCGAACTGTCCGGCGGACAAAAGAAACGCGTGTTTCTTGCGCGCGCGCTGGCGCAGGAGGGTCAGGTGATCCTCTTGGACGAGCCTTTCACCGGCGTCGACGTCAAAACCGAGGAGCAAATCATCGCGCTTTTGCGGGAGCTGCGTGACGAAGGACGGGTGATGTTGGTGTCGACCCATAATCTCGGCTCCGTGCCCGAATTCTGTGACCGCACGGTTTTAGTCAAGGGCACGGTCTTGGGCTATGGGCCGACCGAGACGACCTTCACCCGCGAGAACCTTGAACAGGCGTTCGGTGGCGTGCTGCGGCAGTTCACCTTGAGCGGCGCCGACCTTCATGACGATGACGATCCGCGGCATGTGACTATCCTGTCGGACGACGAACGCCCTCTGGTGCGCTACGGCAGCCAGACGCGGGTGCAGACGAAACCCTCCGACGAGGCCGACAGATGATCCTGCTCGAACCCTTCACCTATGGCTACATGACCAACGCCATGTGGGTGTCGGCCTTGGTCGGCGGCGTTTGCGCCTTTTTGTCGGCCTATCTGATGCTCAAGGGCTGGTCTCTGATTGGCGATGCGCTGTCGCATTCGGTCGTCCCCGGCGTGGCGGGGGCTTACATGCTGGGCCTGCCCTTTGCCTTGGGCGCGTTTCTGTCGGGCGGGCTGGCCGCCGCCGCGATGTTGTTTCTGTCTGAGCGCTCTGGCCTCAAGATCGATGTAGTGATCGGGATGATTTTCACGTCGTTCTTTGGCCTCGGCTTGTTCATGGTCTCGCTCAATCCCATGGCCATCTCGGTGGATACGATCACCATGGGCAACATTTTGGCGATCACGCCCGAGGACACTCTGCAACTCGCGCTCATCGGGTTTGTCTCGCTGGCCGTGCTTTTGGCGAAGTGGAAAGACCTGATGGTGGTGTTTTTCGATGAAAACCACGCGCGCACGATTGGCCTCCGTCCCAGCCTGTTAAAAGCCGTGTTCTTCGTGCTTTTGTCCGCCTCTGTGGTGGCCGCGATGCAGACCGTCGGTGCCTTTCTCGTCGTCGCCATGGTGGTGACGCCGGGGGCGACCGCCTACCTCCTCTGCGACCGTTTCCCGCGCCTCATTGTGACCTCGGTTCTGATCGGCACGGTGACCAGTTTCGCAGGTGCCTACATCAGCTATTTCCTCGACGGCGCGACCGGCGGGGTGATCGTCTGTCTGCAAACGCTGATCTTCCTCGCGGCCTTCCTCTTCGCCCCGAAACACGGGCTTCTGGCCGCGAAAGCCAAGGCCCGCGCCGCGCTCAAAGAGGAGGTGTCGGAATGATCGAGACGCTTCTGATGCCCTTCCAGTTCGGCTTTATGCAAAACGCCTTTCTGATCTCGGTCCTCGTCGCCATCCCGACTGCGCTTTTGTCCTGTTTTCTGGTGCTCAAGGGCTGGGCGCTCATGGGCGATGCGATCAGCCATGCCATTCTGCCCGGCGTCGTTCTGGCCTATATCCTCGGCCTGCCCCTGATTGTCGGCGCCTTCGCCGCGGGCATGGTGACGGCGCTCTCGACCGGCTATCTGGCGCAGAACAGCCGCGTCAAACAGGACACCGTGATGGGCGTCGTCTTCTCCGGCATGTTCGGCCTTGGCATCGTGATGTATGTCGCGACGCCCTCGGACGTGCATCTCGACCACATCCTTTACGGCAATATGCTGGGCGTCGGCGCAGAGGATCTCTGGACCGCAGGCGCCATCGCGCTCGTGGTTTCTGCCGGGCTGTTGCTCAAGTGGAAAGACCTGATGCTCCACGCTTTCGATCCAGCGCAGGCGCGGGCCTCGGGGCTGCCTGTTCAGCTTTTGCACTATGGGTTGTTGACCGCGATCTCTCTGAGCATTGTCGCGACGCTGACCGCCACCGGCTTGATCCTCGCCGTCGCGCTTTTGATTGCTCCCGGTGCGATTGCTTTTCTGCTCACGCGGCGGTTTTCCGCGATGCTTTTGACCGCCACGGCAATCAATCTGACCGCGATGGTGGGTGGCGTTTACGCAAGCTTCTGGCTCGACAGCGCGCCTGCGCCGACCATCGTTCTCGTGCAAACCGCGATCTTTCTCGCGGCCTTTATCCGCCGTCTGCGACAGATCAAACGCCAAAACCAGACCGTTTAAAACGTCAAAGGGCGGCGCAACTCGCACGCCGCCCTTTCCAAAATGTCTCCCGCGTCAGGCCTGCATCGGCAGCCACAAGACGATCATCGGGAAGGCCACCAAAAGCGCAATGGTGATCGCATCAGCGATGAAAAACGGCGTCACGCCTTTGAACACATCCTGCACCGAGAGATCCTCGCGCACGCCCGCGACCACGAAACAGTTGAGGCCGATGGGCGGCGTGATCAGGCAAAACTCCGCCATTTTCACCACGAGGATGCCGAACCAGACGGCACACATCGGACCGGACATGCCAAAGGCCGCATCTGCCGCCGCAACCATCTCGCCACCGTTCAAGGCCATGACCGCCGGGTAGACCACAGGAAGGGTCAAAAGCAGCATGCCGATGGCATCCATGAACATGCCCAAGACGGCATAGGCCAGAAGGATGCACACGAGGATCAGCATCGGCGACATGGTCAGAGAGGTCAGCCAATCGGCGAAGGCCCCCGGCAGATCGGCAAAGCCCAGAAAGCGCACATAGACCAGCACACCCCAGATGATGGTAAAGATCATCACCGAGAGCTTCGCGGTCTCCAGAAGCGCGTCGCGGAACTGACCCCAGCGCATGCCTTTGTAGACGGCCATCAGGAAGACGACGAAAGCCCCGATCGCGCCGCCCTCGGTGGGCGTGCCCCAAGCCTCGCCACCGAAGGGGTTGTAGACGAAGAGAACAATGGTCAGGACCACCACCATGATGGGCGCGGCTGGCGGCAGGGATTGGAACCGCTCTTTCCAGGTGAACCCACCCACGGCGGGCCCGAACCCTTTGATCGCGACCGACAGGCCAATGATCAAAAGCGCGTAGACCACGGCAGAGAACATGCCGGGCAGGAAGCCAGCGAGCAACAGTTTGCCGACGTCTTGCTCGACGATGATGGCGTAGATCACGAGAATGGTCGACGGCGGGATCAGAGAGGCGAGCGTGCCGCCCGCCGCCACGACACCGGCGGCGAATTTCTTGTTATAGCCGGTTTCGATCATCTCCGGGATGGCGATCCGGGCGAAGACCGCAGAGGTCGCAATCGAGGCGCCGGAGACCGCCGAGAACCCTGCTGTTGCAAAGACGGTCGCCACCGCAAGCCCCCCCGGCACCCAGGCGATCCAGCGTTTCGCGGCCGTGAACAGGGCTTTGGTCAGCCCGGCGTAATAGGCGAGATAGCCAATCAGGATAAAGGTCGGGATCAGCGAGAGCGCCTGTGAAGAAACTTTGGAATGCGGCACTTGGCCTGCAGTTTTCACCGCCACGGTCAACGCCCAGCCAAAGGCCTCCGGATCGTAGCCCTTTTTGGACCAGAAAATCCAGATGAGCCCCACCATGCCAGCAAGACCGGCAGCAAAAGCCACCCGCATCCCGAGCACCACCATGACAAGAAGCCCGCCAGAGACGATCAGTCCGATTTCAATGGATGTCATGATCTTGTCCTCAATCGTCTTTGCCGGAGACGCTTTCGGCCTCCATCGCGGCCTGTGTCGCCATATCAATCGGCAGCGGCACCGCCACCGGGTGTTCCGTGCCCGTGATGATCGCGCGCAGATAGGCCACGATCTGAAGCGCCAATCGCACCGTCAGAACGCCAAAAGCGACGGGCGCCAAAAGTTTCGCGGGCCAGAGCGGCAGGCTGATGTCCATCGAGCTGTCGCGGCTCCACATAGGCATTCCGAAATCAAAACTGCGCTGAAAATGCGCCCATGTGCCCCAGACCATGAGCACCATGAAGACGAACATCGCCAAGGTCGTGATCAGCTCCGCGATATAGAGCGGGCGGCCTTTCAAGGCGCCCACCAGCATGTCCATCCGCACATGCCCGCCGTTGCGCTGGGTATAAGAGATGCCCATGAAGGCGATCAACGGCATGGCCTGTTGGATCCAGTCGACATAGCCCGGCAAGGGCTGATTGAAGAAATTGCGCCCGCCGACGGAGATCACCGCCAAAAGCATCAGGCCAAAGACCGTCAGCCCGCTCAAGAGCGCCAGCATCAGCTCCAGTTTGTGTAACCCCTGATCCACCCGGCTCAGCCGGCTGTCATCGGTCAGGACCGTGGCTGTTCCCGCCATCGCTCATCCCCCTTTTGAAATCGGAAAACCCGCCCTCGGTCGAGGACGGGCCGTGGTGACCTTATTTCGAGGCGGCGACCGTTTCGATCACCAGATCGTAGAGCTCCTGCGCCGGCAGGCCGCGCTTGGTGTTCTCCGCGATCCAGGCCTCTGCCGCAGGCGTCGCCGCCGCCGCTTTGAAGGCCGCGATGTCCTCATCCGAAAAGGTCACCTGTTCGATGCCTTTGTCCTCGATGAGCGGGCCCCATTTGGCCATGGTCTCATCGTTGTAATAGTCGATG
Source organism: Celeribacter sp. (assembly GCF_048270365.1). Lineage (NCBI taxonomy): Bacteria > Pseudomonadati > Pseudomonadota > Alphaproteobacteria > Rhodobacterales > Roseobacteraceae > Celeribacter > Celeribacter sp. Next base: position 403,703 of record NZ_JBLWTA010000002.1, read on the forward strand.
TAATAGTCCATCGCCTCTTCGACCGAGCTGTCAAGCGCCTCACGTTCGGCGTCCGTGAGCATGTCATAGGCGTCGATGTTCACCACCACCGGGCAGTTCACCGCACCGGGGTTCAAGTTGGTGGTCCACCATGTTGCGATTTCCGCCGTGCCAAAGGACATATGCGCGTGCGGCGCAAAGGCGGCGGCGCGGATCACGCCGCTGTCCATGGCCTGACGCACCTCAGTTGCGGACATCGAGGTCGGCACAGCGCCCGAGGCGGACATGGCCGCGCCGATGCCGCCGGTGGCGCGCACGGTGAGACCGGCGAAATCATCGATGGAATGCGGCGCCTCGCCCACGCCTGCGAGGTTGTATTGCGGCAGCGGTGTCGGCATCAAAAGCTTGGCGTTCCAACGCGCGAGGTCCTCGACCGTCGCCGGGTGGTTGTACACCGCCATCGCGACATCGCGCTCCAACTCAAGGTTGTCGATGCCCAGGAACGGCAATTCCAACACGGTGATCGAGGGGTTCTTGTCCGGATGATAACCCGCGCAGAATTGCGCCATCTCGAAAGCGCCGATGGAGATACCATCGAGGTTCTCGGTGTTCTTCGACAGGCCGCCATAAGAGATGTTCATGGTGAATGCACCGTCGGTCTTCTCGGAGACCAGCTCCGCGATTTTCTCGACATTTTCGGTGAAAGCGCGGCGTTTGCCCCAAAGCGATACGTTCCACTCCGTGGCCATCGCCTCGGTCGCAAAGCCAACGCAAAGCGCGGCCATCGCCGCACGTCCCAAAACCTTATTCATGATGTCCTCCCAAGACATTTTGATGTGTCTGGTCGAACTATGCACCGGCTTTGCCGTTTTCCCTATGAAGGAATCTGCAAGCTGACGCGCCCGCGCCCTGCGGATTTCCGCAGAGCTTTCGCCTTACAAAAGCGCCTCCTTGTCGAGCCCCAGCTTGACGATCTTTTCATTGAGCGTCCGCCGCCCGATCCCTAACGCTTCGGCCACCGCATCCATTCGACCCTCTTTGGCACGCAGGGCCCGCGCGATCACCTCGCGCTCAAAGGCCGCCACCGCCTCGCGCAGCGTGTCGGGCACCTCCAGTTGATCCGCATGCACCGCCGCCGCCATCGACGGCGCCCCGCGCCGAGCCATCAACACGAAACGCTCCGCCACATTGCGCAGCTCCCGCACATTGCCCGGCCAGTCGTGGCCCATCAAAATGGCCAGCCCGTCGGCATCGTGTTCGGGCGGCGCGACCTCATAGATGCGGGCAAACTCCGCTACGAAATGCGTGAACAGCATCAGGATGTCATCACGCCGCCCGCGCAGGGTCGGCAGGTCAATCCGCACCGTGTTGAGCCGGTGCAGCACATCGCGCCGGAGCGTGCCCGCCGCCACGGCCGCCTCCGGGTCCTCGTTGGTGGCGGAGATCACCCGACAGCTGAGCCTGCGCGGCTGACTGGCCCCCAGAGGCGTGATCTCGCGCTGTTCCAGCACCCGCAACAGCATGGCTTGCACCGCCAAGGGACAGGCGCAGACCTCATCGAGAAACAGCGTGCCTCCATCCGCGCGGGCCAGTTTCCCCGCCGCGCCGCCCTCGACGCCGAACATCTCGCGCTCGAACCCGTCGGGCGACAGGGTGGCGCAATTGAGCGCCACAAACGGCCCGTCCGATTGCGCGCCCAGATCGTGCAGCGCATGGGCGATCACATCCTTGCCGGTGCCGGTTTCTCCGACCAAGAGCACGGAAGCCGGGCTGTCGGAGACCGTCAGCACCTCCTCGCGCAGGGCTTTCGTCGCGGCAGCTTGACCCAGAAACACCTTATCCAGCCCCGACAGATTGCGCAGCCTGGCCTTGAGACGTTCGGTCTTTTGATGCAGCCGGTGCTGCTGTCCTGCATGGGACAGGATCGACAAAAGACGCCGTGGTTCATAGGGCTTTTCGACAAAGGAATAGGCCCCGTCCTGCATCGCCCGCACGGCCGTCGCGATGTCGCCATGGGCCGAAATCAGCACCAAAGGCGGCGCCTCGGACGGCAAAGCGGCCAAAAGTTCAAGCCCCGACATCCCCGGCATCCGCACGTCGGACAGGATCACGTCCGGCAGGCTCTGCGCCAGATGCGCGACCACCTGATCGGCGCGCGTAAGTGCCTCGACCTCATGTCCGGCCGCCGTGAGCAGGTCCATCAAAGACGTGCGCATCGCCTTGTCGTCATCAACCACCAAAATGCGCAACCCTGCCTCACTCATGCCTCGCCCTCCCCATGTTCATCCGTGCCATGCTCATCCGCCCCATGTTCCTCTTCTGCGACCAGCGGCAATTCGACCCGAAACACCGCCCCCTCCTCGACGTTGCGCGCGGCGATCCGCCCGCCATGTTCGCGCACGATACTGGCCGAAATCGCGAGGCCAAGCCCCATGCCCGCCCCCGAGGCGCGTCGCGTGACAAAGGGTTCCTGAAGCTCATCGAGGGTGGCCGCGCCAAGCCCATGGCCGGTATCGCGGATTTCAAACCAACCGATCCCTTCGCCCTCCTCCCCCAGACCTGTGCCTAAAGTCACATCGAGGCGGGTGTCGCGCTCCTCTTCCATGGCATCCACGGCGTTGCGCAAGAGATTGGTCATCACCTGTTCGATCCTGAGTTTCGAGCCTTTGATCACCACCGGCGTCGCCGCACGTTTGCGGGTCAGCGTCACGCGCGTCTGCGCAAGATTGGGGGCCACCAACGCCAAGGCCTCGTCCATCGCCAGATCGAGGTCCACCGGTTCCAGCCCGCGCTGTCCGGGCCGCGCAAAGAAACGCAACTGCCGCGTCAATCCCTCCATCCGTTCGGTCAGACCGGACAGCCGAGCCAGCAGATCGGGGTTGGTCTTTCCGCCGATCTCCGCCGCCGCGATATGATTTTTCAGGGCCGCGATCGGTTGCCCCAGCTCATGCGTCACAGAGGCCGACAGCTCGCCCAGCGCCGCCAGACGCGAGGCGCGTTCCAATTCCTTTTGCGTGCGTTGCAACCGGCGCTCGGCGGCGCGGCGGTCCTCGATCTCTTTGGCCAGACGTTCGTTGGCTTGACGCAGCTCCGCCTCTTCGGCCTCCGAGCGTTTGAGCGCCGCGCCGATCCGTTCCGTGCGCCGCATCTGGTAGAGGATCACCACGCCGGCCGCGAGCCCAAGGGCCAGTGCCGTCACCAGCCAGCTCAGCGTCACGACGCGTTCGCGGCTGGCGAAATAATGCAGGCTCCAGCCATGCGGTAAATCATGGGTTTCCAGATGGATCACCTCTTCGCCACCGATCCGGGCGGCGTGCTGGCTTTGAATATCCCAGTCCAACGAACGCAGGTCGGCACCGCTGAACTGCCGATTTTTGTCGATCCGGGCGCGTTCTTCGTCGGACAGATCGCGCAGCAAGGTGTAGCGCCAGGCTTCATCCGAGGCCAAAAGCACCACGCCTTCGTCATTGGCCAAAAGCACCTGTTCGCCACCGTCGCGCCAAGCGGCCTCCAGATCGGTGAGGTCAAGCTTGATCGCGATCACGCCGATCACCTGCCCTGCCGCATCGCGCACCGGGTCGGAGATAAAATACCCCGGCAGGCCGGTGGTAGCGCCGATGCCGTAAAACCGCCCCTGCCCGCCGTCGAGCGCGGCGCGGACATAGGGGCGAAACCCGTAATTCTGTCCGACGAAACTCAGCGCCGTCCCTGCGTTCGAGGCGGAGATCGTTTCGCCATCCGGCGCCATGAGATAGATCGCATCGACGCCCGCGCGTTCTGCAAAATCCCGCAGGCGACTGTTGAGCGCGATCCGGTCGCCGCCCTCCGCCGTGGCCTGCACGTAAGGATCGCGGGTCAAGACATAGGGCAGATGCGAAAACCGGTCCAACTCGGCAATCACCGTCGAGCGATAAAGCGACAAACGCCCCGTCGCCTTCGATTGCTCCTGCGCGGTGAAATAGATCGCCGCACCCTGAAACAGCAGCACAAGCGTGATCACCGCCGCGATCACGGCGATGCCGGTTGCAAGGATGCCTTTGCGCGCGGTCATGAACCCCCTCCTGTTTGACCAGAAGCGTTTCACGAAAGCGCCGCTGCGACCACCCTGTTTCTTTGGAGCCTCGGGTTATGCCGGCGTCAGCCCCGGCGGATGCGGCAATTTCTGCCCGCTGTTCGACAGGCAACTCATCAGCGCATCCTGGAGCGTTTCTTCGAGCACTGGGTGATAGAACGGGCTTTCGAGACAGGCATCGACTGTCAGCCCCTGTTCAATCGCCAGCGCCAGCCAATGCGCCATATGTTCGCCATCGCCAATCGCCAGCGTCGCGCCCAGAAGTTTCAGCGAGGTTTTGTCGGCATAGACTCGGATCAGCCCCCCTGTCTCCGCCTTGACCTTTGAGCGCCCGTTGTCTTGCGCCTTGGCCGTGCCCACGGCGATCTGCTCCGGGTCAAGCGTGTCGAAGGCGGCGCCAACGGTGGCGATCTGTGGACTGGTGAAGGCCACGGCCAGAGGCACGCGGCGGCGGAAGGGTTTGCGCGCGCCCGCGATGATGTTCAGCGCGGCGATTTTGCCCTCGTCCTTGGCCTCGTGCAAAAGCGGACGGTCGGCGTTCACATCGCCCGTCATATAGACCGGCAGATCGCCGATCTGGAGCGTTTCAGGATCGTAGGCGGGCATGCCTTTGTCATCCAGTTCCACGCCCAATGTCTCAAGCCCCAGACCGGCAACATTCGGGCGGCGCCCGATGCTCGCGAGCACCCGCTCGACCCGCACGACCTTGTCGCCTGCCTTGATCGTGACCGTCCCGTCCGCCTCAAGCGTCGGCTCGACACTCGCACCCAAAGTGAGCGACATATCCTGCCCCAGCGCCTCCGCGGCGGCCTCGGCCACCACAGGGTCCTTGATCCCCGCGATCACAGGGGCCGCGTCAAAGCCATGCACCTCGACGCCCAAACGGCCCAACGCCTGACCGATTTCGCAGCCGATCACGCCAAGGCCCACGATGGCCACGGAGTTCGGCAGGTCAGCCTGTTCAAAAAACGTGTCCGTGGTCCAAAGCGCGTCGCCCAAAGCACGGAAGGGCGCGGGCAGAACGGGGCTTGATCCGGTGGCAATAATGATCGCACCCGCTTCGATGGTTTCGCCATTCACCTCGACCGAATTGGGGCCGGTGATCGTCGCATGGCCGTCGATGAATTGCGTCTCGTCGAGATGTTTGTGGGTGCGGGTGATAAACCCGTTGACCAGTTTGTCGCGGATCGCCCGAACGCGGGCCATGACTTTGGGGCCATCGACCGAGAGGCCTTCGGTGCCCGCAATCCCGAACGCCGCCTGACGGGTTTTCGCGTGGTAGAGCGAGGCCACTTCGATCAGCGCTTTCGACGGCATACAGCCGACGCGCGCGCAGGTGGTGCCCTCAGGGCCTGAATTGATCAGAACGACGGATTTCCCGGCCCTGAGCAAGGTGAACAGCGCGGTGACCCCTGCGCTGCCTGCCCCGAGAATGGCCACATCAACCTTGCGCGTCATGCTATCATCCCTCTTATGCGAATATGTAAGCCTAAGGCGTTATACCACCTTGGGCGCCATCGCATAGAGGACAAGGTGCCTCGCCCGAAACGGGTTTCAGTTCGAGTAGATGTCTTGGCCGCGACGTTTGAGATGCGGGTCGTTGAGGAAGGTTCCGAAGGGCACAAGAGAGGCCAGAGCGGCCCGCATCAGGTCCCGCCCCTGCCAGAACGGCCTGCGCATCACCACAAGCATCAGCGCGATATAGACCAGAAAGGCATAGCCGTGCAGTGGCCCCATGAGTTTGACCCAGGAGGCGTCATCAAGGCCGTATTTGATCGGCATGGCGACAAGGAACAACAGCAAGGTGGTGACGCCCTCGATCACAGCGACGACGCGAAACAGGGCGAAGAGGTTCCGACCTGTGACGGTCTTTTCAGATTGGAGATCGGGGCTGTTTTGAAAATCGGTCATGAAATATGTATCTCTGTGCAGTCTGTTTCTAAAAGCGCTCTATAAAAACGAGTCATCTGTTATTCGGACATGGCTTAACAGGTTCGCTCCCGCACGCCCACAAACAGATTGACGCAGCCAAACGTCCTTGGCTGCGTGCAAAGAAGATCATCACAAGAGGCGAATTAAGACCGAAAGATGCGCGAGAACGCAGCTTTGACATATCACTCAGGCCAGCGGGACAGCGGCCTCAGCGGGAGACACATCGCGATTTGCGATTGAAACCCGCGGGCGAGCACACCCAGCTGCCGCTGCCCAACATCTGGGTGCGGGCAACACGCACCGGAGTGGCCTCAGACGCGGCGGGTTTCGCCAACCAGTCAAAACGCGCGGCGCCGACGCCTGCGGCGGATTTCACGGATTTCGGGGCAATCACAGGCGCGGTGTCCGGCGCGGTTTCGGCATGAAGGACGGATGCGCTCATCAATGCGGAAGCCATGGAAATGGACACAAGAACCTTGCGTAGGGACGTCGTACTCATAGACTGCTCTGCCTTTTTTATGATGCCCGACGCAACCTGTGACGAACGCCGGTATCGAGGTTTCCGATAGGTGTCACGTCAAACCAAGCTAGAGGTCAAGTCTTACTTTTCCGTGTCCAGAAATCGGCGAAAATACGGCAATTGAGCAGTCTGAAACCAAAAGTGGCGTGCGGAAATTCACTCCGCACGCCACAAATTCACGCAATCTCTCGAAAATTTACACAGCCTGCGCCATGGCCCTTACTCGAGGATCTGGTTCTTCATCCGCCAATCCGGCGTCCCAAAGCCCTCGGGCCAGGGGTAAACCTCGGGGTAGTTGAAATAGACCACACCGACCAATTGCGGATAGTCCTCTTTCACCACACGCACGCTGTCTTTCCACATCTCGACATAGTCCGCCGTGCCGACATAGCCCAGCTCGGCGACAGCAATCGGTTTGCCGAATTGTGTGGCGCGTTCATAGCGCGGACCAAAGATGTCATCAAAGCCACGATCCCCGCCGTATTTCGCCTGATCCCAGGCCTGAAGCCCAAAGACGGACAGGCCCACGATGTCGGCATAGTCATCGCCGGGGTAGTAGTCCTCCATCCCTTCGTCCCCCAAAGGCGACCACATCACCGAGATATTCGGCGCGGAGGCGCGGCAGACGTCGATCATGTGTCGATAGCTTGAGATATAAGTCTCCGGCTCCCAGCCCGCCCAGATGAACTGACCGTTGTCGTCATCCATCTCATGGGCAAAGCGCAGCGTGACCGGGCTTTTCAGCGTGCCGAGAATATCGCAAACCGCTTTCATGTTGGGGTCATAGCGCCCGCTCTCGATCCCGCTTTGCAGGTAGCGCGCGGTGTTGCGTTCGCTGCGCGACCAGGTCCAGGGTTCAAGCGTCACCAAAAGCGCGCGGTTGCGCTCCTGTGCATAGTCATCGGCATCATAGAGGGTGTCGAGGAAGACGTCCTCCCAAGGCAGGAACAGGTGCTCGATCACCACGGGCTGCAATCCGGTGAAGTCCCCATCGGGATCATAAACGCCAAAGGGCAGCTCTCCCGGTGGCACCGATTGTGCGCTGGCGGATGTGGCTAAAGCCGTCGCCATCGCGGTCCCATAGAGGATTGCTTTCACAGTTTTGATGAACTCATGTCTCATCGTTCTCCCTCCCTGACTGTGGAGCGTGGAGAGCCCTCGCCCCAAAACGGTGTAAAACGGACCCGGATGCCGCCGTCACCGCCCATGCCGGCGCCGGACACCACGTATTCCACCTTGACGGCTCCCACCGCCTCGAGGCCGATGGCCAGCGCATTGGCGCTGTCCTCCGCCCTCAGTATGGTCCCTGTGCCCAAAAGTGCCATGATCAGGCTCAACACAGGGACATCGCGCGCCAGTATTTTTCGAATATGGTGTCGGACCCCGCACGCGCGCTTGAGTTCCGAGCAAAACGCCACGGCCAGCAGGATCAGGTACACGGCCGTATTGACCAGCGACAAAAGATAGAACCCTCGCGCAGCATGAACATCGGAGACGGTGATCACCGGGATCGCGGCCCCAATGGCCAGCACGGCATAGACGGCAATCACCCGCGAGGGCAGCGGCGCGCCTTGGGTCTCGCCTTTGGGGGTGATGCGAAAATCGACGAATTTCCCGGTCACCCGGTCCCGCACCGCCATGGCACAGCCCCAGAACACCCAGGGCCATTGCAGCATCACGAAAAGCATGGTTTCCCAGGCGAAGACCTTGGCCTTAAAGGGCCGCAAAAACCCGTCGGCTTTCATCGCCAAGGCAAAGACGAACATCACAGCGATGGCGGGCAAGGCATGGCCGACAAAGGCCGGATAGGTGACATCCGCGATCTGCAGATCGAAGGTCACGGCCAGAATTGGCACGAGGTACATGAGCGCCATCGACAGCGCAAAGAAAACATACCACGTTTGGCACAGCAAAAAAAGCAACTTGAGCCGCAGGGGCATCGGCTTGAGATAACGCGGCGTGTAGCGCAGGAGCAGCGACAGAAGCGAGCGCGACCACTGGAATTCCTGCGTCACGAGATCGGCCAATGTCTCCGGCCCCTGCCCGATCGCAATGGCATCGGGCGCGTGCACGCCCCGCCAGCCCGCCGACGAGATCAGCATGGTGGTCGAATGATCCTCCGCCAGCTCCGGGCCTAATCCGCCCGCTTCGCGCAACGCCTTGGTGCGCACGGCGTAATGCGAGCCGATGCACATCGGGGTCAGGACGGAGGAATAGCCCGCCTGAAACACGCCGTGAAACGCCGCCTCGGAATACAGCCGCGTGCGCGCCGCCCAGCTTCGGTCGGCATTGGCCGAACAGATCGAGGGCGCGGAGACATAGCCCACCGCCTCATCCGCAAAGGGCCGCAGCATCTCGCGCAGATAGCCGGGCCGAGGCACGTGATCCGAGTCGAGTTGGCTGACGATGTCGTAATCCTCATAGCCCCAATGGTCGTAAAAATAGGCCAGATTGCCCTCTTTACAGCGGGTGCGGCGCGGCCATGTGGCCTGGTGATACGCCTCCACGTCTTTGCGGGTCGACAGTTTGACACCATGCGCCGCGCACCACGCCCGCGTCTGATCATCCGGGGCCTCATCCGCAAGCCAGGTGTCATGCGGATAATCCTGCGCCAGCATCGCCTCCAGCGTCTCGCGCACCACGGCAAAGCTTTCCGAGGGCGTTTTCGTGGTGATCATCGCGACGCGCCATTGCCCCGGCTGCGGGTCGAGCGCCACCGATTTGCGGGCCTGCAGGAAGATCAGCACAAAATAGAGCTGCATCCCCCAGATCCAGACCATCGCCGCCGTCACCCCCCAATAGCGCAAAGGCCCGACCATGTGATGCGGTTGCAGCCACCAAGTCCAGAACCATCCCGCCGCGACGATCCAGAGACCGGCGATCAGATAGTATTTCACGGCCATCCACCCGCGCAGCATCGGCGCCAACATCGGGCGTTTCAGGGTCGCGGGATGGGCTCTTCGGCGTGTCATCAGCCTGTGTCCTTTAATCCCAAAGGCGCACGTTCAAAGTCCGAAAACCCGAACCAGGGCGCGGCATGGGCGGTGATCGTATCGAGGTCGCGGTAGGCGGCGCGAAAGCCGATCTCGGCCTCGGCCCGCGAGGGATCGGCGCGCAGCTCCGGCGGATCGCCCGCCCGGCGCGGGGCGTCGTGGTAGGCCACCTTAGCCCCCGTGACGCGTTCGACCGAGGCGATGACATCGCGCACCGATTGGCCTTCGCCGGTGCCGAGATTGAGCGCAAGGCTCGCGCCCCCGTCCATGAGATGCCCCAGCGCCAGAACATGCGCGCGGGCCAGATCGGTGACATGGATATAGTCGCGAATGCAGGTGCCATCGGGCGTGGGATAATCTGTCCCCATGACCGACAGCTCCACTGCACCCTCACCACCGCCTTGAGCTGCTAACAAGGCCAGTGGCAACAGGTGGGTCTCCGGATCGTGCCGCTCGCCGATCTCGCCATCGGGATCGGCGCCTGCCGCATTGAAATAGCGCAGCGCGACGTGGTTGAGACCCGTGGCCTGTTCCTCGTCTTGCAGCATCCATTCGCAGATCAGCTTGGTGCGCCCGTAGGGGTTGATCGGCACCTGCGGCATGTCTTCGGTGATTGGCTGTGCTTCGGGCGTGCCGTAGGTGGCGCAACTCGAGGAAAAGACGATCTTATCCACGCCCTCGTTGCGCATCGCCGTCAGGAGAGAAATCATCCCGCCGACGTTGTTGTCGTAATAGCGCCCCGGCTCTTGCGTGCTCTCGCCGACATAGGCGAGTGCTGCGAAATGGATCACCGCCCGGATGTTTTCGCGCCGGAGCGTCTCGCGCAGACGCGCGGTGTCATGAAGCTCGCCCACAACGAGCGGGCCCCATTTGACCGCATCGGCATGGCCGCGCGAGAGGTTGTCATAGACGACGGGGCGAAAGCTCGCCTGGGCAAGCGCCTTGCAGGCGTGGCTGCCGATGTAGCCTGCGCCGCCCGTCACGAGGATCGAGGGCTTGAGCTCTGTCATCACGCCACACTCCGTGTCGCAAAGGTCTGACGCCCCGAGATCTCTCCTTTGAAATAGGCGATGGTCGGGATGAGCCCGTCTGCGAGTGAGATTTTCGGCTCCCAATCCAGAATGGATTTGGCGCGCGAAATATCCGGGCAGCGTTGATGCGGATCGTCGATCGGCAGGTCGCGGTAGACCACTTCGGACTGCGATCCGGTCATGCGTAACACTGTTTCCGCCAATTCCAGAATGGTGAATTCGCCGGGATTGCCCAGATTGACCGGGGAGAAAATCGTCCCCAGAGGATCGTCGCCCTCCATCAAGGCCATCAGCCCGCTCAACAGATCGTCGATGTAGCAAAACGACCGGGTTTGCCCGCCGTTGCCATAGACCGTCAGATCCTTGCCCATCAGCGCCTGCATCACGAAATTCGACACGACGCGTCCGTCTTCGGGGTCCATGCGCGGGCCGTAGGTGTTGAAAATCCGCGCGATCCGCGTGTCGACACCGCGCCGTTCGTGCATCTCGTGAAACAGCGTCTCGACGCCGCGTTTGCCCTCGTCGTAGCACGACCGCGGACCGACCGTGTTGACGCAGCCGCGATAGGTCTCCGTCTGGGGCGAAATATCGGGATCGCCGTAGACCTCGGAGGTCGAGCTTTGCAAAATGCGCGCGCCTTTTTCCTCGGCCACTTCCAAGAGGTTCAGCCCACCGAACACAGAGGTCTTGAAGGTGTGGATCGGGTCGCGTTGGTATTTCGGCGGCGAGCCCGGGCAGGCCATGTTGTAAATCCGGTCGACCGGCCCCTCGACCCGGAACGGGTCCAAGATGTCATGCAAGAAAAAGACGAAATTCGGATGCGTCAGAAGCCCTGCGATATTCTCATGGCGCCCCGTTTCCATATTGTCGATGCAAATGACCCTGCTGCCCTCTGCGATCAAACGATGACTTAAATTAGACCCAATGAACCCAGCCCCACCAGCGATAACGACCGTCTTTGCCGTCGCGCCTGTTTCGAGTTTTTCGAAATCCGGCCGGAATATTCTGGTTCCCCCCATAGTATTCCCTCCTTGTCACTCTCAGCGACACGAGCCGGTCAACTTGGTTAGTCCATCGACGGGTCGCTGGATGGTTAAGTATCCGTTAACTTACATCAGCCCGCCATGACACAAAGCAACTTTTCAGACAGTTTTGACCCAATAGGTTGTTCTATTTTGATATGCACAACCTTAAGGATGTATATGTTTCACTTTTCATCCCAATGGTTGTCATGCGCTATCAATGTCGCAGCGGAAATCTTGGTTAAAATTTTTGAAAAGCCTGATCCGCATCTGCGCAAGAATCAGTCACAGACACTGACACACTGCACTGTTCCATCCCGATGACGGCGATCATCGGGATGACTTTGGCCCCAAACGCTCCCAGTTTAAAATGCAAAAAAACGCCTGCCTCCAGATTGTGGAGGCAGGCGATTGATCCCATCCGGAACACGAGGATGCTTTTTCAGTTCACAAGCAATGCGCCCATAATGTCCGACCGCATGACGCTGTCGTTGCAGCGTTCGGGATGATCCAACCCGAGGCAGGCCTTGTAGACTGCCCGCAATGTCTGGCGGGTCGCAAACCCATCCAGCGCCCCACGGTAGAGGCCCTCTTCGGCGAATTGCTTTTGCAGGATATAAACGGCGACATTGGGATTGGCCTTCAAAAGTTCCTGTGCGAACCAGCCGGAATGCAGCTCGGGATGCGCCGCGTAACCGGCGGCCACCGGCGCATAGGCCTTGGGCGTGCGCGCCGCCGCCGCGCGCAGCGTCAGCGCATATTGCGCCTGTTCCTTGTCGGACAGAAGCGGGCCGAACCGGTCGAGTGCCGCCACAGCCTCCTCGCGGTCCCGGCGCAGGTTCAGGCCGTTGCCGTCCCGCAAAAGCTCGATCAGGAACCGCGCGGCAGCGGCATTGCCACCCTCGGCGGCCTCTCGCAGGATCGCAATCGTCTCCGGCCCGCTGGCGCGCATGTTGATACCCCACATCTGACGCGTGGCCTCAAGCACCGCGACGTCCTCCTCGCCCGCGCTCAGCGCCTTTTCGGCATAGCCGTCGAATTTCGCCCGCGACACGGACCCGCCGCCGAGGTAGCCATACATCGCACCCCGCGCCAGAGAGACCCAAGCCTCAGAGGCGCCCATCTCGCCTGCACGTTGCAACAGGGCCTCGGCGCGCGGTGGGTCGGTGAACTCCCACATCAGGGCGTCGCCATAGGCGACCAATCCGTGACCGTTGCCAGCCTCTGCGGCGGCTTCGAATTGCGCCAGCGCTGCCGCCTTATCTTTGGGCACCCCGATGCCGTAAAGCTGGAGTTTGCCGAGCGCGATCCGTGCCTCGACATCGCCGCCCGCGATGGCTTGATCAAGATAGGCCTGACCACGCGTGACATCACGCGGCAGGACCCAGCCGCCGATCATTTGCTCGCCCAAGATACGCTGTGCCTCCGTGCCGCCCCCTGCGGCGGCGCGTTCCAGATAGGGCACGGCGACATCCGGATCGGCGGGCAAAGCTGTGCCCCAAAGATAGGCTTGACCCAGATCGGTCAAAGCGCCGACATGGCCCGTTTCAGCCACCGTTTCGAGCAGCGACAACCCACGCGGCACATCCTGAGGCAGGACCCAGCCGTTGAGCAGATGTTGCCCCAACAGATGCTGCGCGGCGACATCGCCTGAGGCGGCTGCGGCCTCGAGATCGGCTTGCAACGTGGCGACTTGATCGGCGTCGGGCTCCGACCAAAGCGCGGTCTGCGCCGCATCCAGATCAAAGGCCGCGGGCGTCTGCGCCACTGCGGCGGCCCCGAACACACACAGCCCGGCGCCCAGCAAAAGCCCCGCACGCGCGGTCCACGTTTGGCCGCGCGAACCGCGACGATAGGTGTTTTGATCGCGCGACTGGCGCAATTTTACAGATGTTTTTGTGTGATATATGGACATGGTTTTTCCCTCCCGGGGCCAGTCCATGACCTGCGTGACAATGCTGTCACCGCCCCGCCACGCATGGCAAAGGCCCATAGAATAAGTTTAACCATTTTGCCCCATCCCGCAATGACGCAAATCAACGGCAGAAAGGGGCTTTTTATTTCAACTACTTAAATTGGCAGGATCAGTGCACAGCCGCGTACATGATCTTTTCTTCGGTGGCATCCGAGGGGCTGAACTCCTCGACCACGCGGCCCAGACGGCTCACGAGAATCCGGTCCGAGCCACCCGACAGTTCGACAATCTTCGCATTCGGATTGATCGCCCGGATTTGCAAAAGCTTCGACCATTCTTCGGTGATCTTCTGCTGCCCGCCCGCGGTGGTCAGGCCAGCGGGCGGCGGGTCACGATGTCGCCCATATGAATGTTCTGCGCCACGATCATTGAGGGCACGAGGCCGGAGATGCCGAGCGCGCGCGTGAGGCGGCGGCGTCCCATCTCAAGAACGCCGCCAAGCGTCTGACGCTTTACATGCAAGACGCCTGACACCCTCACCCCCTCAAATATGCAACGCCCGTCCGTAAGCTGCCAGCACGGATTCGTGCATCATTTCCGACATCGTCGGGTGCGGGAAGACCGTGTTCATCAGCTCTTCTTCCGTCGTCTCGAGCGTCCGCCCGATCACGTAGCCCTGGATCATTTCCGTCACCTCGGCGCCCACCATATGCGCGCCCAAAAGCTCGCCCGTCTTGGCGTCGAACACGGTTTTCACAAGACCCTCGGCCTCGCCCATCGCGACC